>NZ_BAAGPQ010000021.1:0-17603 GCF_054783995.1 Actinocorallia aurea
CCGACCACCGGGCCCACTTCTCCCCCCGACCACCGGGCCCACTTCTCCCCCCGACCACCGGCCCGTCATCGTCACGCTCGGAGCAGGTCATCCGCACCCGGTCACCGTCACACTCGGAACGGGTCGCACGCACCCCGGTCACCATCACGCTCGGAACGGGTCGCACGCACCCCGGTCACCATCACGCTCGGAACGGGTCGCACGCATCCCTCACGTGAGGGATGTGCGAGGGATCGCCGCCCGGTTACCGTCGGCGGCATGGACGAGGAACATCCGCTGCTGCGCGAGGTCCATCCGGATCTCGTCGCCGAACTCACCGCCCTGCTCGAGGCCGAGGGCGAGCACGCGCTCGCGCTCCAGACGGGCGGACTTCGCCTGTACGGCCACTGCGGCTGCGGCGACGACTTCTGCCAGAGCCTCCGCACGGCTCCCCGCCCACCGGGCCCCTACGGCCCGGGCCACCGCAACGTGACGCTCACCCCGACCAGCGGCGATCTCATCCTCGACGTCGTGGACGACCACATCCTCTACATCGAGATACTCAACGACCCCCCGCAGCCACCAGCCCACTGACACCCGCCTCGCCTCCGAGCCGCCACTCCGGTCCCCGACCGGCCCGCCCCCGACCATCACACCCGTCAGCCGCCCGGACCCCGCCCCCGCAGCACCGTGCCTCGGCATGGTGCCAGGTGCGCACGGCACGGGCGCGGGTGCGGGCGGCACGGGCGCAGGTGCGGCACGGGCACGGGCACGGGTGGGGGTGAGGGTGGAATTGGCGCGGGTGCGTGCGACACAGAACGGTGCGGCACGGAGCGGGTGCGGCACAGGACGGGTGGGGGTGGAAGGGCGAAAGCCGGATGTTCTGGGAAGAACATCCGGCTTTCGCCCCTGGGGATGAGGGTCAGGCTCGCCAGTTGCGGACGAGGTCGCGCAGGGCGACCCGGTCGAACTCGACGCCGAGGTCGGTGAGCTCCTGGGCGACGAGCTTGCCGTCGGGGCCGTGCTTGGCCACGAGGCGGTAGGCGAAGTAGGGGAACCAGTGGTTCTCGCGGATCTTGAGCACCTCGGTCTCGTCGATGGCGTAGCCGTCGGCGGCGAGGTCGGCGCAGGTCTTGGTCACGTCGCCGTTGTGCTTGTTCAGCGCCTCGGTGACGATCGTGCGCATGGTGCCGGGGTCCGGCTGGGCCTTGAGGTCGGCCACCGGCTCCAGCAGGTCCACGAAGGTCTGCTCGGCGGGCGACTCGGCGGCCGCCTGCAGGGGGGACTCGGCCTTGGCGTGCTTCGGCGACTGCGACTTGTCAGCGGTGGCAGCGGCGGCCGCGGCCGGCTCGGCCTCGGGCGCCTGCGCCGCGGCGTCGACGAGCGGGTCGGACAGCTGCTCGGCCGGAGCCTCCAGCTGGGCGACGCGCACCGCGCTGGCGGTGATCTGGCGAGGCTCCGCGGCCCCCTCCAGCTCCTTCATGGAGTCGTCCTCGGCGTGCTGGAGGTCGACCACGACGTAGCGGTGCAGGGTGCGCAGCAGGACGAACAGGCCGAGCATCGACACGATCGGCGGTACCGCCGCCGTCGCCTGGTAGGAGAAGTCCTTGTTCAGCACGTGGCCGACGTTGAAGACCAGCGAGGCGGTCCACCCGGCGAGCGCGATGAACAGCGGCAGCATGAAGTCGAGCCAGGACAGGAGGGTCTTGCGGATGGCGTAGGCGTCGAGCGCGAGCAGGAACAGTCCCAGCTCGCCGACGATGATGAAGAGGTCGACCAGCAGCGGGAACGACGCGGCCTTCCAGCCGGTCAGCCCGTGCTCGATGGCCCACTGGTACAGACCGGAATACGACTGGGCGAAACCACCACCGGTCGCGGTGAGGACCGCGGCGGCCATCAGGCCCACCGCAGCCCATCGAGTTATGGCTTTGGCCTTGATGGCGGTGCTCATCTGGGGGCTCCACTCTCACTCTTGAGATGACCTTGCAGGAGAATATCCCTCCCCAAGGCCCTCAGGAGTTGACTTCCCGGCCTTTGTTCACTTCGTTGTCGAGCCGACGCTTGCGGGTGCCCTTCCACGGCGGCCCTTCCGGTGTGATGTCGATCATGCGGCGGGCAGGCCCAGAACGTCGGCGACCTTCGGCATGAGCACGCCGAGGACGATGATCGCGCCGCCGCCGATCTTGACCGCCTGGTCGGTGAACTGGGTGAACGGGTTGCCCGGCATGGCCGCGGCCCACGCGGTGAAGGCGACCACCGCGAACAGCAGCAGGACCAGGGTGACGCCCACGCTGCGCGCCGGAGGCCCGTCGACGCCCGCGACGGCGCGGCGGCGCTGGAGGTAGGCAAGGAAGTAGAAGGCGAGGACGAGCGCGAGCCCGACGCCGAAGACGGTCCATTTCGCCAAGGGTTCGTCCGGGTCGATGAACGCCCACAGCGCCAGGTAGACGGCGACCGCCTCGGAGGGGATGAACGCCGCGACCCGGTTGAGCGCGGTGTCCTTGTTGTAGGCGGAGGAGACCTCGGCGCCCTCCGGCGCTGCCTTCACGGCCTCGGCCGTCACGGCGACCTGCGCCATGTTCGTCACGCTCATACCGGTACATCGCTTCCAACCGATCCGTCGTTATCGCCCGGCCCGTCCTGGGCGGACGGGCCGGACGTCCGGATCAGGACGGGCTCACGAGGCGCGCGGATGCCCCCGGTACGTGCCGAAGCTCCAGAGGTTGCCCTCGGGATCGCGGACGGAGAAGTCGCGCGACCCGTAGTCGGTGTCCTGGAGGCCCGACACGACCGTCGCGCCGGCCTTCACGGCCCGCTCGAACAGCGCGTCGGGCTCGTCGGTGACGACGTAGGCGCCGAACGTCCCCGGCCGGAGCGCGAACGGGTCGTCGGGGCCGCGCCCGGCCGAGCCGAGCATGAGGCCTCCGCCGGGCGGCCACGCGAGTTCGGCGTGGTGCACGGCGTCCCCCTCTCCGTAGCTGACGACCTCCTCGAAGCCGAACGCCTCGACGAGGAAGGTGATGAGCCCGCGCGCGTCGTCGGCCCTGAGGCTGGGCCAGACCTGCGGCGCGGGCGCCGTCCCGGATGTGGTCGTCTCATTCATGGCCTCAGCGTCCCTCCGGCTCGCTTCACGGGTCTTGTACGGATCGGCCCTCTCCGGTGCCCGGTATGTTCTGCCTGCCCCCGTGTGTTCGGCCTGCCCCGCCTCAGGCCTCCCCGAACGGCTCGGTCCCGGTGAACTCCGCGGCGGCGTAGCGCAGCGGGGGCAGTCCGGTGAAGGCGCGGAACTCCCTGCTGAGGTGGGCCTGGTCGGTGTAGCCGGCCGTCTGGGCGAGGCCGGCGAGGTCGAGCGGGCCGCCGCGGACCGCCCGCGCCCGCAGCGCGGTTCGCGCCGCGTCGAAACGGACGATCCTCCTCAGCGCGCTGGGCGGCATGCCCACCTGTTCGGTGAACCGGCGCCGGAGTTGGCGCTCGCTCCATCCGGTCTCGGCGGCGAGTTCGGCGACGCCGACGGCCCCTCGGGTCCGCAGCAGCCGCCGCCACCCGAACGCGATCTCGGGCCGCACTCCGGCGGCCCCGCGCGGGTCGAGCCGCTCCAGCAGGTACTCCTCGATGAGGGCGAACCGGGCGGGCCACCCCGCCGCCTCGCCCAGCCGCTCCCGCAGGACGTCCACGCCGGGCAGCACGGCCGAGCCCTCGACGTTGGCGAAGGCCAGCTCCCCGGCGGGCACGTTCAGGAGCGCCCGGGCGCCGAGCGGGCTGAGGGACACCTGGACGCCCTCCTGGCGCCCCTCGTGGACGATCGTCTCCGGATCGAGGTGGAGGCCGCCGACGAGATCGGGGTAGGCCACGGGACCGCCGCCGCGGGCGAGAACGAGTGGCTCGTCCCAGGTGAGGATCATGGTGAGCCACGGGGAGGCCACGCCGCGGTGGATTCCGGGCGCCCCGCCCGCCTGGCGGTAGCCGTGCACCGGGCCCAGAAGGGGCCGCAGAACGGGCCCCGGACGCCACGAGACCATCTCCACCCCTCCACGGTACGCGTCCGGGGAGGGGGCGGCGAGTACGGGAAGGCCGCCGAAGACGGTATTGTCTCTTGCGTCAAGGGGCTGTGGCGCAGTTGGTAGCGCGGCGAGCTTACACCTCGTAGGTCGTCGGTTCGAGTCCGGCCAGCCCCACCCTGCGCCTCCCGATGTTCTCCCGGGTTTCCGAACCACAGCCTCGGGTCGTACGTCTGATCACACGTATGACCCCCCAGGAAAGAGGCATTCGGTGGAAACCGTCGTCATCGTTATAGCGTCGCTCATCCCTCTGGAGCTGATCGTCGTGGCCCTGGTGGTGGCGCACGTGATCCGCAAGTCGCGGCGGACCGCCTACAACATGGTCGCCTCGTCCTTCCAGGGCGCGGGCGGACACGGGAAGGGACGCCCCCCGGGCCCGTTCTCCTCCGGCGGCTCCCCCTTCGACGCCTTCTTCGCCGACGCCGGGCCGTCCTACGGCTCGAACGGCCAGGCCCCCTACGGCCACGACTCTTACGGCCACGGCTCCTACGGCCACCACGGCCACCACAGCGGACACGGGCACCACGACCACGGCTCTTGGAGCCACCACGACCACGGCTCCTCGTCGCACTCGTCGTACTCCGACCACGGGAGCCACAGCTCGTCGGACTCCTCCAGCTCGTCCGGCTCCGACTCCAGCAGCTCGAGTTCGTCGGACTCCGGCTCCAGCGGTTCCTCCGACTGACCGGACACCTACCGGAACACCGACAGGACGCGCGCGGAACCGGAACCGGGGCAAATCCGTCAGAGGAACATGATCGCCGTCATCGTCGCCCTGCTCGTGATCCTCCTCATCAACCACCGCAGGCGCTGCGAAAAGGACTGACGCACGCGAAAGGCCGGGCCCGCAAAGGGACCCGGCCTTCTTCACGCCCGCGGAGACCGACCCCTCAGGAGTCGCCCTCCTGCTCGGCGAGGAAGCGCTCGAACTGGGCGGCCAGCTCGTCGGCCGTGGGCATCGGGGTCTCTTCCGCGAGCAGCGACTCGCGGTCCATCGAGCCGGCGAACGCGTCGTACTGCTGCTCCAGCGCCTGGACGACCTTCTTGACCTCTTCCGAGCCCTCCACCTGGGAGGCGATCTCCCGGTCGGTCTCGGCCGCGGCCTCGCGCAGCGCGTCGCCCGGGATCGCCAGGCCCGTCGCGTTGATCACCGTCTCCAGGGCCGTCACCGCGGCGCCCGGGTACGACGACTGGGCCAGGTAGTGCGGCACGTGGACGGCGAAGCCCATCGCGTCGTGCCCTGCCTCGCCGAGGCGCAGCTCCAGCAGGGCCGCGGCGCTCGCGGGCACCTCGACCTTGCCGAAGGGGGACTTGGGCCAGGTCAGCAGCTCGGGCCGGGTCGCGTGGGCGGTGAGCCCGATCGGCCTGGTGTGCGGCACGCCCATCGGGATGCCGTGCACGGTCACCGAGAGCCGCACCCCGAACCGCTCGACCAGCGACGTGACCGCGGACACGAAGGTGTCCCAGCCGCGGTCCGGCTCGGGACCGGCGAGCAGCAGGAACTCCTGGCCGACGGAGTCCTCGACGAGATGGAGCCGCAGGGTCGGCTTCTCGTATCCGGTGTAGTGGTCGCCGTCGAAGGTCACCATGGGGCGGCGGGCCCGGTAGTCGATCAGCTCGTCCAGGTCGAACGTGGCGAGCACCCTGTGCTCGAGCGTCTCCAGGATGTGGTCGCGCACCAGCCTGCCGGCCGAACCGGCGTCCATGAAACCGTCGAGGCTGTGCACGAGCACCGGACCGTCGAGCGTGGGCGGCTCCGCTTCCAGCCGGTACAGATCCTCGGGGCGCAGCGGACCCACCTCCCAGAAAAGTCGTCGATGTCGGGCTGTCCAACACCAACATAGTGCAGGGAGCTTTTCATCCCGCCTGGGGAAAACCCGGTTCCGGGGGCGCCCGGAACCGGGCGCGCTCAGGGCGGCGGGCGGAGGCGGTCGGCGTTGATCAGGTGGTAGAGCAGCAGGAGCTGGGTGATCGCCACGGGGTCGCTCACCGCACCGTCGGCGAGCGCGCCCAGGCCGCCGGGGCAGGGGGCCGCGACGTCCAGCCGCTCCCAGATCGCCTTCTTGACGATCTCGGCCTCGGCCGGGGCGACGCCGCCGTGCACGTGCAGGGAGTCCACCGGCCGTCCGTCGGTGTCGCGCAGCAGCTTGAGGTGCAGCGCGGCGGCGTCGGCGACGACGTCGGTGAGCGGCGGATGGTCAATCGTCGGCCGCAGCAGGAGCTCCGCCGACAGCGGCGCGCCCGGCGGCTCCGCCCGCCCGGCGATGGGCCCGAAACGCACCACGATGTCGGCGTTGCGGCGCTGCGGCCGGATGAACGCCGCACTCTCCCCCGCCCGCCTGCGCATCTCCTCGGCGACCTGCTCGGGGGTGTAGCCGCGCTTGGTGGTGTCGCGCTGGACCTTCCAGGCGAACCGCTGCTCTTCGGGCGGGTCGAGGTAGACGGTGATGTCGAAGCAGGCGCGCGCCATCTTGCTGTAGAGCGGCAGCAGCCCCTCGACGATGACGAAGTCCTTCGGCTCGACCAGTTCCGGCCGCACCAGCCTTCCGGTGCCGTGGTCGTAGACGGGCTTGAGGATCGGCTCCCCCATCGCGAGGAGCTGGAGGTGCTGCTCCATCACCTCGATGTGGTTGCAGTCGGGGTGCAGCGCGGTGAACGGCTTGTTCCTGCGCTCCTCCCGGTCGTAGCGGTGGTAGTCGTCGACGCAGACCGCGGTCATCCGGTCCTCGCCGAGGCATTCGACGAGTCCCCTGGTCAGGGTGGTCTTCCCGGCGGCGCTGTCGCCTGCGATCGCGAGCATCACCGGGCGGCGTCCTGCGCCGCGGGCGCGCAGCATGTGCACGATGCGGTGGGGCACTTCATCCTCCTCGACGTCCGGCCTCACCGCGAAGGTAGGGCGGTCGTGCGAAGCGGCCCTCACCCCGGCGAGGGAACCGGGGGGTGAAGGGTTCACCCCCGCTCACTACTGGCGGGTAACGGAGCTTGTTATGTTGCGTGGATGGCCGCCCCAGTACGTGTCGTGCTCGTCGACGACCATGCGATGATCCTCGCCGGACTCCAGGCGATGCTGTCCGGGTTCAGCGGCCGCGTGCGGGTGATCGGCCAGGCCGCCGAACCCGCCGCGGCCACCCGCCTGGTCACCACGCTGCGCCCCGACGTCGTCCTGCTCGACGTGCGGCTCGGCGCGCACAGCGGCCTTGACCTGTGCCGGTCGCTGTCGGCCGCCGCGCCCGCCTCCCGCGTCGTCTTCCTCTCGGTGTACGACGACGAGCAGTACGTCTTCGAGGCCTTGCGCGCGGGCGCCGCCGGATACCTCCTGAAACGGGTGGACGGGGTGGAGCTGGTGCGGCGGCTGGAGGAGGTCGCCGGAGGCGAGACCGTCGTCGACCCGACGCTCGCCGGGCGGATGGCCGCGAGCGTCGCGCGGCTGAACCGGGGCGAGTTCTGGCCGGGCGCCCACCGCGGCCTCACGCAGCGCGAAAGCGAGGTGCTCTCCCTGCTCGTCGGAGGGCTGTCGAACCGGGCCATCGCCGGTCGGCTCCACCTGTCCGAGGAGACCGTGAAGAGCCATCTGCGCACCTTGTACCGCAAGCTCGCCGTCACCGACCGGGCCGCCGCGATCGCGGTCGCACTGCGGGAGGGCCTGTTCCGGTGAGCGCCGAGGAGTTCGCCGAACGCGCCATCGAGGCGCAGGAGGCCGAGCGCGCAAGGCTGGCCCGCGAGATCCACGACGGCATAGCCCAGCGCCTCGCCAGCGTCGGCTTCCACCTGTCGGCCGCGCTGGGCGCCCTGCCTGCCCACGGGGGCCCGTCCGTGCGCGAGGCACGACGGCAGATCGAGGCCGCGAGAGAACTCACCGGCCGGGCCTTCACCGAGACCCGCGCCGCCATCGCCGGCCTCCGCCCGCCCGTCCTCGACGACCTAGGGCTGTCCGCCGCCTTGGCCGCCCTCGCCCGGGAGGCGAGCGCCCGCCGCCCCTCCCTCGACATCACGGTGACCGTCTCCGGCGAACTCGACGCACCACTCCCCGACCACCTCCAGACCGCCCTCTACCGGATCGCCCAAGAAGCCGTCGCCAACATCCTCCGCCACGCCTCCGCCCTCTCGGCCTCCCTCCTCCTGGAGTTCGACCGCGACCGCGTACGCCTCATCGTCATCGACGACGGCCGCGGCTTCGACCCCCGCACCATCCCCGCCGACTCCTACGGCCTCCGCGGCATGACCGAACGCGCCGAACTCCTCCGCGGCCGCCTCACCCTCCGATCCCGCCCCGGCGACGGCACCACCCTCCGCACCGTCCTCCCCCTACCCTGACGACGGGCCCTCCCGCGCCTACCCTTCGCCCAGAACGTCGTCCGGCCCGCCCTCGCGCTCCTCCCGCTCCAGTTCCTGCTGCCCGGCGAGGGTCCAGAGCCTGTCGAACCTGTGCGCGCGCTCCTGGACGAGTCCGAACTCGGTGGTGAGCAGCGTCTTCAGGAAGCTGCCCTGCGCCGACGGGTCCGGGATCGCCTCATAGCGGATCTCCCCGTCGAACAGGATGAAGTCGATCAGAGAGCTGCGCAGCGGTCCGGGCACCTGGTCGTGCTGGATGGCCCGGATCTGGATCCCCGCCTTGGTCTGCGCCTGGGCGATCGGAAGGAAGTCCGGGCCGGTGAACTCGGCGTAGTCCCGCATGATGAACAGCCTGCGGATCCGGACCCCGCGCTGCTCCACCGCGTCCTCCTGCGCCTTCAGATAGCGCTGGCCGAGATCGCTCATCCAGAAGCCGCCGTCGAAACTCAGCCCCACCCCGTCGACGACGCTGGTGCTCGTGGCGTCCAGCGACCTGGAGATGTTGCGGGTCAGGCCGAGCAGCCAGTCCTGGTCCTCACCGTCCAGATAGGCGACCTCTCCGTTCACGACCTGCCGGATGAACCGCGACGCCCTGGTGATCTCGTCCTCGGCCATCGCCTTGACC
This sequence comes from Actinocorallia aurea, assembly GCF_054783995.1. NCBI lineage: Bacteria > Bacillati > Actinomycetota > Actinomycetes > Streptosporangiales > Thermomonosporaceae > Actinocorallia > Actinocorallia aurea. Next base: position 8,995 of record NZ_BAAGPQ010000021.1, read on the forward strand.
AGCCGGGGAGCTGACCGGCTCAGCAGCACGGTGTTGGTGAGCAGCCCCGTGATGACCGCGTCGTCCACGCCCGAGGTGCGCACGTCGCTGAGCAGTCGGCTCTCCTCGGTGAACCGGGCGAACCTGTCCTCGATCAGCCCTGTCAGCGCGACGAAGCCCTCCCCGAGAGCCGCCGACAGCTCGCGCCGCGCCCGCTGTCCGTGCCCCTCCATGCTGTCCAGCCGACGCTCGAACTCGACCAACAGCTGGACGAGGAAGGTGATCCCGCCGATCAGAACCGACAGGACGAGCGCCGAGATCGACGTGTTCGTGCCCTTCGCATCATCGACTATCACGGCCATCGCGTAGGCGAACGCGCCCAGGAACGTGGACACCAGGACGCGGCGCGCCACTCCGCTGTCCACGAGCCGACTGCGCGGCCCCTCGGATGTGGGCTCGTTCTCACCCTCCATCATTTCCCCCTCTCCACAACGTAGGCGGCACGGCCATAGAACCCCCGGACCACGGCCGAGTCGTCCACGAGGGCGCCCAGCGTCTCCCGCACTTCCTTGCGCCAGGCCGCGGCCTGCTGGGGGTTGACCTTCCTGATCTGCTCGATGTCCTCCGGAATCTCGACGAGCACCGTTCCGGTGGAAGTCTCACGGCGCTCAGGCCAACCGTCGCGCGAAACCAAGGCGGTCTCCGTGCCAGGTGGCACAGAGACCGCGATGAATTCGTCCCGCGCCGCCGCGCATGCGGCCGGGCTGGAGAGATCCCATACCGTCCATAGTCGGTCGGATTCGTCGCCGGCGTTGATGGCGTCCCCCAGCGGCCCGTAGTAGTTCGGCCGGTAGTCCGCGGCGTACGCCCCGAGTTTCACCAGGTTGAAATAGGCGTTGCGGCGGATCAGCGGATCGAAGGTCCAGACGATCTGCTCGATACCGGACTCGATCGCCCAATCCCGCTGATGCCGCTTCAGCGCGGTGCCCGCTCCGGTTCCGGGCAGTGTTCCGGTGATATACGAGAAGAAACCGCCATGATCGCTGGCGCATCGGAAGGCCAGCGACGCCCCGACCATCCGGCCGCCACTGAAGGCTCCGGCGACATAGTTGCCGATGAGCGCATGAGTCAGCAGAACCTCATCCGAAACCGGGGCCTTCCCCGGCTCGAAGGACCAGATCTCCTCGAAAACAGCGATGGCCTGCTGGAACTCGCCATGCGTTTCAAGCACACGGACCTCGGTGGCTTCCACAGCCCCTCCACATCACTGCCCACAGTCGGTGCAACTTCGTACCAACGATTCCTATAATGCTTCTTGGAAGCCGTCAGAAGGGGACCTTGTTTATGTCTTCACCGGTGGAAAATGGCCGCATCCGGCCGATGGAAAAAGGTTTGAATGCGAATCTCGAGTGGGACCAAATGGACCCACAGGACTACTGCCTGAGGAACTACGAGAAGATCCACGAGAACGACGCCGTATTCGTGGCGAAGCTTCGCGACTTCTTCCGCACCGCGCTGAGCGGGCGCAACGGCCTGCGAGGGGTGGACGTCGGAGCCGGCGGCAACCTCTACCCCGCCCTGTCCATGCTGCCCTACTGCGAAGACCTGACCTTGATCGACTTTTCTCTGCCCAATCTGCGCTGGCTCCAGGAACGAACGTCCGAGTATGTGACGGGCGGCACAGTGGACATGAGTCCCTGGACACAGTTCTGGGACATCCTCATCAAGGATCCGACGTACTCCTCGGTGCCGGATCCGTGGGATGCGCTGCGCGAATGCAGCCGGGTCCGCAAGGAGTCCGTGTTCGAGTTGCAAGAGAACTCCTGGGACGTCGGCACGATGTTCTTCGTCGCCGAGTCGATATCGGCCCACAAGGAAGAGTTCCGGGCGGCCGTGTCCCGATTCATCGGCGCGCTGAAACCGGGCTCGCCGTTCGCCGCCGCGTTCATGGAAGGATCCAAGGGATGGCAGGTCAAGAACCAGGCCTTCCCCGCGGTTTTCGTCCGTGATAATGATGTCATCGAGGCACTGACACCGAAGTCAGAGATCCATGAACTCCTTCGGCTCGGCACGGGCGACCCGCTCCGACCCGGTTACACAGGAATGATTCTCGTCTGCGGAACCACAGCTCCAGACGAGGAGGGATGAGCACATGAGGGTCGAACCCCGGGAACAGCTCCTCGAGGTGTGGCGCGCCGTGTCACGGATCTCCCTGCCCGATGACACGTGGGCCTGGGGCGGTCGGATGGAGCGGAATTCCATCAGCGACGCAGAGCAGCTCCTGACCATTCTCTATCCGGCGGCCTCACGGGAGTTCCTGTCCCTCGCCGACCCCAGCGCCACCCCGGAGGACGTCCAGGACGCGCTCCGCGGCATCGGCCGCGAGATAGAGTTGCCGCGCACCATCGTCGAGCTTCTCATCGAGCACATCGAGTTCTACTCCAACGAGGACGGCCCGTCGTTCTCCGGCGGCACCTATCTGTGGAGCAACGAGCCCGGCAAGGACCCGACCCCCTCGCAGCGCAAGCTCGACATCGTCGACTCGTTCTCGATGGCCGTCACGCTCATGCTCAGCACGCTCACCTTCACCCGTGACTTCCGCTCGGTGGCCCGCAGCCCGGCGACGGGCAAGCGCCTGGACTACCTGGAGGAGATCGCGCGGCGCCGGCTGACCGCGGCGATGGTCGGCCTGCTTCGCAGCTTCGTCGTCAACGTCTTCGACTCCGACTCCGACGCCGGCCGCATCCTCGTCAGCACCATCAACCAGCAGCGCCAGCCGCCCCGCCAGGTGCTCAGCTCCCTGCACCGTGAACTCCAGCGGGTCCGGGCCTCGCTCGGCGAGGTCAGCATCGGCTTCGCCAAGGAAGCCCTGGAGTCCCTGGAAAGCCGCAGCCGACTCTTCGAGGTGGGCTGGACCTGGGGCGTCGCACGGGACTCCCCCGAAGTGCTGGGCATCGAGAAGGACTTCCGGCAGCGCAAGGGCATCGCCGAGCCCGCACCCTACCTGTACTTCACCGTCAACGCCTTGGACGGCATCGCCGACCTCTTCTCCGACCGCACCATCCAGCTCAGCCTCCTGGACGACGAGCAGCAGCGCCTCGCCGCAGCCCTCCGGCTGCGCCTTGAGGCCGCCCAGCGCTACTGGAGCACGATCGCCACGTTCGGCGGCGGGCGCGGCGGCACGGACTGGCCGCTGCAGGACATCCCCTGGCGCACCACGGACGACCGCGAGTCGGAGTACTTCTCGCTCATGGTCAGCACCCTGGCCATCCAGGACCGGGAGAACAACACCGGCCGTGTCGCCGAAGACGACCTCGTGCGCCTGGCGAACGCTCTGGACGAACTCGCGCAACGTGGCAGGATCACCCGCAGGGCCGTGCGCAAGGACCCCATCGTCGGTATGCACCACCCCGGCCTCAGGCTCGACCTCATCGGGAGCACCGAGCTCGACGGCGGCGGCCCGTCGCTGCGGTGGCAGCTGTCGGACTACTCGGCCGTGCTGCTGAAGAACACGCTACGGCTCACCGCGCTGACCCAGAACATCGCGCTGCGCGACCGCCTGGTCCGGTTCTCCGAGCGCCTTTGGGACCACCTCTTCGAGCGCAGGCTCAAGGGCGGTCCGGCGGCCGGCCTCTGGGACGACCCGGCCGTGGTCTACGAAGAGATCAGTGACTCCTTCGAGCGCCCGTCCTGGTATTTCACCGAGCGCGTCGTGGAGTGCCTGACTCTCGCCTCCCGCGTGGCCGCGAGCAAATCACCCCAGAGCCCCTCCCTGGAGACGGTCGCCCGCGACTCCCTCAGTGAGGCGCGCTCCCGGCTCAGCTACATCGGCCTGGACCTGACGAGCACGGGCAGCAGCAATCTGCACAAGAGCCTCGTCCAGGCACGCCTCGACCTCGACCACGCCCAGCAGATCATCTTCGACCGTCCGGCGACCGCGCTGGCGATGTCCTCGGAGGTGCTGCGCCTCCTCGAAAGGCTCGACATCGCGGGCGCCGACGCGCATGAGGGGGATTTCTGACGTGCTGATCATCTCCACCTCCGACAAGGGTGGAACCGGTCGCACGGTCACCACCTGCAATGTCGCCTACCGGCGGGCCTTGAGCGGAGACAACGTCTGCTACCTCGACTTCGACTTCGGCTCGCCCACAGCCGGTTCCATCTTCACCATCGAACGCATCAGCCACGGCACCCTGAAGGGCGGGCTGCACAGCTACCTGAAAGGCGACGTCGAGGAGGCGGAGCAGATCGATGTCTGGTCGGAGAGCGCTACCCGGGCGCTGAACCTGCGACCGTCCGGTGTCGGGCGGCTCGTGCTGCTGCCCGGCGACCTCGGCGGCGGAGAGTTCAGCATCACCGACGAGGTGGTCGACAGGTGCGGCCTGCTCCTCCAGCGGCTCCTCAGCGAGTTCGAGACCGTCTTCATGGATCTGAGCGCGGGGCGCTCGCATGCCGCGGAACTCCTGCTGCGGGTCACCTCCCCCGCCGTGCCGAACGGGATCAGCGCGCGCTGGCTCGTCTTCCACCGGTGGACCCGCCAGCATGTCGCGTCGGCGGCCGGGCTCACGTTCGGCGAACGCGGCCTGCTGCACATCGGGGAGCGCGTCGGGCACGACCGGGAGGAGCTCCTGGAGTCGATCCGCTTCGTGCGCACGGCCGTCATCGAGCCGGGGAGCAGCGCCACGTCCGGCCTGTCCGCCGAGCAGGAGAACTGGCTGCACAAGGTCAACGACGAACTCAACGACCGCGCGGTCTACCTCGACCTGGGCGGCCAGTCGATCATCGCCCGCGTTCCGCTGGACCCGGTCCTGCAGTGGCGGGAGCAGATCCTCACCGACGAGGACGTCTACCGGCGCATCGCCAACGAGAGCACCGTCGCCGCCTTCACGGAGCTTTCGGCCGCGCTCGACAGCGAGGCGACCTGGAGCCGTGTGTGAGCGGCCCGGAGATCGAGGTCGAGGTCGAGTCCGCGATCCCCCGCGTCGAGCAGGTTCCGCGCTCGCATCTCTCCCTCGAACTCGGCCACCTGTACATGGAGGACTTCTCCGGGGGAAGCAAGGTGCTGCAGCGCCACTTCGCCTCCGTACGGCCGTGGCACGACTTCCTGATGGCACGGTACGAAGGCCTGCGGGTCAGCACTTGCTTCCTCGTGGACGAGTACTCCAGCACGTTGCGCGGTCCCTCCGCCCTGATCCCCGAGCTGCTCGCCGCCGCAGCCGCGGAGGGGATGTCCATCGACTACGTGGCCCGGGAGTCGGCGTGCGCCGAGATCGGCCCGGTCTCCCCCGCGCGGCTCCTCCTCGACAGCATCGTCCCCATCCCCGCGCAGGGCAGCGACGGATCCAGGCCCCCGCCGCAGTACTGCGGCTGGCTCACCAACAGTGAGCACGGCATCTCCGACCGGGGCATCAGCGAGGCGATGGCCCCCGCCTCCACCTGGACCCCGCCACGGGAGAACGGCGCCCGCTCCCACTCCATCAGCATGGACGTGGAGCTGTGGGACACGGTCAACGGAGAACGCCGGTGGTCCTGCGCCCACCTCTCGGCGGTGTGGCAGCTGCTGCGGCTCGGCCTTCTGCGCCATGAGGGAGAAGCCGTGGTGAAGCCCGTCATCTGGACCGATCCGCTCCCCTCGGCGTGGTCGGAGCTGCCCGCCGTGATCCATCTGCCCGCGCGCGGCGAGCGCCGGCGGCCCAGGCCCTTCGCCGCCTACCGAACGCAGACGATCCTGGAGACGCGGTTCTGCGACGTCGAGCAGGCCATGCGGCTCATCCTGGCGCAGACGCCCATCGACGACCTCATCGCGAAGCAGGCCATGGAGCAGGCGCACGCCGACGGCGTGGAGCTGCCGCCCGAGACCGTCCGGAGAATTGCGCACATCTTCACCGACAGGGACTGAGGGCATGGTCTTCCTCGGCGAGGTCAGGACCGGATTCGTCCGGCATTCGCGTTCCCTCACCGAGCCCGAAGCCATGAGCCTGCTCACCCTGGCGCACGGCAAGAGCGCACGATACGCGGGGTATCCGCGTCCCGTCGTCATGTCCTCCGAGCGCCTCACCGGCCTGGACTGCCTGCTTCCCACGGCCCGGCGCCGCGAGGTCCGCGGTGTCGGAACCGCCGTGTCGGGGGCCGTGCTGAACGGAGGCCGCGTCCTGCAATCCCATGCGCGCACCACGCTGGTGCCCGCCGTTCAGGGCCTCCGCCACAACTGGTCCTACTACCTCGCCAGGCCCGGGGTGGTCGAGTCGCTCAAGCGGCTCAACGCCGAGGACGCCGCCGCGGGATTCGCCCACCGCGGGCGCACCGGCATCGACCTGGGCGCGGTGGCGTCGCGCACGATGGCGGCGATCCAGGCGGCACCGATCCTTGATGGCAGGCCACCGATCCGCGCGGCGGTCGTGTCATGGCGATGGGCCTTCAGCCCGGGGGCGCGCACACCGGTGCGGCTCACCATCCCGGACGACCGTAGTCGCCTGCTGCTGATCGGCGGCGATCACGACGCCGCGGACGTGATGGGGCTCGTCCTCGACTTCGCCCTGCACGACTGGCTGCTCAGCACCGTCGAAGACGTCGTCGCGCGGGCGGACCTGGAGTCGGAGGCGAGCGGGCGGGCCCAGCAGCGGCTGCGGCCTGTGCTGATCCACCTCCTCCACCACTGGATCCCGCAGACCCGGGTGAGTGAGGACCTGCTCCCGGTGTTCGCCGCGCTCGACCGGGCGCGGGGCCTCAGCCGCCGCTGGGACAACGCGGTACGCCGGATCCGAGACAGGTTCCGACTGGCCGAGATTCAGTCGGTGGCCGCCGCGACCGCCGAGAGCAGGGCGCTACGGGCGCAGGTGGAGGAGCTGCTCGCCCGGCCGGGCGCCGTGCCGCACTCCTCCAGCAGGCTCAGGCAGGCCGCGGGAACCGGCGAGGATCGCTGAACTTCAGATCACGCTCGTCCTGCTCGGTGAGGGTTCCACCGGTGACGACGACGCGCAGGAGCTCCGCGGTACGTGGCGCGAGCGTGATGCCCAGACCCTGGTGGCCCGAGGCGACGAGCAGGCGGCCTGTGTCGTCCACGGGCCCGATCAGCGGCGGGCCGTCGGACGTCGCGGGCCGGATCCCGGCCCGCTGGATCGGGGTACCGGCGCCGAGGTCGGCCAGGGCGGGCAGCACGCGCCTGAGGTCGGTGAGGATCTGGTGGCGGGCCGAATCGGTGCACTTGGTATCGGCTGTGCCCTCCTCGAAGGTGACGCCCACCGCCACATGGCCGTCCGCGTAGGGCGAGGCGTAGACGACGTGCTCTTCTCCGCCCACGTTGAGCACCGCGTCACACAGGACGTTGAGTTCGAGGACGCCTGCCGTACAGAGATCGAGAAGCTCGCCCTTGACCGGCTGGAGAACGCTCGGGGCGAGCAGGCCACGCAGCAGTTCCCTGCTCTGGTAGCCGGCCGCCACCACCACTTTCTCAGCCGTCAGCCGCGTCCCGTCCTTCAGGACGACCTCGGCGTGGCCGGGCCTGGCCGAAACCGAAGCGACCTCGCCGAAGCGCACCTCGACCCCGACGTCGGATCCGAGCACGGTGTCGAGCGCTTCGTTGAGCGCCCGCGGGTCGATCGCCAAGTCGTCAGGCTGCACCAGAGCCCCTGCGATGCCGGGGCTGAGGAGGGGTTCGCGGTCAAGCGCCTCAGCGGCGTCGAGGGCCACGGCCTTGACCCCGCGGTCCAGCAGCTTCGGGAGAACCGTCTCGGTCAGCCTCCGGTACTCGTCGCCATCGACGGCGACCTGGAGCAGGCCCACCTCTCGCGGGGCGAGGGAGACGCGGGCCTCCGCCGCGATCCGCCCGACCCACTCGGGATACAGGTCCCGGCTGCGCTGGGCGAGGAGTGCGACGCCCTCATCCGCTCCGTCGCCCAGGTGCGGATTGATCCCTCCTGCGGCGGCGATGGTGGCCGAGTCGGCGCGGCCAGGGCTGCGCTCGACCAGGCAGATCCGCCCCAGGTCGTGCCTCAGCGCCTCGGCGACAGCGGAGCCTATGACTCCGCCTCCCACCACGATGAGGTCATACCTGGGAGCCATCGACTCGCCTCTCCTTGATTTTAGGGGCCCAGCATGTCTGACGATGGGCGTTCTATGCCGGTTCCAACAGAAAATGCGTGATCTGACCTACTCGCGCCAAGATCATTCCACTGACGCCCCCGACGATTTTACACAGACGGAAATGCGAACAAGAGCATCCCCTCCACGGCACACGGCCGAAGACAAGCACCCGCGCCGCCCACCTCGGGCCACCGATGAACACCGGACCCTCCCGGCACAGGCGACCGACAGGACCCCCACCAGCATCGACACGCCCAGAATCACCACAAATCCCGGACCGAAAATCATTGCCGAATATGACGACCGAGTAGATTACCCCCAAACAAACCCTTTACGGGGTGATAAATACCAGCAATCCGCGAGGCGATATCAACGAATATAACATCAAGATCGAAAGACAATCTCAGATAGATCACAAATGAACACCGTTGCGAACGGGACGGGCCAGAGAATTCCTCTCCGCCGACGTCCAGCCGGCGGTCAGGAGGTGGGCGAGGAAGAGGCGGGTCGTGGCGGCGGGGTGGGGGGCGGAGGCGGCGTGCCAGGGG
>NZ_BAAGPQ010000021.1:17662-132777 GCF_054783995.1 Actinocorallia aurea
GGGGGGGGGGGGGGGGGGGGGGGGGGGGGGGGGGGGCCAGGACCAGGGCGCCTTCGGCGAGTTCGCGGTGAACCGCCTCGCGGTGGACGAGGGCGGCGCCCAGGCCGGCGGCGGCGCCGGCGATGACGGCACCGTTGGAGCCCAGGACGAGGGTGGGCGGGGAGACGCCGTGGTCGGCCAGGTAGGCGTCGGCGGTGGCGCGGGTGCCGGAGCCCGGCTCGCGCAGGACCCAGGGGGTGGCGGCAAGGTCGAAGGGCAGGCCGGGGGCGATGACGACGACGAGGTCGTTGGAGCGGGTTGCGAGGACCGTCGCCGAGGCGCCCGCCGGAGGGCGGCCCGCCAGGACGAGGTCGGCCTCATGGGCCGCAAGGCTCGCCCAGACGCGGGCGCTCGGTCCGACCTCCAAGGCGAGGTCCAGATTCGGCCAGGCCCGGCGGAACCCCGCCAGCAGCGAGGGCAGCACCTGGTCGGCGGCGGTCGTCACGGCGGCGAGGCGTAGGCGGCCCGTCGAAGGGTCGTGCTCGCCTCTGGCCGCCGCGCGGGCCTCCTCGTGGAGGCCGAGGAGGCGGCGGGCGTAGTCGGCGTAGACGCGGCCCGCGGGGGTGAGCACGACGCCGCGGCCCGCGCGGGCCAGAAGGGGGACGCCCAGGTCGCGCGCCAAGGCCGCGACGGAGGCCGAGACCGCGGATTCGGTCACGTACAGGCGTTCCGCGGCACCCCGGACCGAGCCGGTCTCGGCCAGCGCGACGAAAGTGCGCAGTCTTGATTCAGTCATCGCTCAACAATCACCCCGAAACACTTGATAGACGGCACAAGTGTCGGCGTCGCATGCTTGCCGCGTCAACGGCGTCGACGACGGATGGAGCCGACGATGGGCAGATGGTCCGCGGGCGTGATCCCGTACGCGGAGATGGGCTACTGGCGGCCCGACTACGTGCCGAAGGACAGCGACGTGCTCGCCGCCTTCCGCATCACCCCTCAGCCGGGCGTACCGCCGGAGGAGGCGGGGGCCGCGGTGGCGGGCGAGTCCTCGACGGCCACCTGGACGGTCGTCTGGACCGACCGCCTCACCAGCTACGAGAACTACCAAGCCAAGTGCTACAGGGTCGAGCCCGTGCCGGGCGTCGAAGACCAGTTCATCGCCTACATCGCCTACGATCTCGACCTCTTCGAGGAAGGCTCGATCGCCAACCTCACCTCGTCGATCATCGGCAATGTCTTCGGCTTCAAGGCGCTGCGCGCGCTGCGCCTGGAAGACATGCGGATCCCTGCGCACTACGTGAAGACGTTCCAGGGGCCGGCCCATGGCATCGTCATGGAGAGGGAGTACCTGGCGAAGTTCGGAAGGCCGCTCCTCGGGGCGACCGTCAAGCCGAAGCTCGGCCTGTCGGCGCGCAACTACGGCCGCGTCGTCTACGAGGCCCTGCGCGGCGGCCTGGACTTCACCAAGGACGACGAGAACATCAACTCGCAGCCCTTCATGCGCTGGCGCGACCGCTTCCTGTACTGCATGGAGGGCGTCACCAAGGCCCAGGCCGCGAGCGGCGAGATCAAGGGCCACTACCTGAACGTCACCGCCGCGACGATGGAGGACATGTACGAGCGGGCGGAGTTCGCCAAGCGGCTCGGCAGCGTCGTGGTCATGATCGACCTGACGATCGGGTACACGGCGATCCAGTCCATGGCCAGGTGGGCGCGCGCCAACGGCGTCCTGCTGCACCTGCACCGGGCCGGCCACTCCACCTACACGCGGCAGAAGAACCACGGCGTCAGCTTCCGCGTCATCGCCAAGTGGATGCGGCTGGCGGGCGTCGACCACATCCACGCCGGGACGGTCGTCGGCAAGCTCGAAGGCGATCCCTTCAGCGTCGCCGGGTTCTACGGCACCCTCCGCAAGGACAGGATCGAGGCCGACCCGCGCAAGGGCCTGTACTTCGACCAGGAATGGGCGTCGATGCCGGGGGTGATGCCTGTGGCGTCCGGCGGCATCCACGCCGGGCAGATGCACCAGCTCCTGCACTACCTGGACGAGGACGTCATCCTCCAGTTCGGCGGCGGGACGATCGGCCACCCGATGGGCATCGCCGCGGGCGCGACGGCCAACCGCGTCGCCCTGGAGGCGATGATCAAGGCGCGCAACGAGGGCCGCGACTTCCTCAGGGAGGGTCCGGAGATCCTGCGGGCGGCGGCCAAGCACAGCCGCGAGCTGGACGTCGCCCTGACGACGTGGGGGGACATCACGTTCACCTACGAGTCGACCGACACCCCCGACGTCCTCGTGACCCCCAGCTGAGGAGCGCATCCATGAGACTCACGCAAGGAGCCTTCTCCTACCTGCCTGACCTGACGGACGCGGAGATCACCCTTCAGATCGCGTACGCGCTCGACAACGGGTGGCCCTGCTCGATCGAGTACACGGACGACCCCCACCCCCGCAACAGCTACTGGGAGATGTGGGGCCTGCCCATGTTCGACCTCAAGGACCCCGCGGGTGTCCTGCTGGAGGTGAACGAGTGCCGCAAGGCCTTCCCTTCGCACTACGTACGGCTCAGCGCCTACGACGCCCGTTACGGCCGCCAGACGACGGCCCTGCAGTTCCTCGTCCAGAGGCCGGCCAAGGAGCCGGGCTTCAGGCTGACCCGCGAGGAGTCGGCCGACCGCCAGGTCCGCTACACCCTGCACGCCTACGCCGCCGACCGCCCCGAGGGCGAGCGGTACTAGAGACGGGAGCTCCCGCTGTGACGACCTTCGGCATGCGCCCTCCCGCCCCGGAGCAGGACGTGACGCGGGAGCTCCTCCCCCACGGCGCGCTCGTGGACCTCGGCGGGGAGCGGGCGGACTCCGGCATCGAGGAGGTCCTCGCCGCCCTCGACGCCGAACTCGTCGGCCTCGCCCCGGTGAAGACCCGGATCCGGGAGATCGCCGCGCTCCTGCTCGTCGACCGCGTCCGGGCCCGCTTCGGCGTCGTGTCCGGGCGCCCCAACCTCCACATGTGCTTCACGGGAGGCCCGGGGACGGGGAAGACGACGGTCGCCACGAGGATGGCCGAACTGCTCCATAGGCTCGGCCACGTACGCAAGGGCCATCTCGTGTCCGTGACGCGGGACGACCTGGTCGGCCAGTACGTCGGGCACACGGCGCCGAAGACGCGCGAGGTCCTCAAACGGGCCATGGGCGGCGTCCTCTTCATCGACGAGGCGTACTCGCTGTACCGGGCGGAGAACGAGCGCGACTACGGCGTCGAAGCCATCGAGATCCTTCTCCAGGCGATGGAGAACCACAGGGACGACCTCGTGGTGATCCTCGCCGGGTACCGCGACAGGATGGACGCCTTCTTCTCCTCCAATCCGGGGATGGGATCCCGGGTGGCCCACCACATCGCGTTCCCCGACTACAGCACGGCGGAGCTGGAGGAGATCGGAAGGCTCATGCTCGCCTCCGAGGGCTACACGCTGTCCCGTGAGGCGGAGGACGTCTTCCGCGAGTACATCGGGCTCCGCCGGGAGCAGCCCCGGTTCGCCAACGCGAGGTCGGTGCGCAACGCCATAGAGCGCGCGCGCTTGCGGCATGCGGGACGGCTCGTCGAAGGCGCCGACCTCGTAGGGCTCCCGGAGCTGACGACCCTGCTCCCCTCGGATTTCAGTGCGTCTCGGGTCTTCCAGGGAGGAGCCACCTGAAACGGGCGGCGTCGGTCGGACCTGTTGGGCATGTCCGCCCCACGACCCGTGTTCGCGCGTCTACTCTCCGGATCATGGCCGATCGTCCGCGGGGACTTCCGCTGGAGGCCCGCGTCTACGTCGCGGGGACCGTCGTGCTCGCCTGTGCGGTGATCGCGACCGCCGGACCGATCGACTGGGACGTGTACGCGATGCTCGCGGTGCTCTTCCTCGTGTGCGACGCGATGCCCGCGCGGCTGGGCGTCGACCGGGCGAAGGTGTCGATGAGCTACGCCGCGACCCTCGCCGCGGTCGTCGTGCTCGACCCGGGCGGGGCGGCGCTCGTCGCGGCCGGCGCGATCGCCACGCCGCAACCGGTGCCCCTGGTCAAGCGGCTGTTCAACGCCGCCCAGTTCGCGGTCTGCGGCTGGGCGGCCGGCCTCGTCTTCGAGGCGCTGGCGCCGCCCGGCGAGGACTTCGGCGCGGCGCAGATCCCGCCGTTCGCGGTGGCGCTCGCGGTGTTCGTGGTCGTGAACCTCACCCTCATCACCGGGGTGCTGCTGCTCACCGAGCCCGCCGCGGTCCGCGACCTGCTCCGCGAGATCGGCGCTCTGTGCGCGGGATGCCTGGGTTTCGGCTGGTTCGGCCTGCTCATCGCGGCGGCCTGGGACGTCATCGGCTTCGCCGCGCCCGTCCTGGTCCTGCTGCCGCTCTTCATCGCCACCTGGGCGATGGCCCAGGCCGCCGAGCAGAAGGCCGCCCAGGAGGCCACCCTCGCCGTCCTGTGCCAGGCCGTGGAGACGAAGGACCCCTACACCCGCGGGCACAGCGAACGGGTCTCGCGCGGCTCGGTGATGATCGCCGAGGAACTCGGCCTCAGCGACTCGCGCGTCGAGGCGATCCGCTTCGCGGGCATGCTGCACGACGTGGGCAAACTCGGCGTCTCCACCAAGGTCCTCCAGAAGGACGGCAAACCCACCGACCGCGAGTTCGCCGAGATCCAGCTCCACCCGATGCGCGGCCTGGAGATCGTCGGCCACATCGAGTTCCTCGACGAGGCGCTCGGCGGCATCATGCACCACCACGAACGCCTCGACGGCCGCGGCTACCCCCTCGGCCTCGTCGGCTCGGAGATCCCGGAGTTCGCCCGCATCATCGGCGTCGCCGACACCTTCGACGCCATCACCAGCACCCGCTCCTACCGCAGGGCCCGGTCCCTCGAAGAGGGCGTCGCCGAACTCCGCCGCTGCTCCGGCACCGAGTTCGACCCCGCCATGGTCACCGCCTTCCTCCGCGCCCTCGCGGCCAAAGGCTGGGAGCAGCCCACCGACCCGCCCCAGCCCGCCCCCTCCGCCGTCCCCGCCCCCCGCGACCACGACGACCCCGAACCCCGCTGACCCCCGCCGCCGCCATTCCCTGGCCCGGGAGCGCCCACAGCTCGTCGCACCTGTTCCCGAGCGTCGACAGAGTCGGCCCGGAGTCGGAGACAGCGTTCGCCGTGGTGGGTGGACGACCCGTTTTGCCGCCCATGAGGTCATGGCCACCGGTCTGACCTGCTCCGGACAGGATTCGCCGATACGGACCTCCGATTCCCTGCGTGGTTGGATGGGCGCATGAGTGTGGTGTGGGAGTTGGAGGAGGTCGGGCGGGGGCTGCTCGGGGAGCAGTTGGCGCATCCGACGGTGCGGGGGATCGCGGAGGGGACGTTGGATGAGGGGGTGTTCCGGTCGTGGTTGGAGCAGGATTATCTGTTCCTGCTGGATTATGTGCGGGTGTTCTCGCGGCTCGCGTGGCAGGCACCGGCTGCGCATCTGGGGGATCTGGTCGACCTCGCGCACGGGACGTTCCATGAGGAGCTGAGCCTGCACCGGGGGCTCTCGGCGGAGTTCGGGGCCGACCTCGACGGGGCAGTGAAGGGCGGGCCGTGCGCGGCCTACACGGCGTTCCTGCTGGAGTCCGCCGCCGACTACGGGGAAGGGCTCGCGGCGCTCTATCCGTGCATGTGGGGTTACGCGCAGATCGGTGCGGCGCTCGCGGAGAACCCGCCGGCCGACCCCCGCTACCGCAAGTGGGTCGACTCCTACGCCGACCCGGGCTTCGCCGCCCTCGGCCGCCGCATCGGCCGGATGATCGACGAGGCGGCCCCCGATCCGTCCCGCGCCCGCACCCTGTTCACCGAGGGCATGCGCCACGAGCTGGCCTTCTGGTCCGTCCCCTGACCCAGACCGGGATCAACCGTCAGCTTTCGCGGTATCACCGTGCGTGGTCTTCTCGGGTTGGTACGTTCGGCGCGTGTCTCGTCGTGTTTTCAATGGACGTGCCGTACTGGCCGTGCTCAGCGTGCTCGCCGAGGGGGACCTCCACGCGGGCGGCATCGCCGCCAGGCTTCGGGCCCGCGGGCCCGAGCACGCGGCCGCGGTCACCCGTGGGGGTGTGCAGAGCGCGGTGCGGGCTCTGCTGGAGGAAGGCTGGGTCGAGCCGGTCAGGGCGGAGGTCGTCCGCTCCGGGCAGGTGCAGACGACCTTCGCGATCACCGAGGCGGGGCGGGCGCATCTCGTGCGGCGCCTCGACGCCGAGGTGCGCGTCCCGCAGCGGGAGTACTCCCGGCTGATCGGGACGCTGCCCTGCCTCAGTGTGCTGGGGGCGCGCGGGACCGTCGAGGCGCTGGCCGAGCGGGCCGCCCAGGTGCGCCGCCTGGCCTCCGCGGACCGGGCGCGCCTGGCCGCCGAGCGGGCCGCGGGGGTCCCGCGGCTGCGGCTGCTCGAAGCCGAGTACAGGCTCCGTCTCGCCGAGGCCGAAGCGGCCTGGGCCGAGGATCTCACGGACGAGATCCTCGGTGGCGCCGTCCGCTGGCCCTCCCCCGCGGCTCCGCAGTAGCGGCTAGGCCACCAGGTCCACCTCGGGCCTCGCCGGCGCGGACGCGGGGCGGAGCGCGCGGAGGCTCAGGGGGATGCCGGCGGCGATGACGAGCGCGGCGATGAGGAGGGCCACGCGGTATCCGTCGAGGAACGCGGCCAGCGGGTCGGGCCCGTCGGCGCGGGCGGCGACGACCGCGCCGAGGACCGTGACGCCCAGCAGTCCGAACACCTCGCGGGAGACGTTGAGCACGCTGGAGGCGGTGCCTTCGCGGCCAGCCGGCATGGTGCCGACGATCGCGTTGGTCAGCGGGCTGAGCGCGCCGCCGCCGACGCCGTACAGCAGCAGCCACGGCATGAGGTCGGCGACGGTCCCGTCCGCGTCGATCCGGGCGAGGCCCAGCACGGCGACGCCCATCAGCGCCAGGCCGCCCGCGACGAGCCGGTGCGTCCCGATCCGGGCGGCCAGCCGGGCCGAGGAGGCCGACGCGACGACGAGCACCAGCGCCATCGGCACGAACACCAGACCCGCCTTGAGCGGCCCGAAGCCGAGCACGTTCTGGAGCCAGAGCGCGGTGTAGAAGTAGATCCCGAAGATCGCGAACGCCCAGATGCCCATGGTGAGCAGTCCGCCGCCGAAGACCCGGCCGCGCAGCATCGCGACGTCGACCATCGGCTCGGCCGCGGCCCGTTCCACGAGGACGAACGCGACGGAACCGGCCAGCGCCGCGGCGAAGGCGCCGAGGATCAGCGGCGAGCTCCAGCCGCGGCCTTCCCCTTCGATGAGCGCGAAGGTGAGCGGGAAGAGCACGGCCGCGGAGGCGGCGAGGCCGGGCAGGTCGAGTCGGCGCCGGGATCCGGGCTCGGCGCCGACCGCCCACAGGGCGAGGGCGGCGGTCGCGACGCCCACGGGCACGTTGATGAGGTAGATCCAGCCCCAGTCGGCGTTCTCGGTGATCCAGCCGCCGGTGACCGGGCCGAGTGCCATCGCGAGCGCGCCGATCGCGCCCCACAGGCCGATGGCGGTGGCGCGCTCGCGCTTGTCGGGGAACGTCGCGGGCAGCAGCGCGAGGGCGGCCGGGGCCAGCAGCGCCGCACCGACGCCCTGCGCCGCCCGCGCCCCGACGAGCACCTGCGCGTTCTCGGCGAGCCCCGCGGCGGCCGAGGCCGCGGTGAACACGACGATCCCGGCGAGGAAGGCACGGCGCCGGCCGTAGACGTCGGCGAGCCTTCCGCCGACGAGGGTGAGGCCCGCGAAGACCAGGACGTAGCCGCTCACGATCCATTCGAGCCCGGACATGCTCAGTCCGAGTTCGCGCTGCACCGTCGGGAGCGCCACGTTGACGATGTTGTTGTCGAGGTAGGTCATGAACGTGCCGAGGCCGAGCGCCACCAGCGCCCACCATCTGCGTTCGGTCCGCATGCCGGGTCCTTCCCCCTGAGCTTCACTGTACGAGGTACATGTACGTCGTACATGTACGCGGTACATGAGAACTTGTACGTCGTATAGTTGTCAAGTGGCACCCGAGAAGCTGAACCGAGACACCGTCTGCGAGCACGCCCTCGCCCTCGCCGACGGCGAGGGGCTGGAGGCGGTCACCATCCGCCGGCTGGCCAAGGAGCTCGGCGTCACACCGATGGCGCTCTACTGGCACTTCAAGAACAAGGACGAGCTGCTCGACGCGCTCGCCGAGCACGCGCTGCGGCACGTCACGGCGAACCTGCGCCCGGAGGACCCCTGGGAGATCAGGCTCCGGGCCATCACCGGCACGCTGCTCGACGCCCTGCGCGCGCACCCGTCCCTTCCGGCGCTCCTGGGCGTCGTCGACAAATACCGCGTCGAGAGCTTCCAGCGCGCCACCGAGGCCGCGCTGAGCGTCCTGGGCGAGGCGGGGTTCACCCTGCGGCAGGGCTACTGGATCTCCAGCTATCTGCTCAGCGGCTGCATCTCGCTCGCCCAGCACAACCCCGACCGGCCCGGACTCCCCGGGCAGGAGCAGGACGAGCTGCGGCGCAGGCGCCGACTCGAAATCGAGTCGCTGCCCTCGGACCGATTCCCTTGCACGATCGCCTACGCCCAGACGATGCACGAGCCGGCGGACGCCGCGGAGTACTTCGCCTTCGGCATCGAACTGCTCATCTCCGGCGTCCTCGCCAACGCCCCCCGGCCATAGCGAAGGCCCCGGACGAGCCGTCCGGGGCCTTCGGCGAACCTGGCTACAGCGGGATGTTGTTGTGCAGGCCGCGGGCCGGGGTCGCTTCGGCGATCGCCCGGGCGAGCGCCGCGCGGGTGGCCGCCGGGGAGACCACCTCGTCCACCACGCCCAGGTCCATCGCGCGCTGGAGGCCGCCCGCGATCTCCGCGTGCTCCGCCGCGAGCTTCTCCTCGAAGGCCGCGCGCTCCTCTTCCGGCACCGCCGCGATCTTCTTGCGGTGCAGCACCCGGACGGCCGCGAGGGCGCCCATGACGGCCACCTCGGCGGTAGGCCAGGCGAAGACCCTCGTGGCGCCGAGCGAGCGGGCGTTCATCGCGATGTACGCGCCGCCGTAGGCCTTGCGGGTCACCAGCGTGACGCGCGGGACGGTCGCCTCGGCGAACGCGTGCAGCAGCTTGGCCCCGCGCCGGACGACCCCGCCGTGCTCCTGTCCGACACCCGGAAGGTACCCGGGGACGTCCACGAGGACGACGAGCGGGATCCCGAACGCGTCGCAGAGCCGCACGAACCTGGCGCACTTCTCGGCGGAGAGGCTGTCGAGGCAGCCTCCCTTGCGCAGCGGGTTGTTGGCGATGACGCCGACGGTCCGCCCGCCGAGCCGCCCGAGGGCGGTGACGATGTTGGGCGCCCACCTGGCCTGGAGCTCGATCAGCTCGTCGTCGACGATGCCCCTGACCAGCGGGAGCACGTTGTAGGCGCGCCGGGCGCTTTCCGGAAGGAAGTCGGAGAAGTCGCGTTCCTCCACCTCGTCCGTGCGGACCCGGCCCTGGTTCCCGAAGAGGACGGCGAGCCTGCGCGCCGTCGTGACCGCCCCCGCGTCGGACGAGGTGGTGATGTGCGCGACGCCGGACTTGCGGCCGTGCGCGTCGGCGCCGCCGAGCCCGGCCATGTCGATCTCCTCGCCGGTCACCGACCGCACCACGTCCGGGCCGGTGACGAAGATCTTGCCGCTCTCCGACAGCACGACGATGTCGGTGAGCGCCGGGCCGTAGGCCGCGCCGCCGGCGGCGGGGCCGAGCACGACGGAGATCTGCGGGATCACCCCGGACGCGCGCGTCTGCTGGGCGAAGACCCTGCCGACGGCGTGCAGCGACTCCACGCCCTCGGCCAGCCGCGCGCCGCCGGAGTGCCACAGGCCGATGATCGGGAGCCGCTCGCGCAGCGCGAGATCGTAGGCGTCCACGACCGCCGCGCAGCCCTCGGTGCCCATGGCGCCGCCCATGACCCGCGGGTCGCTGGCGAACGCCACCACCGGAAGGCCCTCGATCCGCCCCCGCCCGGCGAGCTTGCCGCCGCCGTCGCCGCCGACGAGAGGGCGGAAGGTTCCCTCGTCGAACAGCGATTCCAGGCGGACCCGCGGATCACGCGGATCCTCGGCGGCGGAGGGGGCGGGAGCGGTGTCGAGGACGGTCACGGCGACTCCTAGAGGCTCATAGGGCCCGCTCGAACGCCAGGGTCACGTTGTGGCCGCCGAATCCGAACGAGTTGTTGAGTGCGGCGGCCGGGCCCTCGGGCAGCTTGCGCGGCTCGCCGGCGACGATGTCCAGGTCGACCTGGTCGTCGAGGTTCTCCAGGTTCACCGTCGCGGGGACGACCCCCTCACGCAATGAGAGCACGGTGATCAGCGATTCCAGCGCTCCCGCGCCGCCGAGGAGGTGACCGGTCATCGACTTGGTGGCGGTGATGTTCAGCCGGTAGGCGTGGTCGCCGAACGCCTTCTTGATGCCCTGGAGCTCGGCCACGTCGCCCTGCGGGGTGGACGTGCCGTGCGCGTTGATGTGCACGATCTGCTCGGGCGCCAGGCCGGAGTCGGCGAGGCAGCGCTGCATCGCCTTGGCCGCGCCGCGCCCGTCCTCGGGCGGCTGGACCATGTCGTGGCCGTCGGCGGAGTAGCCGACGCCGGAGGCGATCGCGTAGATCTTCGCGCCGCGCGCGAGCGCGTGCTCCTCGGACTCGAGGATGAGGACCGCCGAGCCCTCGCCGAGCACGAAGCCGTCCCGCGCCTTGTCGTAGGGCCGGGAGGCGAGCTCGGGGGCGTCGTTGCGGGTGGACATGGCGCGCATGGCGCCGAAGGAGGCCATCTGGAGCGGGTGGATGCACGCCTCGGTGCCGCCGGAGATGACGACGTCGGCGCGGCCCGCGCGGATCATGTCGATGCCGTAGCCGATGGCCTCGGCGCTGGACGAGCACGCCGACACCAGGGCGTGGATGCCCGCGGTGGCGTTGAACTCCAGGCCGACGTGCGCGGCGGAGCCGTTCGGCATGAGCATCGGCACGGTGAAGGGCGAGACGCGGCTCCAGCCCTTCTCGCGGAAGACGTCGTAGCTGTTGAGCGCCGAGTGCAGGCCGCCGATGCCGGAGGACAGAACGACCCCGAGCCTGTCGGGGTCGACGGTGAGGCCCTCGGTCTCGCCGTGGGCGTAGCCCGCGTCCTTCATCGCCTCGATGGCGGCGATGAGGGCGAACTGCTGGCAGCGGTCCATCCGCCGCATGCGGGGCTTGGCGAGCACGCCGGAGTCGGCGGGCTCGACCGCGGCCTGCGCGGCGAACTGGACGGGCAGGCGATCGAGATCATCCCAGGGCAGAGTGCGGCAGCCGGACTTGCCGGCGAGTAGGGCGTCCCACGTGGACGCGACATCTCCCCCCAAAGGGGTCGATGCTCCCAAACCGGTCACGACAACACGGGTCTTGCCCATTGCGCTTACTCCTATTTACCTGGGGGGGTTCTCAGGGTGCGCGGGCCTCTGCAGCGGCCCGCGCACCGCATGCTCCGGATCCGGACTCCGGAGCGTGTGAGGTCAGGCCTTGGCCGCGAGGTTCTGGACGTAGTCCACGACGTCCTGAACGGTGCGCAGGTTCTTGAGCTCGTCGTCCGGGATCTCGACGCCGAACTTGTCCTGGGCGGCGACGGCGATCTCGACCATCGACAGCGAGTCGATGTCGAGGTCGTCGATGAAGTTCTTCTCGGCGGTGACGTCGGCGGCCGGGATGCCGACGATCTCCTCGACGATCTCACCGAGGCCGGCGAGGATGTCCTGCGTGGTGACTTCAGCCATGGCTGCTGTGCTCCTTGATTCCGATAGGGATGTTTCGCCCAGACCTTAGGGGATCTGGATGACCTGGGCAGCGTAGGTCAATCCTGCGCCGAACCCGATAATGAGAGCCGGTTCTCCCGACTTGACGTCGCCGCGCTCGATCATGCGCGACAGCGCCATCGGAATGGACGCGGCCGAGGTGTTCCCGGCGTTGACGATGTCCTCGGCGATCACCGCGTTGGGCGCGTTGAGCTTGCGCGCGATGCCGCGGATGATCCTGAGGTTCGCCTGGTGCGGCACGAACGCCGCGAGTTCGGACGGGGCGACGCCCGCCCGCCGGCACGCCTCCAGCGCCACCGGGTGAAGCGCGGTGGTCGCCCACCGGAAGACGGCCTGGCCGTCCTGGGACAGGAACGAGTTGCGGTCCTGCACCATGATCTTGTCGGCGTTCTCGCCGTCGCTCCCCCACACCACCGGGCCGACCTGCGGCACGTCCGAGCCGGTGACCACCGCGGCGCCCGCGCCGTCGGCGAAGATGATGCAGGTCGTGCGGTCGGTCCAGTCGATCCACGGGGTGAACTTCTCCGCGCCGATCACCAGGACGTTCTTGGCCGAACCGGCGCGGATGGCGTCGCTGGCCGTCGAGAGCGCGTAGGCGAAGCCCGCGCAGGCGGCGTTGACGTCGAACGCGCCGGGCGCCTGGATGCCGAGCCGGAACGCGACGGTCGCCGAGGCGTTGGGCACCTGGGTCTCGGCCGTGCAGGTCGCGACGATGACGAGGTCGATCTCGGCGGCCGTCAGTCCGCTGGCCGCCAGCGCCTTGCCTCCGGCGGCGACCGCGAGGTCGAGCATCGACTCGTCCTCCAGCGCCAGGCGCCGCGAGGCGATCCCGACGCGGGAGCGGATCCACTCGTCGTTGGTGTCGACGCCGCGCGCGGCGAGGTCGTCGTTGGTGACGACGTTGTCGGGCTGGTAGTGGCCGAAGGCCAGGATGCGGGCGCCGTTGCGACCCTCGGAAAGCCTGATCACGCGAGCTCCGCCGCCTTCTCGATGTCGTCGGGGGTCTTCAGGGCGAGCGTCGCGAGACCCTTGAGGTCGCGACGGGCCAGGCCCACCAGCGTCCCGCCCGGGGCGAGCTCGATGAGTCCGGTGACGCCCAGGTCGGCGAAGGTGGCGCTGCACAGGTCCCAGCGGACCGGCGAGCTGACCTGGCCGACGAGCCGGGCGAGGAACTCCGCGCCGGAGCCGACGACCGCGCCGTCCTTGTTGGAGACCAGCTTGATCTCCGGGTCCTTGGGGGTGACCGAGGCGGCCGCGGCGTCGAGCGCGGCGACGGCCGGGGCCATGTGCCGGGTGTGGAAGGCGCCGGCGACCTGGAGGGGGCGCAGGCGGGCCTTGGCCGGAGGCGCCTCGGCGAAGGCCGCGAGCTGCTCCAGCGTGCCGGCCGCGACGATCTGGCCGGCTCCGTTGATGTTGGCGGGCGTGAGCCCGTGCTCGGCGATCGCGGCGAGCACCTCTTCGGTGTCGCCGCCGAGGACCGCGGTCATGCCGGTCCGCGCGGCGGCGGCGGCCTCGGCCATGCCGCGGCCGCGCACGGCCACCAGGCGCATGGCCTCCTCCTCGGTGAGGACGCCCGCGATGGCGGCCGCGCCCAGCTCACCCACGCTGTGCCCGGCGACCGCCTCGGGCCGCAGGCCCAGCGCCTGGAAGGTGACCAGGGCGGCGGCGACCAGCAGCGGCTGGGCGACCGCGGTGTCCTTGATCTCGTCGGCGTCCGCGGTCGTGCCGTAGCGGATCAGGTCGAGGCCGACGAGGTCGGACCAGGAACCGAGCCGGTCCGCAACGCCGGGGACCTCGAGCCACGGGGCGAGGAATCCGGGGGTCTGGGCGCCTTGGCCGGGAGCTGTGATGAGAAGCACGGGACCAACGATGCCGTCTGCCGGGGTTCCGGGGTCATGCCGACAGGGACGAAGTTTACTCGGCGGTCTTTGTAGGACCCAGACAACGGTGACCCGGGCCACCGGTGCGGAAGATTGGAGAACTCCTAAAAGGAACCGCCACGATCGGTGAATCTTCCGAGGACGAGGGCGATCCGGAGGGTGAACGCGCCGCGCCCGTCCGTAGGGGGCAGACCGGTCAGTTCACTCACCCGGCGCAGGCGGTACCGGACGGTGTTCGGGTGGACGTACAGGAGCCGGGCGGTGGCCTCCAGGGACGAACCCTGCTCAAGGTAGGTGGTGAGGGTGTCCAGCAGAGGGGCGCCCGCCGCCTGGATCGGGATGAAGACCTGCTCGACGAGGTACTTGCGGGCCACTTCGTCGCCGTCCAGCGCCCGTTCTGGCAGCAGTTCGGAGGCCGGGACGGGCCGGGGCGCGTCCGGCCAGCCGACGGCGGCGCGCAGGCCCGCGAGGGCGGCCCGCGCCGAGGCCGTCGCCCCGTACAGGTCGGGCGCCTCCGGACCCACCACGACGGGTCCCTGGCCGAACTTGGCCGAGAGCTGCCGGGCGGCGGCGAGCGGGTCCTCCGCCCCGCCGACGATCACGATGAGCCGGCTGCCCTGCACCCCCGACAGGACGTCCACGCGCAGCCGCCGGGCCGCGAGCTTGATCTGGTCGGCGATCGCCTCGGAGCTGTCCTCGGGGGCATGGCCGGCGATGACGACGACGGGCTTGGTCGTCCAGCCGAGCGCAGCGGCCCAGGAGTGCAGGCCGTCGTCACCGTCGCCGCGCAGCAGCGAGTCGACCACCAGGGCCTCCAGGCGGGCGTCCCAGGCGCCGCGGGTCTCCGCGGCCCGGGCGTAGACCTGGGCGGCGCTGAAGGCCACCTCACGCGTGTACCGGAGGATCGCCTCGCGCAGCTGGGCCTCGCCGCCGGGCTCGGCCAGGTCGTGCAGCCGCGTCTCCACGACCTCGCTGATCACCCGGATCATGTCGACGGTGTGCTGGAGCCTTATCGTGCGCATCATCTCGCGCGGGGCCGTCGCGAACACCTCGCCGCCGAGGGCGACCCTGGTCCGCTCGCCTCCCCGGAACCAGTCGACGAACGCCGCGATGGAGGTCTGCGCCACGAGCCCGATCCAGGACCGCTGCTCGGCGGGCATCCGCCGGAACCACGGGAGCCGTTCCTCCATCCGGGTGAGGGCCGCGACGCCGAAGGTGCTCAGCGCGGTCTCCAGGCGGCGGGTGGTCGCCTCGCGCAGCGCGCGGCTCTCCGCGCTCTCGTTCGTCACGGGGTCAAGGGTGCCATCCCCTTCACGCCCGTTTGAACCCGCGGCCATGCATCGTCTCCGTTCTCCGCTCCCCATCCCCCCTTCGGGGTAACCGACGGGTCAATTCTCCACCACGGGCCGCTACGTTCCGTGCCAGAAATTGCCACTCTCCGTAATCTCCGGAGGGTCATCGTGCTCACGGTTACGGAAAGGTCAGGGAGTGGAACGCCCCATCTTCGTCGTAGGCTGCCCCCGGTCGGGCACCACGCTCCTCCAGCTCATGCTGCACGCCCACCCGCGCATCGCCCTCCCTCCCGAGACCCGCTTCCTCCTGCCGGCGTACTACGGCCGCGAGATGTTCGGCGACCTCTCCGACCGCGGGAACCGGCGCGCCCTCGGCGTCTGGCTCACCGCGACGAAGGGCCACAAGTTCCCTGATCTCGGGCTCGACAGGCAGGCCGTCGTCGACGAGATCGAAACGGGGCCGCCCACCCTCGGATCCGCCCTCGGGACGGTCTTCCGCGCCTACGCCCGCAGCCACGGCAAACCCCGCTGGGGCGACAAGCGGCCCGGATACGTCCGCTACCTGCCCGAGCTGTTCCGGCTCTTCCCCGACGCCCAGGTCGTGCACCTCATCCGGGACGGCCGCGACTGCGTCGGCTCGCTCAAGGGCATGAAGTGGTGGGAGCGCGACAGCACCTACGCGATGACGACCTGGGCCGGCGCGATCGACGCGGGCGTCCGCGCCCGCCGCACCCTGCCCCCGAACTCCTACCACGAACTCCAGTACGAGGAACTGGTCACCGACCCGGAGTCGGAACTGCGGCGCCTGTGCGGCTTCCTCCGCGAGGACTTCGACCCCGCCATGCTGCACCCCGCCGCGGTCGCCGCCGTGACCCCCCGCCGCAAGAAGCACCACAGCCGCACCCACCAGGCCGTCGACGCCGAAGCCGTGCACTCCTGGGAGACCCGCCTGGAGCCTTGGGAGATCGGCCTCGCCGAGTACTTCCTCGGCTCCCGCCTGCGCCGCTACGGCTACGCGCCCCCCGCCGACGCCCCGCGCCCCACGGCGAAGCAGGTGACCCTCTACCTCGCCACCGCCGCCGCCATGCGCCGCAGCCGGCTGGCCCGCGACACCAAGGACGCCCTGAGGCGCCTGCGCGAACACGGCGACCTCGCGTGTCTGCTGACCCGGCCTCAGACCGCCGGGAGCCTCCGGTCGGGCGTGTGATCGGGCGACCGATCACGTGAGCGGCCGCACCCGGCGATGTTCCGCGGGAGAACTCCGCCGAGCGCGTCCGGGTGGGGCCGGAGGTCGTCCGGCCCCACCCGGTCGCCGCACGGCGACGGCTACGCGGCGCCGCCGGACTCGGCGGGGGCGTTCTTGCCGGAGACCGCCGCCACGCCCTGGTCCAGGCCGTAGCGGGTGATCGCCTGCTGGAGCACCTCGTGCTTCAGCTCGCCGCGCTTCACCAGGCGGGTGAGCACCTGGAGCACGATCGACTCGGTGTCGACGTGGAAGAAGCGGCGGGCTGCCGCACGGGTGTCGGAGAAGCCGAACCCGTCGGTGCCGAGCGAGGTGTAGTCGCCCGGGACCCAGGGCGCGATCTGGTCCTGCACCGCGCGCATGAAGTCGCTGACCGCGACGATCGGGCCCTGCACGTCGGCGAGACGCCGCGTCACGAACGGGATCAGCTGCTCGCTCTCGGGGTTGAGCAGGTTGAACGTGTCGCAGTTCATCGCCTCGCGGCGCAGCTCGGTCCAGGACGGGGCCGACCACAGGTCGGCCGAGACGCCCCACTCCTCGGCGAGGATCTTCTGCGCGTCGACGGCCCAGCGGCCCGCGACACCCGAGGAGATGATCTGCGCCTTGGGGGCCTCGGAGCCGAGGTCCGGCCCGTCGGCGAACTTGTACAGGCCGCGCAGGAGGTCCTTGACGTCCAGGCCCTCGGGCTCGGCCGGCTGCACATAGGGCTCGTTGTAGACGGTCAGGTAGTAGTTGATGTCCTCGCCCTGCGGGTGCTCCTCGGTGGCGGAGTACATGCGGCGCAGCGCGTCCTTGACGATGTGCGACAGCTCGAACGCCCAGGACGGGTCGTAGCTGACCGTCGCCGGGTTGGTCGAGGCCAGCAGGTGCGAGTGGCCGTCGGCGTGCTGGAGGCCCTCGCCCGTCAGGGTCGTGCGGCCCGCGGTGGCGCCCAGCATGAACCCGCGGCCCATCTGGTCGGCCATCGCCCACATCTGGTCGCCGGTGCGCTGCCACCCGAACATCGAGTAGAAGATGTAGATCGGGATCATGTGCTCGCCGTGCGTGGCGTAGCTGGTGCTGGAGGCGATCAGCGACGCCATGGAGCCGGCCTCGGAGATGCCCTCGTGCAGGATCTGGCCCTGCTCGGACTCCTTGTAGGACAGCATCAGCTTGCGGTCGGCCGACTCGTACGTCTGCCCGTGCGGCGAGTAGATCTTCGCCGTCGGGAACATCGCGTCCATGCCGAAGGTGCGGGCCTCGTCCGGGATGATCGGCACGAAGCGGTGGCCGATGTTCTTGTCCTTCATGAGGTCCTTGAGCAGGCGGACGAAGGCCATGGTGGTGGCCACCGACTGCTTGCCCGAGCCCTTGCGCAGCTCGTCGTACGGCGCGTCGCCCGGCAGGGTGAGGGGCTTGGCGCGGTTGATCCGCTTGGGCAGGAAGCCGCCGAGCGCCGCGCGGCGCTCCTTCATGTACTGGATCTCCTCGGAGTCCTCGCCCGGGTGGTAGTAGGGCGGGAGGTCGGCTTCGAGAGCCGAGTCCGGGATGTCCAGGTACAGGCGGTCCCGGAACTCCTTGAGCTCGTTCTTGGTGAGCTTCTTCATCTGGTGGCTGGACATGCGGGCCTCGAAGTCGGGTCCGAGGGTCCAGCCCTTGATGGTGTGCGTGAGGATCACGGTCGGCTGGCCGACGTGCTCGCGCGCGGCCTTGAAGGCGGCGAAGAGCTTGCGGTAGTCGTGGCCGCCGCGCGACAGCTTGGTGAGGTCGTCGTCGCTGAGGTGCTCGACGATCTTGCGCAGCCGCGGGTCGTCGCCGAAGAACTGCTCGCGCGTGTAGGCGCCGGGCTCGACGGTGAAGGTCTGCATCTGGCCGTCGGGGGTGTTGTTCATCTTGTTGACGAGCACACCGTCGACGTCCTTGGCCAGCAACGGGTCCCAGTCGCGGCCCCAGATGACCTTGATGACGTTCCAGCCCGCGCCGCGGAAGTAGGACTCCAGCTCCTGGATGATCTTGCCGTTGCCCCGTACCGGCCCGTCGAGCCGCTGGAGGTTGCAGTTGATCACGAAGGTGAGGTTGTCCAGCTCCTCGCGGGCGGCGAGGCCGATCGCGCCGAGCGACTCGGGCTCGTCCATCTCGCCGTCGCCGAGGAAGGCCCAGACGTGCGACCGCGAGGTGTCCTTGAGCTCCCGCGAGAGCAGGTAGCGGTTGAACCGCGCCTGGTAGATCGAGTCGATGGCGGCAAGGCCCATCGAGACGGTCGGGAACTCCCAGAAGTCGGGCATGAGCCGCGGGTGCGGGTACGACGACAGGCCGCCGCCCGGGTGCGAGACCTCCTGGCGGAACCCGTCGAGCTGCTGCTCGCTCAGGCGGCCCTCGAGGAACGCGCGCGCGTAGACGCCGGGAGCGGCGTGGCCCTGGATGAAGACCTGGTCGCCGGACTCACCGTGGTCCTTGCCGCGGAAGAAGTGGTTGAAGCCGACCTCGTAGAGCGAGGCCGCCGAGGCGTAGGTGGCGATATGGCCGCCGACGCTCAGCTCCGGGCGGTTGGCCCGGGAGACCATGATCGCGGCGTTCCACCGGATGTAGGCCCGGATGCGGCGCTCGATGTGCTCGTCGCCGGGGAACCAGGGCTCCTTCTCCGGAGGAATGGTGTTGATGTAGTCGGTACTGCGCAGGCCGGGCACACCGACTTGCTGCTCTCTGGCGCGCTCGAGCAGTTTGAGCATCACGTAGCGGGCCCTGGTACGGCCCTCGGTCTTGATGACCGTGTCCAGTGATTCGAGCCACTCCCGGGTCTCGTCCGGGTTGATGTCCGGGAGCTGGCTCGGCAGGCCGTCGCTAATGATCGAGAAGCGTTGGCGTCCGGAAGGCACTGGTGTCCCCTTGTCACGCGGGTACATCGGCTGTTTGTCGACGTTCAGTGCCCATCCTGCCGCCGCCGGGGCGCGATCGCATCTCTACTCCCCGGTAACAAGGTGCAGGTCACAGCACTGTCAGAGTCCATGTTAGGCGCGTCAGGGGGTAGGTAAATACGCCAGGTCAGCGCAGCTTCGCGCAAAGGACGCGGTCGTACCCGGGGCCGCATTGGTCTACACCTGTGATGATCCTCTCATGAAGACCACACTGCTGCCCGTGATCACGGGCCGGCGCGACACCGTTCACGACATCACCGGGGAATGCCGGGATTTCGCGCGCGGAGAAGGCGACGGGCTCCTGCACGTCTTCGTCCCGCACGCGACCGCCGGCATCGCGGTGATCGAACTCGGCGCCGGCAGCGACGACGATCTCCTCGCCGCCCTGCGCGACCTGCTCCCCGCGGACGCCAGGTGGCGCCACGCCCATGGCTCCCCGGGCCACGGCCGCTCGCACGTACTGCCTGCCCTCATCCCGCCTTATGCCACGATTCCCGTCATCGACGGAAAACTGGCACTTGGCACCTGGCAGTCGATCGCCGTCGTGGACCTCAACGTCGACAATCCCGAGCGGAACGTGCGTCTGTCGTTTCTGGCGGGCGCATGATGGGAAGGCGAAACCGCATGTGGAGCACGTGTGGATCATGCTTATGGGGTATGGGCACTTGCGCAAGGGGCCGTCCTTTGTGTGGACTGTCCCGCAATACCTTGAGGTGCACCCGACGCCGGGGCGTCGAATCGCAGGTATCGCACCAGACGGTGTCGAGCCGGGCGGTGTCGAGCCGGGACGCTGGAGAGCCAGTACGGTGCATCCCATGAATACGACACAGGGAGGACGTCAGTGAGCGCGACCGCGGGCCAGGCGCAGACGGAGCGCGGCCTGGCCGAAAAGCTCGGCTTCAAGTCGGGCCAGGTGGTGCAGGAGCTCGGCTGGGACGAGGACGTCTCCGAGGAGCTGCGTGCTTCCATCGAGGCCGTCATCGGCGGCGAGATGGTCGACGAGGACTACGAGGACGTCGCCGACGTGGTCGTGCTGTGGTGGCGCGACGAGGACGGCGATCTCGTGGACGGCCTCGTCGACGCACTGTCCTCCATCGCCGGCGGCGGGCACATCTGGCTGCTCACCCCCAAGGCGGGTCGAGAAGGCCACGTCGAGCCCAGCGACATCTCCGAGGCGGCGCCCACCGCGGGCCTCGCCCAGACCAAGAGCGTCAGTGCCGCCCCCGAGTGGTCGGGATCTCGGCTTGTCGCGCCCAAGGGCCGCATGTAAAGGCGGTGCTCCCTTGGTGGCAGACTTGCCGTGCCCAGGCACCATCCCGTCTCCACGAAGGGGAAACCACATGGCCGTTGAGGTCGGAGACAAGGCACCGGACTTCGAACTGAAGGACCAGCACGGCACGCCCGTCAAGCTGTCGGACTTCGTCGGCTCCAAGGACGTCGTCCTGGTCTTCTACCCGCTGGCGTTCAGCGGCATCTGCACCGGTGAGCTGTGCGCCATCCGGGACGAGCTGCCCACCCTGGGCGGCGACGACGTCCAGGTGCTCGCCGTGTCCGTCGACTCGGTCTTCACCCACCGCGCGTGGGCCGACCAGGAGGGCTACCAGTTCCCTCTCCTGTCGGACTTCTGGCCGCACGGCGGCGTCGCCGCCGCCTACGGCGTGTTCGACGAGGAGAAGGGCCTGGCGCGGCGCGGCACCTTCATCATCGACAAGGCGGGCGTCGTCAAGTGGAAGGTCGACAACGACATCCCCAACGCACGCGACCTCGACGCCTACCGCAAGGCACTCGCCGAGATCGCCTGAACCACCCCGTCCACCGCGAGGTGTGAAGGACCGGTCCCCTGGACCTCGATCGCGAGGGGGCCGGTCCTTCACGTTCACCTGATGTCCATCGCGCGTTCGCCTCCGCGCGCGGCGCGTCACGCGTCTCAACCTCCATGAGAAGGATCTTCGCGGCGATCACGGCCGCCGCACTCCTGGCGGCGGGATGCTCCCCCTCCGAGCCCTCCGAAGGCTCCGTTCTGAACGTCCTCGCCGGAAGCGAGCTGGCCGACCTGGCACCGGTGCTCAAGGAGGCCGCCGACGCGACCGGCGTCACCGTGCGGTTCACCTACGCCGGAACGCTCGACGGCGTCCGCCAGGTGATCTCCGGCGACGCGGGACGCGACCACGAGGCGATCTGGTTCGCCTCCAACCGCTACCTGGAACTCCAGAAGAGCGCCGCGGCGGGCACCGCCACCCCGATCATGGCCTCGCCGGTCGTGCTGGGCGTCCGGCCGGAGGCCGCGAACCGGCTGGGCTGGACCGACCGGCGGCCGTCCTGGGCCGAGATCGCCAAGGCCGCGGTGGACCGCGAGTTCACCTACGGCATGGCGAGCCCCGCCGCCTCCAACTCCGGGTTCTCCGCGCTCGTCGGCGTGGCCACCGCCCTCAACTCAGGGCAGGACCTCGACCCGACGAGCGTCACGAAGGTGGCCCCCGGCCTCAGGGACTTCTTCTCCGCGCAGACCCTGACGGCCGGCTCGTCGGGCTGGCTGTCGGAGGCGTTCGTCCGCAAGGGCGCCGAGGTCGACGGCCTGGTGAACTACGAGTCGGTGCTGAAGTCCCTCAACGCCTCAGGGAAGCTCGCCGAGCCGCTGACGCTCGTCTACCCGTCGGACGGCGTCGTCACCGCCGACTACCCGCTGACGCTCCTGCCGGGCGCCTCGAAGGAGACCACGGGGGCCTACGAGAAGCTCACCGAGTACCTCCTGAAGCCCGAGACCCAGCGCCGGATCGTGGAGACGACCTACCGCAGGCCGAAGGCCCAGGACGTCCCGTTCGACGGCCCGGCCGATGTGAAGGAGCTCCCCTTCCCCGGGGCTCCCCAGACCGTCGACGGGCTTCTGGCGGCCTTCTACGACGACTTGCGCAGGCCGTCCAGGACCGCTTACGTCGTCGACCTCTCCGGCTCGATGACGGGCGACCGCATCGAGGACCTCAAGCGCGCTTTCGTCTCCCTGACGGGAGGGGAGACCTCGGCCTTCGACAGGTTCCACAACCGGGAGGAGGTGACCGTGGTCCCGTTCAGCACCAAGCCGCACGCCCCGAAGGAGTTCACGGTCCCCGCCGAGGACCCGGACGCCGCGCTGCTGGAGATCCGCCGGTACGCCGAGGGGCTCCAGATCGGCGGCGGCACCGCGATCTACGACGGGCTGGAGAGCGCCTACCGGATCCTCGCCGGCAAGGTCGCGGCCGACCCCGACAGGTTCACCTCGATCGTGCTCATGACCGACGGGGAGAACACCGGCGGCATGGACTTCGCGGACTTCAAGGGGCGCTACAGCGCCTACGCCAAGCTCGGGGTGCCCGTCTTCCCCGTGCTGTTCGGCGAGGCCAGGGAGGACGAGATGAAGCAGCTGGCCGACCTCACCGGAGGCCGCGCGTTCGACGCGCGCGAGCAGTCACTGCAGGAGGTCTTCAAGGAGATCCGCGGCTACCAGTGATCCGCGCCTGTGCGTGATCCTCGCCCGGAGGTGATCCGCGCGGACCGCGCAGACCGGTGAAGCAGCCGTCCGGCCGTCGCCCTGCCCGTGGGCGGCGGCCGGACGCGCGTCGGGCGGCGCGGATCAGCCTGCGGCGTGCAGCCAGCGGACGGGGGCGCCGTCTCCGGCCCGGCGGAACGGCTCCAGTTCGTGGTCCCAAGGGGTGCCCAGCAGCCGGTCGAGTTCGTGCTCCAGCGTGGTCCGGCCGCTCGCGGCGTTCGCCATGACATGGCGCAGCCGGTCCTCGGGGATCATGATGTCGCCGTTCGCGCCGACGGTCGCGGTGAAGACGCCGAGCGTCGGGGTGAAGCAGTAGCGCATCCCGTCGGCGCCCGGGGACGACTCCTCGGTCACCTCGAAGCGCGCCAGCTTCCAGGCGCGCAGCGAGGAGGTGATGGCGGCGGCGATGCCCGGCTTGCCTTCCCAGCACAGTTCGGCCCGCTGGCTGCCGGGGGCAGCGGGCTGATCGGTCCACAGAAGTTTGACGGGCACGCCAAGCACACCCGCGGTCGCCCATTCGATGTGCGGGCACAGCGCAGGTGGCGCGGAGTGGACGTGAAACACACCGCGTACGGTCACTCGGTCCTCCTGGTGGTGCTTTTCTAGGCGCGTCTTCCCCTACGGCCTGGAGCAGCGGTGGCCAAGATGGACCGTGCGTCCCTCATTGTGCCCGATGGACCACCCGCACACCAGCGCCATTGACGAAACGAAACCCCCCGGCAACAATCCGCGACCTCTCTCCCTCAGGAGCGTTGTGTCGCCGCGCGGAGATGGTCGTCTATCTCCGCGGTCAGCCGCTTCTTGTCGGTCTCGCCGAGGAACGACGCGCGCACGGCGTTCTTCGCGAGGTCCGAGACGCCCGCCTCGTCGAGTCCGAGCAGCCGCGCCGCGACGAGGTACTCGCTCGTCAGGTCGGTGCCGAACATCGGCGGGTCGTCGCTGTTGACGGTCACCAGCACGCCGGCGTCGACGAGCGCGCGCAGCGGGTGCTGCTCCATGCGGGCGACCGCGCGGGTGGCGATGTTCGACGTCGGGCAGACCTCCAGCGCGATGCCGTGCTCGGCGAGGTGGTCGAGCAGGCGGGGGTCGCGGGCCGCGGCGATCCCGTGCCCGATCCGCTCGGCGCCGAGGAAGTTCAGCGCGTCCCAGACCGTCTCGGGGCCTGTCGTCTCGCCCGCGTGCGGAACGCTGTGCAGCCCGGCGGCGCGGGCCCTGTCGAAGAACGGCTTGAACTGCGGGCGCGGCCAGCCGACCTCCGGGCCGCCGAGGCCGAAGCTCACCAGGGCGTCCGGCGCGTGCTCGACGGCGAAGCGCGCGGTCGCCTCCCCCGCGGGCAGTCCCTCCTCGCCCGGGATGTCGAAGCACCAGCGCAGCACGACGCCGAAGTCGCGCTCGGCGGTGCGCCGCGCGTCCTCGATCGCCTCGATGAACGCGGGCTCCGGGATGCCCTTCAGCAGGGTGAGGTACGGGGTGACGGTGAGCTCCGCGTAGCGGATGTTCTGCCGTGCCATGTCGCGGGCCACGCCGTAGGTGAGCGCGCGGATGTCCTCGGCGTCGCGCAGCAGGTCGACGACCGCGACATAGACGTCGATGAAGTGGGCGAAGTCGCGGAAGTCGAAGAAGTCTCGGAGCAGTTCGGGATCGGCCGGGACCGAGGTGGTCCCCTCGTGGCGCGCGGCCAGTTCGGCGACGACCTCGGGCGAGGCGGAGCCGACGTGGTGGACGTGCAACTCGGCCTTGGGCATGCCCGCGATGAACTCGCGCAGCGGCATCCGGCCCCCTTTCGTCGGAAAGATCCTATGCCGCCAGGAGCTTACGCAGGGCTGCGCCGACGGTTTCGCGGTTCTGCCCGGCGGGGTCCAGGGCGCCGCCGACGGCCGCGGCGTCGCGCAGCAGGAGCAGGAGCCTTCCGCCCCCCTCCGGGTCGCGGTGGCCCTCCTCCGCCAGCAGCGCGGCCATGAAGGAGGCGAACCAGGCGCGGTAGTCGCCGACGATCGCGCGGACGGGATGCGCCGGGTCGGCGAACTCGGCGGCCGCGTTGAGGAACGGGCAGCCGCGGAAGCCGGGCTGGGAGCTCACCTCGGCGATGCGCGCGAAGACGTCCTCGATCTTCGCCCTGCCCTGCCCGGGAAGCGCGGTGAGGCCCGCGCGCTGGAGCCCGTACTGCTCGGCGAGGTAGGCGCAGACCAGGGCGTCCTTGGACTTGAAGTGGTGGTAGAAGGTGGCCTTCGCCACTGCCGCCTCGGCGATGATCCGGTCGATCCCCACGGTGTGGACGCCCTCGGCGTAGAAGAGCCGGGTCGCGGTGGCGAGGATGCGCGTGCGCGCGTCGGGAGCCGGTGCCATGCCGTTGACATTACCAGACAGATCTGTCTACCTTGGGAGGCGTCAAGACAGACAGGTCTGTTCAGGAGGTCTCCCATGAGCGCGCTCTACACCGCCATCGCCACCGCGTCCGGACGTGACGGCCGGGCCGTCACCAACGACGGGCTGCTCGACGTCACCCTGGCCCGCCCGAAGGAACTGGGCGGCGACGGCGCCGGCACCAACCCCGAGCAGCTCTTCGCCGCCGGGTACGCCGCCTGCTTCGCCAGCGCGATGAACCTCGTCGCCGGACAGATGGGCCTCGACGTCTCCGAGGCCGCCGTCACCGCCGAGGTCGGCCTCAAGGCGAACGGGTCCGGCGGCTTCGGCCTGGAGGTCGCGCTGCGCGCCGAACTGCCCGACGCGCTCTCCCAGGAGGACGGCGAGAAGCTGCTGGAGGCGACCCACCAGGTCTGCCCGTATTCCAACGCCACGCGCGGCAACATCCCCGTCTCGCTCGTCCGCGAGTAAACCGGCGGGGCGCGCGGTAAACGCGCGGGAAAGCTACCGCCAGGTCGGGCCGCCCGGACCCTTCGGGGCGGCACACTGTGCGCCATGTTCGATCAAGGTGCCCGGGTGGAGCGGCTGCTCGCCCGCCATCGCGACGTTTCGGTCGTGCAGACCGGGGCGCTGCTGCGCCGGGACGAGGTCCTCGTCGCCGGGGCCGACGTGGACCGCGCCGAGGATCTGCTGCGCCGGTGGACCGCGGGGAGCGAGCCCGGACCCGGGCTGGCCCGAATGCGGCTGAACCGCGCCGCCCGGGTCGACGTGTGCGAGCTGAGCCTGCTCGCCCGCGAACGCGGCCTGAGCGTCTGCCCCAACCACCTGGTGTACGGCCAGCCGATGTGGTGGACGGGCCCGGCCGACCGGCCGCGGCCCGTCCCGGCGCTGCCCGTGCCCGACGCCGAGGCCCGCCCTGCCGCGCGCGGCGTCACCGTCGCGATCCTCGACACCGGGCTCGACCCGCACCCGTGGTACGCGGCGGCCGACTGGTTCACCGAGCACGCCGAGGCCGACCGCGAAGTCCTCGACGCCGACCTCGACTACGAACTCGACGCCCAGTCCGGCCACGGGACCTTCATCGCGGGCCTCGTCCTGCAGCGCGCCCCGTCGGCCCGCATCGTCGCGCGCAGGGTCATCGGCGGCGACGGCGTCGGCGACGAACTCCAGGTGATCCGGGCGCTGCACGGGCTCCAGGCCGACGTCGTCAACCTGTCCCTCGGCTGCCACACCTTCGACGACAGGCCTTCCCCGCTGCTCCAGCGCGCCGTCGCGGCGCTCGGCCGCGGCACCGTCGTCACCGCGTGCGCGGGCAACACCGCCTCCGACCGGCCGTTCTGGCCCGCGGCGCTCAAGCAGGTCGTCGCGGTCGCCGCGCTCGACGGCGAGGAGCGGGCCTGGTTCTCCAACCACGGATGGTGGGTCGACGCCGCCGCGCCGGGCACCGCGGTGCGCAGCACGTTCGTGCGCTTCGGGGAGTTCGAGGGCTACGCGGCCTGGTCGGGGACGTCGTTCGCGGCCCCCGCCGTCGCCGGGGAGGTCGCCGCCCGGATCGCCCGGGGCGTGGCGCCCGGCGACGCGACCGACGCCGTCCTCGGCGCGGGCCCGGTCCGGCCCGGCCTGGGCACGCTCGTCGCGTGAGCGAACCAGCCACCGCCGCGCCGGGCGACCTCGTCGAGCGGGCCAGGGAAGGGGACGCCGCGGCCTGGGACGCCCTGGTCGCGCACTACCACCCGATGCTCTGGTCGATCGCGAGGGCGCACGGGCTGTCCGGGCCCGCCGCCGAGGACGTCGTCCAGACGACGTGGCTGCGGCTCGTCCAGCACCTCGCCGCCCTCCGCTCACCGGAGGCGGTCGGGGCCTGGCTGGCGACCACCTGCCGCCGCGAATGCGTGCCGCGCGTCCCGGTGCCCCTGCCCCGGGAGCCGCTCGACCGGCCCGATCCGCGGCCCGGCCCCGAGCCGGTGTGCGTCGCGCGCGATCGGCTCTCCCGGGTCGCCGCGGCCCTGGAGTCGCTGTCCGAGCCCTGCCGCCGGATGCTGCGGCTCCTGGCCGCCGCCACGCCCTACGCCGACGTCGCCGCGGCGCTCGGCCTGCCGCGCGGCGGCGTCGGCCCCGCACGCGCCCGCTGCCTGCGCGCCCTCGAGGCGGCCCTCGCCGACTGAGGCGCCACCACTCCGCCGCGAACGGCGGCTCTCGATCCGTTTCCGGCCGAATGCCCAGGGCGTCCGCCGGGGCCGAAGGGACCTTCCTGCCATGAACGACCTGCTGCACGAGATCCAACGCGCGTTCGCCCTACTCGACCCTCCTCCGGAGCGCTCCTTCGAGGCGGCGCGCGCCGCCCTGGACTTCCGGGACCCCGACGCGGCGCTCGCCGAACTCGTCGCCTCCCTCACCCCCGCCGCAGCCGGACTGCGCGGCGCCGCCCGGATGCTGACGTTCGAGGCGACCGGCCTGTCGGTGGAGGTCGAGGTCTCCGCGGGGAGGCACCGGCTCTGCCTGACGGGACGGGTCGCCCCCGCCCGCGCCGCCCACCTCACCGTGCGGCACACGGGCGGCGAGACGCCCGCCGCGGTGGACGCCACGGGCTTCTTCCTGGCCGACGGCGTCATGCCCGGCCCGGTGATGCTGCACTTCGCCCTGGCCGACGGGGCTTCGATCGTCACGAGCTGGACCACCTTGTGATCGACGTCCTTCTCACCGGGGCCCTGGACGCCAAGGAGACGGGCGACCTCGCCGAAGGCCACCGCCTGCTGGAGTCCGCGCTCTCCCTCTGCCCGGGCGACCCCGCCCTCACCGCACGCGTCCAGGCCGTCATGGTCGCGCTGCTGACGGCCTCGGGCAGGACCGCCGAGGCACTCGTCCTGGCCGACGAAGCCGAGCCGCACCTTGCGGGCTCCGACCTCGAACGGCTGTCTCTGCATCGCAGTTACGCGCGCGCCACCCAGGGCAAGGTGGACCGTCCGGCGCGGCCCGGTACCGGAGACCCCGTCTGGCGGGCCGCCCGGCTCATGGCGAACGGGATCTCCCTGGCCCAGGCGGGCCGCTTCACGCAGGCCGAAAGCGCGCTGGGCGCGGCCGCCTCACTGGCCGCGCGCCTCGGGCCGCGCCGGCTGGAGCTGATGGTCCGCCACAACGAGGCGCACCTCGCGGCGCTGCGCGGGCAGTTCTCGCGCGCGCTCGGGCTCTTCGCCGAGATCGCGCCCGAGTTCACCGGCGAGCGCCGCGCCCAGCACCGGCTCGACCACGCCTCGGCGCTGCTGGAGGCCGGACTGTGCGGCGAGGCGCGCGAACTGCTCGCCGAGACGGTCGAGGCGGCGGGCCGCGCCGGCTTCGCGGCCGACGCGGCGACCGCGCTGCTCGCCCGAGCCGAGGCCGAACTCGCCTGCGGGGACACCGCGCGCGCGGCCGAGTCGGCTCGTGAGGCCGAGACCCTGTTCGCCGCGCAATCGAGGCCCGGCTGGGAGGCGCAGGCCCGCAGCGTGCTGCTGCGGGCCTGGACGGCGCGCGGGGAGCGCTCGCCCTCCCTGCTGGTCTCGGTCCGCACGACCGCGGCGCGGCTCGACGCTTTCGGCTGGACCGACCCCGCGCTGCGCACCCGGGTGGAGGCCGCCCTCGCCTTCCCCGCGGAGCCCGACCTCCTGCCGCGGCCCGTCACCGCGGCCTCCGCGGCGCTGCGGCTGCGGGCGTACCGGACGTCGGCCCACGTGCACTGCGCGCGGGGCGAGGAGCCGCAAGCGCGCAAGGCCCTGCGTGACGCGCTGCGCACCGCCGCCGCGCTCGCCGCCTCCGGCGACTCGGTGGAACTGCGGGGCGTTCTCGCCGGGGCCTGCGCGGACCTGTCTCCGCTCTCCGTACGCCTCGCCCGTACCGACCGGGAGCTTCTGGAGCTGGAGGAACTCCGCAGGAGCATCCTCTTCCCCGCGCTGATGCGCCGTCCTCCGGAGAGCCGCCTCATGGGGCGCGCGCGGGCGCTGAGCGCAGGGGCCGCTCCGGCCCGCCCTTCGGTGGCGATGCCCGACCTGCTGGCCGGGCTGCACGGGATCGGGCTCCTGGAACTCGTCCGGGCCGGCGACCACCTCTTCGCCTTGGCCGTGCGCGGCGGACGCGTCCGGAGGGCCGCCCTCGGCTCCTATGACGCGGCCGTCAGGGAGACCCGCCTTGTCCGCTCCGCCTTGACCCGGGCCATGGTCGACGGCTCTTGCGCGAGCACCCCGATCGCGTCCTTGCGGTCACGGTTCGCACCCGCCCTGGGCCTCCTCGACGGTCTGGAGCTCGTCATCGCTCCGACGGGTCCCCTGTACGGGCTGCCTTGGACGGCGATAACCGAGGTTCCCTTCACCGTCGTGCCTTCGGCGACCGCCTGGCTCCTCGCCCAGGAACGGCGTCCTGAACCCGGCCCGGTCGTCCTGCTCTCCGGGCCCGGCCTCCAGCACGCAGAGGCCGAACTCGCGGACATCGCGGCCCTCTACCCGGACGCGCTGATCCGGACCGACCCCGGCGCGCTCGCCGGGGCCAGGATCGCCCACATCGCGGCCCACGGCGTCCACCTGCACGACGACCCGCTGGGCTCCCGCCTCGACCTGCGCGCGGGCCCGCTGACGGGGCACGACCTCAACGCGCTCGGGCGGCCCCCGTCCGTCGTCGTCCTCGCGGCCTGCGACGCCGGACAGGGCGACGACGTCCTCGGGCTGCCCGGCGTCCTGCTGTCGGCGGGCGCGCGGACCGTCATCGCCGCGGTGACGCCGCTGCCCGACGCCTCCGCCCCGGGCCTCATGGCCGACCTCCACCGCCGCATGGCCGCGGGCGCCTCCCCCGTCGAGGCCCTGGCCGCCCTCCCGCGTACTTCGGCCCGTATGGGGCTCCAGTCCTACGGCGCGGGCACCTGACCCGCCGACCCCGCGAAGCCTGCGCCGTCGGGCTTCGCGGAGGGTTGAAGGGTCGGGGAGGCCTCTCCGCAGGCATCTCGGGCAGCGCGCGCGAAAGCCCGTGGTCACGGGCTTTCGGGGCGCGGGCGCATCGTCCAGCGCCGCAAGCCCGGTGAATTCGGGCTTGCGGCCTGGAAGCAGGAATCAGGGGCCGGTGGCGACGCGGTGGGAAGGGTCGGCGACCCAGGCGGACCAGGAGCCCGGGTAGAGCGCCGCGGGGACCCCGGCGAGGGTCAGCGCGAGGATCTCGTGGGACGCGGTCACGCCGGAGCCGCAGTAGACGGCCACGTCGGCCGCGTCGGTGGCGCCCAGGGCCGCGAACCGCTCGCGCAGGACCGCCGGGGCCAGGAACCTGCCGTCCCCTCCGACGTTCGCCCACGTCGGCGCGCTGACCGCGCCCGGAATGTGCCCGGCGACCGGATCGACCGGCTCGACCTCGCCGCGGAACCGCTCGGCCGCGCGGGCGTCCAGCAGGACGCCCGCCTTGGCGAGCTCCGCCGCGCCCTCGGCGTCGACCACCGGCAGCGCGCCCGGACGGGCGGTGAAGCCACCGGGCTCAGGCTCCGCCGGCTCCTTCTCGACGGGCAGGCCCGCCCTGGTCCAGGCCGTGAAGCCGCCGTCCAGGACGCGCACCCGCGGATGGCCGAAGTAGCGCAGGCACCACCACGCGCGGGCGGCGCTGGTGGCGTCGGCGTCGTCGTAGACCACGACGAGGGAGTCGTCGCCGACCCCGGCCCGCCGCATCGCCGCCTGGAAGTCCGCGGCGGCGGGCAGCGGGTGGCGCCCGCCCGCGCCGGGCGGCCCGGCCAGCTCGGTGTCGAGGTCGACATAGGCCGCGCCGGGGATGTGCCCGGCGCGGTAGGACTCGGCGCCGGGCGGGCCGCCCAGGCGCCACCGGACGTCGAGGATCACTGCCTGGTCGCGCAGTCGGGCGAGGCCCTGCGCGTCGATGAGGGGCCGCACATCGTCAGTGTGACCGCTGCCGTCCCGTTCGGGCAGGGGCTGATGTCCCGTGCTCATCGCGCCGTCCACAGCAGCGGCACGAGCTGCTCCTCGGGCACGAGCGAGCCGTGCATGCCGACCATGAACCCGTCGATCGGGTCGACCGCCGTCCGGGTGATCGCCAGGCCGCCGCGCGCCACGGCGACGACGTCGCCGATGCGGGGCAGCATCGCGGGGTCCACCGGGCCGAAGCAGCCCGCCGCGACGGCCTGCGCGCGCGACATGACCCACGCGCGGTCGCCGAAGTGCTCGGCCCACGCCGCCCTGACGTCGTCGGCGGCGCCGTCCACGGTGTAGAGGTGCCGGGCGCGGGCCTCGCCGCCGAACAGCGCGACGCCCTCGGTGAGCGCCGGGTGGTCGTCGACGTCGACCTTGTCGTCGGGGTTGCTCATGCCGTGGTCCGCCGTGATGTACAGGGCGGTGCCCGCGGGGATGACCTCGGCGAGCCGCTCGGCCAGCAGATCGACGAACCTGAGCTGGTGCCGCCAGGTCTTGGAGCCCGCGCCGTACATGTGCCCGGCGGTGTCCAGGTCGGAGTGGTACACGGTGACGTGCGCGCGCTTGCCCTCCAGGGCCTCCTCCGCGCGTGCGACGAGCTGGCCGAGGCCGTCGGCCGGGACGTACTTCACGCCGCGGGTGATGGCCGAGTTGAAGCCGCTGCCCATGTACGCGCCGGATGCGATGTAGCTGGAGGCGATGCCCGCGTCGGCGGCCCGGGAGTAGACGGTGCGGCGGGGCTGGAAGGTCTCGGGATCGGTCTGGCCGTTGTCCCAGCGGAGGCAGTTGAGCAGTCTTCCCTCGCCCGGAACGGCGACCTGGAGGCCGACCATCCCGTGCGCGCCCGGAGGCAGGCCCGTGGACAGGGAGCTGAGGCTCGTCACCGTGGTGGCCGGAAAGCCCGCGGTCAGGGGACGGCCGGGAAGCGAACTCAGGAAGGGCGTCTCCTCCGGGTGCGCCTTGAGCAGCTCCCAGCCCATGCCGTCGATGAGCAGGACGCAGGCGCGCGGCAGCTCGGGCAGGCTCAGCACGTTCTTCGCGCCCTGCACGCCCAGTGAGCCGAGCACCGAGGAGGACAGGTCGGCCAGCGCGGTCTCGCCGTAGCGCGGCACCGGGATCTCCGGGAACCCGCTCACCCCGTCGTCACCGCCGTCAGCGCCTCGGCGAACGCCAGCACCTGCGTGACCGCCTCGCCGCCGTCGGCGGCCTCGCTGACGCGCAGGGAGAGGTCGTCGGACGTGACCGCGCCGGTGTAGCCGTGGTCGGCGTCGCAGTTCTCGTCGCCGCAGCCGGCCGGCTCCAGGTCGATCCGGGAGTTCACGCCCCAGCCGAGGGTCAGCACGACCTCGGTGGGCGGCACGCCCGGCACATAGCGTTCCGGACGCGGCACGACCCGCGTGACGGCGACGGAGGAGATCCGGTCGAGCTTGACCGCCTCGGTCGTGGTCGAACAGTGCGGCTGCGGCACAAGGTCGCTCGGCGGGTGCTCGTCGGTGTGGCAGAACAGCAGCCGGGTCGGCGACAGGACGAGGACGGTGACGTGCCTGCGGACCTCCATGCCCGGGTCGAACGCCGCCTCGTGGTGGACCACGTAGGCGAGCACGTCCTCGGTGCCCAGTGCCGACTCGACGGCCCCGGCGACCAGCTCCGGGTAGTAGCCGCTGCGCTCGATTGCGCTGCGCAACCCGTGGTCGTCCTTCGCTCGGGTTTCCCTCATTCCCCCATCCTGCCTGTCCCAGAGCCCGAGCGCATCCCGTAGAGCCGGGACACGGCCGCCGGGATCAGGCTGGATCCCGGCGGCCGAGGGCCTCACATCCGGCGTGGTTCCAACGGAAGGCGGGCGCCCGGCGGCTGGGCGAGGGTCAGCCGGGCGTCGGTGACGGTGACGCCGGTGGCGTCGACCATGACGGGCTCCAGTTCCAGGCGGGCGGCTTCGGGAAGGTCGCTGGCCAGGCGCGCGACCCTGATGAGCAGCTCTTCCAGGGCCTCCACGGCGACCTTGTCCGCGCCTTGGTGGCCGAAGAGCAGAGGCGCCATCCGGATGGCGCGGACCATGTCGGCGGCTTCGAGGTCGGTGAGAGGCGCGAGGCGGTAGGCGCGGTCGTCGAGGAGGGCCGCTGCGATGTCCGACAGGCGGAAAGACACGACCGCGCCGAAAGACGGGTCCTCCTGGGTGACGATGTGCACGGCGACGCCGCCGCGCTGGCCCCCTACGGGTACGCCGTAGCAGGCGAGGAGTTCCTCGGCGTCTCCCCGCTCCCCTCGGTCCAGCCACCCGGCGACGAGATCGCGCGCCGCCTCCTGGTCGATCCCCTCCAGTTCGGGGAGGTGGCCGTGCGGGCGGCGCCTCCAGGCCGCGTAGCGGGACGCGTAGGACAGGGCGCGTACGGCGTCGTCCGGGGCGGAGTACGAGGGCACGGAGCCGGGGCCGGGTTCTCCCGTCTCCGACAGGACCCGCAGGGCGCTCGGCATGCCCTTCTGTCCGAGGTAGGTCGCGAGGACGGGCTTGGCGGATCCCCGGGCGACGGCGGAGATCGCCTCCGCGACCGGCTCCGACTCGCGTGCGCGCGACAGCATCAGCTCGGCCCCTCCGAGCACCGGCGGCGTGTACATGACGAGGACCGAGTCGCAGGAGTTGTCTTCGACGGCCTCGGTGAGCGCCCGGGTGTAGTCGGCGGCCACCGCGTTCGGGCCGAGCGAGTCCAGCCGGGCCGCGACCAGTCCGTGGGCCGCCGCGGAGTCCCGGGCAAGCAGCCCGAGGGAGTCGGCGTTGTCGATGATCGCCACGCGGTTGCCGGCGGGCAGCGGCTGGTAGGCGAGCAGCTGGGCGACGTCGAACATCTCGCCGAGGTCCTCCACCCGCAGCATGCCCGCCTGCTCGAAGAGCGCGCTCACCGCGTGGTCGGGCAGCTCGATCCGGCGCACCGCGTGGCCGAGGGGCACGCCCTGGAGGGACCGGCCCGTCTTCACCGCGACGATCGGCTTGCTGAGGGAGACCCGCCGGGCGAGCCTGGTGAACTTGCGGGGGTTGCCGATCGACTCCAGGTGCAGCATGACGGCGGTGGTCGAGGGGTCGGCCTCCCAGTACTGCAGGAGGTCGTTGCCGGAGACGTCGGCCCGGTTGCCCGCGGAGATGAAGGTGGACAGGCCGAGACCCCGCTCGGCGGTCCGCTGGAGGATCGCGATGCCGAGGGCGCCGGACTGGGAGAAGAAGCCGACGGGGCCCCGGTGGGGCAGGACGGGGGCGAGGCTGGCGTTCAGCCGCACCGCGGGGTCGGTGTTGGCGATGCCGAGGCAGTTGGGGCCCACCACGCGCATGCCGTTGGCGCGGGCGACCCGGACGAGGTCCTGCTGGGCCGAGCGGCCCGCCTCGCCCGTCTCGGCGAAGCCCGAGGAGACGACGACGAGGCCGTGCACGCCCTTGGCCGCGCACTGGGCGATGACGTCCTGGACCGCCGAGGAGGGCACCGCGACCACCGCGAGGTCCACTTCGTCGGGGATCTCCGCGACCGTCCGGTAGGCGCGTACGCCGGCGACGGCGTGGGCCTCGGGGTGCACCGGGTAGACGGGCCCGGTGAAGTCCGCGCCGAGGAGGTTGCGCAGGACCGTCTGGCCGACGCTGTGCGAGACCCGGCTGGCGCCGATCACCGCGACGGACGCGGGGTGCAGCAGCCGCCGGATGGACCGCGACTCCGCCCGGTGCTCGCGGGCGGCCATGACCTCCACGGACGTCTCGGTGGGCTGCAGGTCCAGGGTGAGCTGGATGATCCCGTCCTCGAACCGCTGGACGGCGGCGTACCCGGCCTCCTTGAAGACCTTGGTCATCTTGC
This sequence comes from Actinocorallia aurea, assembly GCF_054783995.1. Lineage (NCBI taxonomy): Bacteria > Bacillati > Actinomycetota > Actinomycetes > Streptosporangiales > Thermomonosporaceae > Actinocorallia > Actinocorallia aurea. The sequence continues at coordinate 52,438 of NZ_BAAGPQ010000021.1, forward strand.
GGTTGTCGGGCAGCACGTTGGCCTCGAAGCGGGCCACTCCGCGCTCGCGGGCCGCCGCCGCCAGGTGCTCCAGCAGGACCGAGCCGACGCCGCGGCCCTGGTGCGCGTCCTCGACGAGGAACGCGACCTCGGCCTGGTCGGGATCCTTTGTCCTGTCATAACGGACCACACCCACCATTTGCTTGCCAATCGTGGCGATCAGCGCGACTCGGTCGGAATAGTCCACCGTGGTGAAATGCCGAATCTCTCTCTCGCTCAGGTGGGGGCGCGGGGAGAAGAACCTGTAGTAGATCGACTCGGCCGAGACCCGCGAGTAGAAAGCCCGCAGCAGCTCCGCGTCCTCGGGCCTGATGGGGCGCAGGTGGGCGGTCCCGCCGTCGGAGAGGACGACGTCCGCCTCCCAGTGATCGGGATAGGGATGATCGGTCACAAGTCGAGCGTAGGCGACAGCGCAATAACGGACGCGCGAGGGTCACGAGCCCGACCTGACCGGTTCGGGTCCCCGCGTTCCGGGGTTTACTGGGAAGGGTCCATGTGAACGGTCCGGACAAGAGGTCGGGCCGTTACCCGTTTCGCTGCGCGTTCGAGACCAAATCCGAGGGCCCGAGCTGTTACGGTCGTCGGCACGCCCAGGCAGAATGGTGCGGGTCTGTCGTGAGGCGGAGCTGCCGTAAGAGCGAGGTGAATCATGACACGCGTGGTCGTGGTCGGCGATCTGATGACCGACGCCGTGGCACGGGCCGCGTACCCCCTGGCCAAGGGGAGCGACACCCCGGCCAGCGTGACGATGCACGGCGGGGGTTCGGGGGCGAACGTCTCGGCCTGGCTCGCGGTCGAGGGGGTCGACGTCGCGTTCGTCGGCCGCCGCGGCTCCGACATCAACGGCCGGAACCGTGACATGGAACTGATGGGCTACGGCGTCGACGCCAGGCTCGTCATGGACCCGGAACGGCCGACCGGCACGTGTGTGATCTTGATCACGCACAAGGGCGACCGGACCATGATGTCCGACCCGGGGGCCAACGGCGCGCTGTTGCCGGACGACATCCCCGCGGACCTCTTCACGCCCGGTGGCCACCTGCACGTCTCGGGGTACTCGCTGCTCAACGAAGGCTCCCGCAACGCGGCGCTGCACGCGCTGCGCCTGGCGGGCAAGGCCGGCATGTCGGTCTCCGTAGACGGCGCCTCCTCCTCGCCGCTCAAGCGCGCGGGGGCCGAGCCGTTCTTCGAGTGGACCCACGGCACGAAGCTGCTGATCGTCAGCACGTCCGAGGCCGAGGCGCTGACCGGCCGGGACGAGCCTGAACTGGCCGCCAAGGTGCTCACCGCCTGGTACCCGCAGGTCGTCATCAAGATGGCCGACGAAGGCTCCCTCTGGTACACCAACGGCCGCCCCGAGCCCATCGTGGTGCCCGCCGAGCCCGTCGAGAAGGTCGTCGACGGCACCGGCGCGGGCGACGCCTTCATCGCCGGCTTCCTGCCGGCGTGGCTCGACGGCAAGCCGCCGACCGAGGCCCTCGCCGCCGGCAACCGCCTCGCCGCCCGGGCGATCACCCACCTGGGCGCCCGCCCGGCTCTGTAGCCAAGCCTCACGAAAGGGGCGGGATCTTCGGATCCCGCCCCTTTTCGCATGCCCGCAACTGATCACCTAGCGTGGTGATCGACTACTTTCCGATTTTGCGGACATGTCCGTCTTATGATTAGCTCATGTCCGTGAACGCCGACCCGAGAGACCGCCGCCCGCTGTGGGCCGTGCGCGTCGCGTGTCGGCGAATGTGCGGTTGAGGCCCTGACACGGGCTCGGCCAGCCGAGCCCCCGTGCGCTCCCGCCCCTGTACGCCCCACTACCGCAGCGCCGCGCCCGAACGCGGCCCTGCCCGGGAATGAGACCTCGTGATCAAGCTCGACGACCTCAGCAAGGTCTACCGCACCCGCGGCAGGACCGTGACCGCCCTCGACGGCGTCAGCCTCGATGTGGCCGAAGGCGAGATCCACGGCGTGATCGGCCGCAGCGGAGCGGGCAAGAGCACCCTCCTGCGCAGCGTCAACGCCCTGGAGCGGCCCGACAGCGGCCGCGTCCACGTCGACGGCGCCGACCTCCTCGCCCTCGGCGGCGCCGACCTGCGCAAGGCCAGGCAGCGCATCGGCATGATCCACCAGCACTTCGGCCTCCTCGGCTCCCGCGACGTCGCCGGCAACGTCGCGTTCCCGCTGGAGGTCACCGGCGTGCCCCGCCGCGAGCGGCTGCGCCGCGTCGGGGAGCTCCTGGAGCTCGTCGGCCTCGCCGAGCACGCCCGCGCCCGCCCCGCGCAGCTGTCCGGCGGCCAGAAGCAGCGCGTCGGCATCGCCCGCGCGCTCGCGGCCGACCCCAAGGTGCTGCTGTCCGACGAGGCCACCTCCGCGCTCGACCCCGAGACCACCGACTCCGTCCTGGATCTCCTGCGCGACCTCAACCGCGACCTCGGCCTGACGATCCTGCTGATCACCCACGAGATGGGGGTCGTCAAGAAGATCTGCGACTCCGCCTCGATCATGCGCGACGGCAGGATCACCGAGACCGGCAAGGTCCTCGACCTGCTGGCCGCCCCCGGCTCGGAACTCGCGCGCGGCCTGTTCCCGCTGCCCGAGCCGAAGACCCGCCCGGACACGACGATCCTGGACGTCACCTTCATCGGCGACGACGCCTCCACGCCCTTCATCTCCTCGCTCGCCCGCACGTACTCGATCGACGTGAACGTGCTCGGCGGCGCCATCGAGGAGGTCGGCGACACCCGCGTCGGACGCCTGCGCATCGAACTGCCCGGCACGCCCGAACTCAACGCCCCGCAGATCGCGCACCTGCGCGAGAGCGGCCTCACCCTGGAGATCGCGGCGTGAGCGCCGACCTGTTCCTCGCCCTGCAGGAGACCCTCCAGATGGTGTGGGTCTCCGCCGTCATCACCGCGGTGGGCGGACTCCTCATCGGCGTCCTGCTCATCCTCACCGACCGCGGCGGCCTCGCGCCCTGCGTCCCGGTCAACCGGGTGCTCGGCCTCGTGGTCAACGTCGGGCGGTCCCTGCCGTTCATCATCCTCATGGTCGCGGTCCTGCCGCTGACCAGGTCGATCGTCGGCACCACCATCGGCACCGAGGCGGCGATCGTGCCGCTCACGATCGGCGCGATCCCGTTCTTCGCGCGGCTCGCCGAGACCGCGCTGCGCGAGGTCGACCCCGGCGTCGTCTCCGCCGCCCGCGCGATGGGCGCCTCCCGCGCCCAGATCGTCGGGAAGGTCCTGCTGCGCGAGGCCCGGCCCGGTCTCGTCGCGGGCCTGACCGTCACCGTGATCACCCTGGTCGGCTACTCGGCCATGGCCGGCGCGATCGGCGGCGGCGGCCTCGGCGACCTCGCCATCCGCTACGGCTACCAGCGCTTCGAGACCGGCACCATGATCGCCTGCGTGGCGGTGCTGGTCGTGCTGGTCCAGGTCATCCAGATGCTGGGCGATCTCCTCGTCCGGCGGCTCTCCCACAAGTAAGAGACCCGAAAGGCACTCCCGTGCTCCGTAAGATCACCGTCGCCCTGTCCGCCGCGGCCCTGGCGCTCACCGCGGCCTGCGGCGGCTCCACCGAGTCCGCCGACGACAAGCTCGTCATCGGCGCCAGCCCGTCCCCGCACGCGGAGATCCTGAACTTCGTCAAGGACAACCTCGCCGAGAAGGCTGAGCTGGACCTGGAGATCCAGGAGTTCTCCGACTACGTCCAGCCGAACATCGCGCTCAGCGACGGCACCCTCGACGCCAACTACTTCCAGCACAAGCCCTACCTTGAGGACTTCAAGGCCGAGAAGGGCCTCGACCTCACCTGGGTCGGCAACATCCACCTGGAGCCCCTCGGCGTCTACTCCGAGAAGGCGAAGTCCCTGGACGCGCTGAAGAGCGGCGCCACGGTCGCGATCCCCAACGACGCCACCAACGGCGCCCGCGCGCTGCTCCTGCTCGCCGACGAGGGCGTCATCACCCTCAAGGACGGCGCGGGCGTCACCGCCACCGAGAAGGACATCACCGCCAACCCCAAGAACCTCGAGTTCAAGGCCCTTGAGGCCGCGCAGCTCCCGCGCTCCCTCCAGGACGTCGACGCCGCCGTCATCAACGGCAACTACGCCATCTCCGGCGGTCTCGTCCCGTCCGAGGACGCCCTCGCGCTGGAGTCCGCCGACGGCAACCCCTACGCCAACGGCCTCGTGGTGAAGACCGGCGACGAGACCGACCCGCAGATCACCGAGCTGCTGGAACTGCTCCAGTCGCCGGAGACCCGCGCGTTCATCGAGAAGCAGTACCAGGGCTCGGTCCTGCCCGCCGCCTGACCGCCCGCCGGCGTTCCCCGGCTCCCCTGACGCACCTCGGCCCCGCGCTCGCCCGCGCGAGGCCGAGGTGTTCTCGGTTCGGGGCGTGGATCCGCGGGGGCGGGTTCTGTCAGTGGGGGCGGTTACGGTCGTGCCATGTACCGCCAGGGAGACATTCTGATCCGTCCGATCGACGCCGCGGCCGTGCCGCCCGCCGTGCTCGCGCTGCCTCCCGTCGCGCGCGACGCGCGGGGCCGCATCGTGCTCGCCCTCGGCGAGGCCACCGGCCACGCGCACGCGATCACCGGGCAGGGCGCGCTGCACCGCACCCCGCATCCCATGGAGTCGGACTACCTGCACCTGCCAGAGGGCGGGCGGCTCGTCCACGAGGAGCACGGGCCGATCACGCTGCCCGCGGGCTGGTTCCAGGTCACGCGCCAGCGCGAGTACGTCGCTGCGGACTTCGACGCCCGCGCGGTCGCCGACTGACTCGAACCCCGTCGCCGCCCTCCCTCCCCCCGACCCACGAAACGGTGATCCCGACGATGCCCTTCACCGCCTCCCCCGCAGACCGCCCGCGCGCCGAGGCCGGAGCGGCCGCCGCCTACCGGACGGCGGGCCTGCCCGAGCCCGAGCATGTGCTGTGGGCCCCTTCCCCCTTCGCCGGCGCCGTCCTGGCCGCCCTCCTCGACCCCGAACTCTCCCCCGCCACCCGCGCCCGCCTGGAGGGCCTCATCCCGCCGGGCTGCGTCCTGCGCTCCCCGGACCTCCCCGACCGCACCCTGACCCCCTCCCGGCCATCCCCGGCGGAAGGTTCGGGCTTCGGGTCGGCGGGCCTCGAGGTGTCCGTCGAGGTCCTCGCGCGGCTCGGGGGTGGCGCGTCCGTCCGGGAGCGGGTGCGGACCCTTCCCTGGGAGGGCGAGCGGGCGGCCGCGCATGCCGAACTCGGCCCGGCAGGCTGGGCGGAGGCGTGGGCGCGCACCGGCGGGCTCACCTGGGAGGCGGTGTACGGGCTCGTCACCAGGATCAGGAACGCGTTCGCCGACTTCGGGGGCGAGGAGGTCGCCCCGCTGCTGCGCGGCGCGTCGCTCGACGCCGTCCTCGGCCAGCACGACGCGCCCTGGCTCGGTCTGTTCGCCGACCTCGGCCGCCTCGGGCCGTTGGAGGGCCTCGCCGAGGTCGCCGCGTCGGCCGGCTGGTGGTGGCCGCGGGAGAACCTCGTGATCTTCAGCGAGCGCCCCTCCCGGCTGTGCCGCGACGAGCCGGGCCGCCTGCACAGCGGCGACGGCCCCGCCCTGGCCTACCCCGACGGCTTCGCCCTGTACGCGTGGCGCGGCATGCCCTTCCCCGCCGAGTTCGTCGGCGCCCTCGCCGAGCTCACCCCCGCGCGGATCAGAGCCGAGCGGAACGCCGAGCTGCGCCGCGTGATGCTGGAGCACTTCGGCTTCGACAGGTACCTCGCCGAGTCCGGCGCGGCCCCCGTGCACAAGGACGAGACCGGCACCCTCTGGCGGATCGAGCTGCCGGACGACGAGCCCGTCGTCATGGTCGAGGTGCTGAACTCCACGCCCGAGCCGGACGGCTCCGTGCGCACCTACTACCTGCGGGTGCCGCCGCGCACCAGGACGGCCCGCGAGGGCGTCGCCTGGACGTTCGGGCTGACCGAGCAGGAGTACCGGCCGGAGAAGGAGACCTGATCGGAGTCCTTTCCCAAGGTCGGCCGTGGCGCCCCGCGAACAGGGGCCGGGGCGTCACGGAGGTGCGCGGCGGGCCGCCCGGGCGGGCGGTCCTACAGGTGTGCCGGAATGCGCTCCAGCAGGCCGCCGGTGAAGACGTCGTAGAGGTGGAGCGGCTCCAGGTGCAGGTAGCCGATGTGGCAGTCGCACAGGCCGTTCGGGCAGGCCGAGGGCGCCGCACTCGGGGTGAAGGTGCCGTCGTAGAGGTTGCCCAGCGGCGTCTTCACGAAGTGGCAGCGCCGCACCGTCCCGTCCCCGGCGACGGAGACGACGTCATGGCCGGTCCGGCAGGGCAGGCCGAGGCTGCGGTGCGGGTGGCGGCTGTAGGAGAACAGCGGGTCCAGAGCCGTCCATTCGGCGGCCTCGGCGTCGGTGTAGGTGAGGCCTTCGGCGGCGTTGATCCACAGGTACGTCTCCCGCGGCAGGTCGGCCCGCATCCGGCGGGCCGCCGCGAGGTGCTCGGGCTGCCCGACGACGCCGACGCTGTGCCGTACTCCGAGGGCCGTCAGCTCCAGGCTCTTGGCGAGGAACCTTTCGTGGGACACCTGCCCGGGGTGGTAGGTCGTCCACAGGGCGAGGGACTCGCGGTCGGCTCGGGCCGTCCAGGCCGTCCGGCCGCTCAGGTTGGTCTGGATCGCGACCCGCCGCACGTGCGGCAGGCGGCTCAGCGCGATCATCGTCTCCCGGTACCAGGATCGGACCAGGCCTTCGCCCCACGGCGTGAACAGCACCGCGGTGTCCTCGTCGCGGGCGGCCACCCAGGCGGCGAACCTGGCGAGCGCGTCGCGGTCGGCGCGCAACTGCTCGCGGCTGTCGCGGCGCTTGGCGAACGGGCAGTAGGGGCAGTCGTAGTCGCAGCCGGCCAAGGGGCCGCGGTAGAGGATCGTCAGCATCAGCGCGCTTCGTAGGCGGCCATGAGTCGGTCGACCTCCGGGGAGAAGAGGGCGGGGCCGATCGCGTCGGAGTGGGCGAGGCCCTCGGGCGTCAGCAGGATCCTTTCCCCGGTCCGCTCCAGCCAGCCCCGCTCGGCGAAGGGCGCGAGGTCCGCGTCGTCGCCGGGGTCGGTGCCGAACCTGCGGGCGTAGGCCGCGATGTCCAGGCCCTCGGCCTGCAGGAGGGACTGCAGGAGGTGCCTGCGGCGGCGCTCGGCGTCCTCCAGGCGGAACCCGACGCGGGCGCGGCCGAAGTCCTCGGTCCGCACGTACTCGTCGATGATCGCGCGGACCTCCGCGGCGCCCACCGCGTACTCGAACGAGTAGTGCAGCCGGGAGGTGTAGGAACGCGCGCCGCAGCCGAGGCCGACCATGCCGTCCTCCTGGCAGGTGTACTCGGTGTACCGGGACCCGTCGGCGCCGGTGGGCAGCCGGAACATCCGCATGGACACCTGCTCGTACCCGAGGGCCAGCAGGTGGTCGCGCCCCGCCCGGTAGAGGCCGAGGCGCTGGTCGTCCCAGTCTCCGGCGAGCCTGCCGAGGCCCGTCAGCGGCCGGACGTACAGCGGGTACAGGTACAGCTCCTCCGGCTTCCACTCCAGCGCCCGGTCGATCGAGTCGATCCAGGTCCGCTCGGTCTGGCCCTCGATGCCGTAGATCAGGTCGACGTTCAGGGTCGGGAAGCCCGCGTCGCGGATGGCGTCGAGCGCGCGCACCACCTCGGCGGTGCGCTGCGGCCGGACCGCGGCGCGGGCCTCGGCCTCCACGAAGCTCTGCACGCCGATCGAGACGCGGGTGGTGCCGAAGTCGCGCAGGACGGCGAGCCTGTCCGGGGTGGCCGTGCCGGGCGAGGTCTCGACGCCCAGCGGCACGCCGATCGCGCCGCGTGTGCCGTCGCCCGTCACGAGCCGCCGAGTGAGGAGGCAGAGGCGTTCCAGCTCGGCGGCGGTGAGGTAGGTCGGCGTACCTCCTCCGAAGGCGGCCTGGGAGAAGCGGACGTCCCCGAGTGCGTCCATGGCCGCGTCCGCCTGGCGCTCCAAGGCGGAGAGGTAAGCGGAGGTGAGGTCTTCGGGGGCGCCGGTGCGGGTGAACAGGTTGCAGAAGCCGCAGCGGATCTCGCAGAACGGGATGTGCAGGTAGAGGAACAGCGCGGAGGTGTCCTCGCCTGCCCAGACGTCGGCGAGGGCGGGGGCCGGGTCGAGGGGGCGGTAGGCGGACTTGTGCGGGTACGCGTAGACGTAGCCCTGATAGGGGCTGAAGGGGATCAAGCGATCACGAACTCTCCGTACGGCACGGTCCAGACGACCTCGTGCCCAAGACGATGCCCGACATATCCGTCTTCGCCGTAGGCGGTGCCGTGGTCGGAGCAGACGATGACGAACGACGGCCTGCGCAGCATGCCGAACAGTCGCCCCATCCCCGCGTCCACGTACTCCAGGGCCGCGGCGTGGGTCTCCAGCGAGTCACCGGACGCGCCGGGCAGGTAGAAGTGGTTCGGCTGGTGCAGCGAGGCCACGTTCAGCAGCAGGAAGAGCCGCTCGGGTGCGCCCGCCAGGATCTCGGCCACCTTGTCGAGCTGGTGGTCGAGGCCCTCGCGGCAGGTCACCCCGAACTCCCGCGCCCAGTGCGCCTCGGTGAACATGCCGGGCAGCACCGAGCCGAGCGGCGTCAGCCCGTTGAAGAACCCGACGCCGCCGACGCACGCCGTCCGGTACCCGGCCGCGGCGAGCCCCGCGGGCAGATCCGCCTGCTCGTACGTCCAGGTGCCTGGTGCGGTGGTCTCGCTGCCGGGGAACGCCCCCGCGAACAGCCGCGGATGCGGACCGGGCCCCGCGGGGGTCGGCAGGAACCCGCTCAGCATCGCCATGTGCGAGGCGAAGGTGAAGTTCCCGGGCGCGTGCCGCTCCTGCCAGGAGAACCGCTCGGTCAGACGAGGGGTCCGGCCCTGCTCGGCGAGCCGGACGGCGACGTCGTAGCGCAGCGTGTCGAGGGTGACGAGCACGATGTCGTGGGTGCCGACGATGGTGTTCATGTCGGGCATCGGCGGCCTCCAGGGTGGACGGATCCCACAGTCCTACCAGGCATCACGGACATTTCGGTTATCCACTGATGTCACACGCTCCGTCCGTAGATAGGCGGCGACCTGGGCATCATAGGTGTCATGGCCGCCGGACAGACCGGGCAGATTCGGCAGCAGATCGCCGAACGCGTTGACCTCGGCGACCGCGAACCTCCGCAGGCCCACCCCGACGAGGAGGTCCACGCCGACCATCAGGCTGCGCGGGAAGCAGGCCGCGGCCCGGACGCACACGTCCATGGCCTCCTCCCACGGCACGGCCGCCCGCACCGCGGCGAGGTCGCCGCGGGCGCCGCCGAGGTGGAGGTTGGTCATGGGCGCCCGCGAGGTGCGCGCCACCGCGTGCGTCGGCTCCCCGGCGACCACCACCACGCGCAGATCGAAGACCCTGCCTCCGAGCGCCGCCTTGGGGAACCACCTCTCGACGTGCAGGCCGTCCGGCGCGAGCGCGTCGACGAGATCGGCCACCTCGGCCTCGCCCGTGTAGGCGCGCACGCCGAGCGCGTTGTACCAGCCCGCCGCGTCGCGCGTCGCCGAGGTCTGCGCCCGGATCCTGCCGCCCGCCGTCTGGAGCGCGACCACCCCGGAGGCCGACGAGCCGTGCGCGGGCTTGACGAAGACCCGGTGGAACCCGCTCTCCGCCATCCGCTCCCGCAGTTCGGCGTAGCCGCCGACCGGCCCCAGCGCGGGAGGCACCGGCACCCCGGCGGCCTCCAGCCGCGCGTGGGCCACGCGTTTGTCGAACATCACGGCGATCTCGTCGGCGTCGCCGAAGGACGGGTAGGGCCGCAGCCGTTCCAGGCCGTCGAGAAAGGTGCGGTACCAGCGCGCTCCCCCGCCGATCCGGGAAGGGTCGCCGGGTCCGCGCAGCAGCGCGTTGGCTTCCGCGTCCTCCCCAGGGGAGTCGATCCGGAGCATCCCTTCGACGGTGAAGGGACGCCCGGCGAGGACGTCGCGCCAGGGGACGACGGAGGGCTCGGCCAGCCCGGCCCGCGCGCAGGCCGCCGCGAAGAGGCCGACGCGGCGGTCCCCCGGCGTGCCGACCACGGTGAGGCGCACCGGCTACTCCGAGACCTCGACGTAGCGCCACTCGTCCTCGGGGTCGCTCTGGTCGTCGACGTTCACCTCGACGCCGGGCAACGCCGCGACGACGCGCGCCATCATCGCGTCGGACATGTAGTGGTGGTGCAGGTCGAGCCGGGCGAGGTGGCCGAGCGGCTGGCCGGACAGCAGCGCCTCGGCGCCCACGTCGGTGAGCGAGCCCATCGACAGCGACAGCGCCTCCAGCCGGGCGACGACCGGGGCGACGGCGACGGCCGCGGCGATCTCGTCCTGGATGCCGGAGTTCTGGATGCCGAGGAAGCCCAGCGAGGGCAGACGCTCGCCGCTGAGGACGGGGGCGAGGTCGGCCGCCACGGTGGTGCCGCCGTAGTCCTCGATGCCGAGCCACAGCTCCAGGGACTCCAGCGCGGGCAGCTCGGAGGCGGCCACCGCGCGCACCACCCGGCCGGGCAGCCCGCCCGCCTCGAAGCGCAGGGACTTCAGCGCCGGCGCCTTCAGCGGCTCCAGCGCGAGGTCCGAGCCGCCCCGGACGACGACCTCCTCAAGGCCCTCGAAGGCCTTGAACAGGGGGGTGATGTCGCCGTGCATGATCCAGGAGATCTCGGACTCCTCCTGGAGGTACTCGGCGAAGAAGAAGGCCCTCAGGTTCGGGAAGCGCTCGGCGGCGTCGGTGAGCAGCGCCAGTGGCCTGGTGGAGGTCACCTCGTAGGTCGGACCCCAGTTCCCGAAGATCAGCGCCTGGACGCGGGCGGTGTCCACGTGCTCGAGGAAGTCCGCGAACAGCTTCTCGAAGGGCTCGAACTCCTCGACGTAGTCGTCGATCCGCAGCCGCCACGCCACCGACGCGGCGTCGGGCAGCCCGGTGAACGCGGTCTCCTCGGTGACGTCGAACACCGGAAGACCGGCGAAGGACTCCATGAAGTGATTGATCATCGTCGATCGGCCTCTCTGGGGGAACTGACGCGAAAGGTCTACCAGCAGGGGCCGACAGACCGCAGTCGGACACCTGACCAGCGCATAACGGATCAATCGCAGGTGCGGCGGGGGCGCCGGAGAGTTGTCCACAGGCTCGTCCGCGAGTGTCGGCGCGGACTGGTAGTCATGGGGGCATGGAACTGCGTGAGGAAGCCGAGAGGTGTCTGCGGGCGCTGGCCGGGGCCACCGCCAAGCTGCGCGAGGACCAGTGGCGGGCGATCTCCGCCCTGGTGTCCGACCGCCGCCGGGCGCTGGTCGTCCAGCGCACCGGATGGGGCAAGTCGGCCGTCTACTTCGTGGCCACGTCCCTGCTGCGGGCCCGCGGCGCGGGCCCGACGGTGATCGTCTCCCCACTCCTGGCCCTCATGCGCAACCAGATCGAGGCCGCCGCCCGGGCCGGGATCAACGCCCGCACGGTCAACTCCGCCAACATCGACGACTGGGAGGCCGTCTACGCCGACGTCGCCTCCGGCGCGGTCGACGTGCTGCTCGTCAGCCCTGAGCGGCTCAACAACCCGGAGTTCCGCGACCGGGTGCTGCCCAAGCTGGCCGTGGACGCAGGCCTGGTCGTCGTCGACGAGGCGCACTGCATCTCCGACTGGGGCCACGACTTCCGGCCCGACTACCGGCGGCTGCGCACCCTGTTCGCGGAGCTGCCGCCAGGCGTCCCGGTGCTGGCCACCACGGCCACCGCCAACGCCCGCGTCACCACCGACGTCGCCGAGCAGCTCGGCGAGGGCACCCTGGTGCTGCGCGGCACCCTGGAGCGCGACTCCCTGCGGCTCGCCGTGGTCAAGCTGCCCACCCCGGAGCAGCGGCTGGCCTGGCTGGCCGAGCGCCTCGCGGAGCTGCCCGGCTCGGGGATCATCTACACCCTCACCGTCGCCGCCGCGCACGAGGTCGCCGCCCTGCTGCGCGAGCGCGGGTACGAGGTCGCCGCCTACACCGGGCAGACCGAGCAGGCCGAGCGGCTGCGCGCCGAAGAGGATCTCCTGGGCAACCGGGTCAAGGCTCTGGTCGCCACCAGTGCGCTCGGCATGGGCTTCGACAAGCCGGATCTCGGCTTCATCGTCCACCTGGGCGCGCCGGCCTCACCCGTCGCCTACTACCAGCAGATCGGCCGCGCCGGGCGCGGTGTGGAACGCGCCGAGGTGATCCTGCTGCCAGGCGCCGAGGACAAGGCGATCTGGTCGTACTTCGCGTCCCTGGCCTTCCCGCCCGAGCCGCTCGTGCGGGCCACCCTCGGCGCGCTCGGCGACCGGCCGATGTCCACCATCGCGCTGGAGCCGCTGGTGGACCTGTCCCGGTCGCGGCTGGAGACCATGCTGAAGGTGCTGGACGTCGACGGCGCGGTCCGCCGCGTGAAGGGCGGCTGGGTCGCCACCGGGCAGCCGTGGGAGTACGACGCCGAGCGGTACGCCCGCGTCCAGGAGGCGCGCGAGCGCGAGCAGCGCACGATGCTCGCCTACGCCGACACCGACGAGTGCCGGATGGTCTTCCTGCGCCGCACCCTCGACGACGCCTCCGCCGAGCCCTGCGGCAGGTGCGACGTGTGCACCGGTGAGCCATGGCCCGCCGACGTCGCCGAGGCCTCCGTCGCGGGGACCCGCGAGCGGCTCGCCCGGCCCGGGATCGTCCTGGAGCCGCGCAAGATGTGGCCCACCGGGCTCAAGAGCGATCTCGGGCTCTCCGGGCGCATCCCGCCCGCGGAGCAGGCCGCCGAAGGCCGCGCGGTCGGGCGGCTCACCGGGGTCGGCTGGGGGCCGCGCCTGCGCGCCCTGGTCGACCGGCAGGCCGCCGACGGCCCCGTTCCCGAGGAGATCCTCGCCGAGGCCGTCAAGGTGCTCGCCTCCTGGGACTGGGCGGAGCGGCCCGTCGCGGTCGCCTCGATCGCCTCGCGCACCCGCCCCGCGCTGGTCGCCTCCCTGACCGAGCACATCTGCCGCCTGGGCCGCCTGCCCTACCTGGGCGCCCTCACCTCCGTCGGCCCGGTCCCACCGATCCAGCACAACAGCGCCACCCGCCTGCGCACCGTGATGGGCTCCCTCACCCTCGATCTCGACGTGCCGCCAGGCCCCGTCCTCCTCATCGACGACCTCTCCGACACCGGCTGGACCCTCACCGTCGCCGCCCGCCTCCTGCGCGAGGCCGGCGCCACGGCCGTCCTCCCCCTGGTCCTCGCCACCCCCACCTGACCCCACCCGAACCACCCACCAGCCCCACCCGACACCGCCGGCGCTTCCGCGCGCCCCACCCCCTCATCCGGCAACCCCCACCCCGCACCTGCGGCCCCGCGAGAAGGAGCCGTGGCCGTGCGCAACACCCGCGCGCCCCGCACACCGCCGCGAGGAGCAGCCGGACGAAGCCAGAGGTGCCGAACGGCGGCACGGCGCGCCCAGGCGTCGGCACACGCGGCCGTGCGAGGCGCAGCCGGGGCGGGCGGAGGGGTGGGACGGCGGGGCGGGTGGGGTGAGGGGTAGCCGGGGGCGGGCGGGGTGCGGGAGGGTGGGCGGCATGGGTGTGTGGCGGGTGGTCTCGGTCGGGCTGAAGGCGGCGCTCGTGGTGCTGCTGGGGATGGCCCTGGCGTTTCCGGAGTGGGAGCGGTTCGCGGACAAGGCGATGGGGGCGCGGGCCGTCGCGTACCCGCTGGCGGTGATGGTGGTGCCCGTCGTCTGGTGGGCGCGCAGGCGACTGGGGAAGGGCGGGGCGTTCCCCTGGGACGTGGACGCGCTGCTGACGGCGCCGTTCGTGATCGACGTCGCGGGGAACGCGGCCGATCTCTACGACACCATCGGATGGTTCGACGACTTCTGCCACTTCTTCAACTGGGTGCTGCTGGTGTCGGCGGCCGGGGTCGCGCTGCGCCGCGGCTCGCTCTCCCTGCCGCCGTGGGCCCATGTGCTGCTGTGCGCGGGGATCGGGGCGATCGCCGCGATCGGCTGGGAGATCGCCGAGTACGGCGCCTTCATCCTCGACACGCCCGAGAGCGTCGGGATCTACCGGGACACGCTCGGCGATGAGGCCTTGGGCACCCTCGGCGCCGTCGTCGCGGGTCTGGTCACCGCGTGGAAGCCCCGCCGCGAGGCCGAAATGGCACCCGCTTGACAGTCTTATGACCGTTCTGCCGATCTGTTGGCTCGATCACGCTGAGTAGTCTTCGGAGAGTCTTCCGGATAGGGTCGAGGTGTTTGCCTCCGCTTGGCAGCACCGTGACGTGAGTCGCGGCGAACCCGACCCGCCGAGGAGACCGCTGTGCGCGCCCCACGTATCACCCGGCTGTCCGACGACGCCCATTTCGTCGAGGCCGCCGCCGTCAACTGGACGATCCTCGCCGAGGGCGACGACGTCACCCTGATCGACGCCGGGTACCCGGGCGACCTGGAGACGGTGCGGTACAGCCTGGAGGCGGTCGGGCACCGGCCGGAGCAGATCACCGCGATCCTCGTCACGCACGCCCACGTCGATCACATCGGGGCGATCCCCGAGCTGCTGCGGCTCGCGCCGAAGGCGCAGGTGATCACTTCGGCGGAGGAGGCCCCGCACGTCCGGCGCGAGTACCTGCAGCAGGCCGCGCCGAAGGACGTGGCGGCGAACCTGTGGCGGCCGGGCTTCCTCGGCTGGACCCTGCACATCCTGCGCGCCGGGGTGCTGACCGACCCGCGCGTCCCCGAGGCCCGCCCGCACACGCACGACGACCTCGTCCGCGACCCGGTCTCCGGCCTGCCCACGACCGGCGCCCTCGACGTCCCGGGCCGCCCCATCCCCGTCCTCACCCCCGGCCATACCTCGGGCCACACCTGCTACCACCTGCCCGATCTCGGCGCCGTGGTGACGGGCGACGCCCTGGCCACCGCGCACCCGACCTCGCGCCGCCGCGGCCCGCAGCTCCTGCACCCGATCTTCAACCACGACGAGCGCGCCACCCGCGCCGCCCTGGACCTCCTCGCCCCGCTGCCCGCCGACACCATCCTCCCCGGCCACGGCCCCGTCCACCGCACCCCGATAGCCGCCGCCGTGGCCACCGCCCTCTCCTGACCCCCGCCCCGCGCCCGCCAGACGCCCACAGGTCCCGGCGTCCGCACGCCAGAGGGAACGAGGCCGCCCGGGTCACGGGGCCGACCTGCGCCCCACCAGAGGCCCACCAGTCACGGCGTCCGCACGCCTGGGGGCGTGGGGACGGTAGGGGGTGGGTTATAGCCAGCCTCGGTCTCGGGCGGCTTGGACTGCGGTGTGGCGGTTGGGGGTGTTCAGTTTGGTGACGGCGGAGGACAGGTAGTTGCGGACTGTGCCTTCGGAGAGGGAGAGGGCGCGGGCTATGCGGCTGACGGGGGAGCCGTCGGAGGCGGCGCGCAAGGCGTCGAGTTCTCGAGGGGTCAAGGGGCATTCCTCGGCGGCGAGGGCGTCGGCGGCGAGCTGCGGGTCGATGTAGCGGGCGCCCGCGTGGACCTGCTCGATCACCTCGGCGAGGCGTGAGCCGGGGGCGTCCTTGCCGAGGAACCCGCGGACGCCGGCCGCCATCGCGCGGCGCAGATTCCCCGGCCTTCCGTGCCCGGTGACGATCACGACCCGGCAGCCGGGCAGTTCCGCCGCGAGCCGCTCGGCCGCGGAGAGCCCGTCCAGGCCGGGCATGTCGATGTCGAGCACCGCCACGTCGGGCCGTTCGGCGAGCGCGCGGGCCACCGCCTCGTCCCCGCGGCCCACGTCGGCGACCACCTCGATCCCTTCCACGGTCCCCAGCAGCAGCGCCAGCGCCTCCCGGACGAGGTGGTGATCGTCGGCCAGCAGCACCCTGATCGCCGCGCTCCCCTGGGCCCCGCTCCCGCTCACTGCGCTCCCCTGAGCCCCGCTCCCGGTCACCGTGCCTCCGCTCATCGTGTCCTCGCTCACCGGGCCTCCTGCGACCGCGCTTCCCGACGCTCGTCCTCCTGGCCGTCGTCCTGGCACTCGGCCTCCCTGCTCTCGGCCTCCTGCGGGCCTGCCTCCTGCCGCGCGCTCCCGTGCCGTCCCGTCTCCCGCGGGCCGGTCTCCTCGGGTCCCGGCTCCCGTTGTCCCGCCTCCTGGGCTTCCGCCGCCGTGAGGGGGACCGTCGCCAGGACCCGGAACTCGCCGCCCTCGGCGGGTCCCGCCTGGAGCGTCCCGCCGACGGCGGCGAGGCGTTCGCGGAGGCCGGTGAGGCCGCTCCCGGAGCCCGCCGCCCGGCGTGCCCCGTCGTTCGCGATCTCCAGCTCGGCGTGCGCCCCGTCCGTCCGCACCTGGATCGCGCACCGGGTGGCGCCGCTGTGCCGCAGCACGTTGGTGACCGCCTCGCGCGCCACCCAGCCGAGCGTCTCGTGGACGTGGCGGGGCAGGCCGGCCGGGAGCGCGGCGCCCGCGCAGTCGATTCCGGCGGCCCTCAGGACTGCCGTGGCGCCGTCGAGTTCGGTGTGCAGGGAGGTGATCCGGTAGCCGCGGACGACCTCGCGCATCTCCTGCACCGCCCCGCGCGCCATCGCCTGGATCTCCGCGAGTTCCCGCGCCACCCGGTCGGGGTCGCGCGGCAGCAGCCGCTCGGCGAGTTCGGCGCGCAGCGCGACGGCCTGGAGGCTGTGCCCGAGGACGTCATGGAGGTCGCGGGCGAAGCGGATGCGCTCCTCCCCGACCGCGCGCCGGGCCAGCTCGGCGCGGGCGTCGCGAAGTTCGCCGACGGCGAGGCACAGCCAGACTGTCGCGTACGCGGACAGCCCCGCGACGGGCAGGCCGAGTCCGGCGATCAGCGCTTGGAGGCCGTCCGCGCCGGTCGCCGCGGTGATCCCGGCGGCGGGCACGGCGGCGGCGAGGACGAGCGGGACCGAGAGCCGCTCCGGCAGGGTCACCGCGATCATGCCGCCGACCGCGAGCATGGCCGCGTTCCAGGTCGGCCCGAGCAGCGGCGGAAGGGCGAAGCAGACCGCGCCGGCGACGGCGAGCGCGACCCGGCTGCGCGCGCCGACCTGCCGGGTCGCCGACTGCCACATCAAAACGCCCTGCAGCACCACGACCAGCAGCGCCGCGCCCGTGCCCGCGACGGCGGGCCGGACCGGCCCGCCGGAGAGCGCCATGCCGGTGACGTCGGCGACGCCCTGGACGAACAGTCCGCAGGAGGCGACCGTGGACAGCCCGACGACGAACGCGACGATCGCGGACTCGCTCGGCAGCCTCGGGCGCACCGCCCACCTCCCTGGTTCGGGGGCCACGGTCGGGGCTCCACAGTACGCGCTCCTCAGGCCGCCAGGAGGAACGCCGCAGTCGGGACGATCCGGTCGGCTCCGGGCACTCCCGAAGGCGTCCGCGCCCCGATGAGAACGGGGATCTCCAGCTCGCGCAGCGCCGCCCCCAGCGCGTCGGCCTCGCTCCCGTCCAGGCCGTCCAGGGGCTCGTCGACGACGAGCGCGGCGGGCGCCGCCAGCAGGGCGAGCGCGAGGTCGAACAGCCGCCGCTCCCCCGCCGCCAGCCGCTCGTAGGGGACCGCAGCCCGGCCCGCGAGGCGCGCCAGGACGCTCTCGGCGTCCGGGCCGAAGGGCCGCCCCGACCACCGCCGCCACGCCCCGGTCACCTCCCGCAGGCTCAGCTCCCCGTAGAGGCCCCCTTCGGCCCACAGCGCCCCGACCAGCACCGTGCGGTCCCGGTACGGATCGGCTCCGGCGACGCGCACCGTGCCGGGCTCCCCCGGACGCTGCCCGCAGGCCAACTCCAGCACGCCCCGCGCGTCCGGCCCGCACACCCCGACCACCTCGCCGGGACCGACCTCGACGCCTCCGCCGACCTCGATCGTGTTCGCCCGTTCGTCCATGCCCTCAAGCCTGCCGGGCGAAGACGGCCCCCGGTCAGTGCCGACCGTCAGGACATGGCCCTGAACCTCTCACCTCCGGCCCATGACAGATGTCACGGGTGCCGGGCTTCAGGGATCCCGGTGGAGGCGGCTCGATGGACGGACACGGCGTAGCCGCCGCCGTCGTACGGATCGCCGTCCCAGGTCGCGTAGCGGCCGTCAAGGGTGAGGCCCGCGGCCGAACAGTAGGAGTCGTACTCGTCCAGCGTGAGCGAAGGCGCGACGGGAAGGTGGGCCCGGTCAAGGCCGAAGCCCGCCACCAGGAGCCCGCCCGGACGGACGCAGGCCGCCAGCCGCCGGACGGTCTCGGCTTCGGTGCCGGGGGCGAGAAGGGGCATCACGTTGCCCGCCGCGACGACGAGGTCGAAGTCGCCGGGCGCCTCGAACGTCGCGAGGTCGGCCTCGATCCACGTCAGGCCGGGGGCGGCCTTGCGGGCGACGGTCAGCATCGACGCGTCCACGTCGACCCCGACGCAGGGATGGCCGAGTTCGGCAAGGCGGATCGCCACCCTTCCGGTGCCGCATCCCGCGTCGAGAACACGGTCTCCGGGCGTCAGTAGGGCGGCGCAGAAGCGGGCTTCCCCGTGGACGTCCTTCCCGGATCCGGCCAGCGCCGCGAACCTCGCGGCGTAGTCCTCGCCGGACGTTCCCCCGGTCAGTTCTTCCCATCGGTTCATGCCCCGCAGCCTACGACCGCGGTGCGACTGGCCCGACCTCGCAGAAGGCCCAGGCCGGAGGCTCGGACCGGAGCCTCAGACCAGAAGACTCAGACGAGGATGTCGGGGATGAGGTCCTCGACCCGGTTGAGCCCGGAAAGGCTCATGGTCAGCTCCAGTTCCGCCATGAGGCAGCGCAGGACGTGCTTGACGCCCGCTTCGCCGCCCAGTCCCAGCCCGTAGGCGTACTGGCGGCCGATGAGCACCGCGTCCGCGCCGAGCGCGACGGCCTTGGCGACGTCGGCGCCGGTGCGGATCCCGCTGTCGAACAGCACCGAGAGCCGCGAGCCGACCGCCTCGGCGATCCCCGGGAGGCAGTCCAGGGACGCCACGGCCCCGTCCACCTGGCGTCCGCCGTGGTTGGACACGACGATGCCGTCCATGCCCGCGTCGGCGGCCTTGCGGGCGTCGTCCACGTGCTGGATGCCCTTGAGGACGATCGGGCCCGCCCAGCGTTCGCGCAGCCACGCCAGGTCGTCCCAGGTGAGGGTCGGGTTCCCGAAGTTGGCGACCCAGTGCAGGATCGCCGCGATCCGGTTCTCCTCGGTGATCTCGCCGCCGACGGCCTTCAGGAAGACGGGGTCGCTGAAGTAGTTCTGGACGCCGATCGAGCGCAGGAACGGCAGGTAGGCGGTGTCGAGGTCGCGGGGCCGCCAGGCGAGCTTGTAGGTGTCGAGCGTGACGACGAGCGCCTCGTACCCGGCGGCCGCCGCCCGGTTCACGAAGCTCTCGGCGAGGTCCCGGTCCTTCGGCCAGTACAGCTGGTACCAGCGCGGTCCGGCGACCTCGGCGACCTGCTCGATGGTGCGCGAGGCGGCGGTGCTGAGGATCATCGGCACGCCGGTCTCCTTCGCCGCCTTGGCGACGGCGATCTCGCCCTCGGGGTGCACGATCGACAGCACGCCCACGGGCGCCAGCATGATCGGCGCGGGCATCGCCGTGCCCAGGACCGTGGTGGAGAGGTCCGGAGCGGAGGTGTCGCGCAGCATGCGGGGCACGATGCGCCGGCGTTCGAAGGCCGCGCGGTTGGCGCGCGCGGTCGACTCCGTGCCCGCGGCCCCGGCGACATAACCGAACGCCTGCCCGCCCAGGCGCTCCCCGGCGAGTGCCTCGAGCTGGGAAAGATCCGTGGGCAGCGACGGCCTGAGGTCCGACAAACCGTTCAGATAGATCTCATTCTGAAAGTCGGCAAGGCTCATCCTGGCGCTCCTGGTACGAAACTGTCTTCGGGAACCGCGAGAATAGCCCTCATGGCAGCACGTCGTTCAGCGCAGACCCCTCCCCCCGAGGACTTCGAAGAGAACATCGTCGACATCGACGTAGCCGAGGAGATGCGGGGCAGCTTCCTCGAGTACGCCTACTCGGTGATCTACTCCCGCGCGCTGCCCGACGCGCGCGATGGACTGAAGCCGGTGCAGCGGCGCATCCTGTACTCGATGAACGGGATGGGCCTGCGGCCCGACCGCGGGCACGTCAAGTGCGCCCGGGTCGTCGGCGAGGTCATGGGCAAGCTGCACCCGCACGGCGACAGCGCGATCTACGACGCGATGGTCCGCCTGGCCCAGCCGTGGGCGATGCGGATGCGGATGGTCGACGGCCACGGCAACTTCGGGTCCCTCGGCGGCGACGACGCCCCCGCGGCCATGCGCTACACCGAGGCGCGGATGTCGCCCGAGGCGATGAGCATGGTCACCGGCCTCGACGAGGACACCGTCGACTTCCGGCCGAACTACGACGGCCAGGAGCTGGAGCCGGACGTCCTGCCCGCGGCGTTCCCGAACCTCCTCGTCAACGGCGCCAGCGGCATCGCGGTCGGCATGGCCACCAACATGGCGCCGCACAACCTCGGCGAGGTCGTCGCCGCGGCCCGGCACCTGCTGGTGCACCCGGACGCGACGCTGGAAGACCTGATGCGCTTCGTCCCCGGCCCCGACCTGCCCACGGGCGGCCGGATCGTCGGCCTCGAAGGCATCCGGGACGCCTACGCCAAGGGCCGCGGCACGTTCAAGACCCGGGCGACGGTCCACGTCGAGGCGGTCAGTCAGCGCCGCAAGGGCCTCGTCGTCACCGAACTGCCCTACAACGTCGGACCTGAGCGGGTCGTCGCCAAGATCAAGGACATGGTCCAGGCGAAGAAGCTCAACGGCATCGCCGACCTCAAGGACCTCACCGACCGCACGACGGGCCTGCGCCTGGTCATCGAGGTCAAGAACGGCTTCCACCCCGAGGCAGTCCTCGAGGAGCTCTACCGGCTGACGCCGATGGAGGAGACCTTCGGCATCAACAACGTCGCGCTCGTCGACGGCCAGCCGAAGACCCTCGGCCTGCGCGAACTGCTCCAGGTGTACGTCGACCACCGGCTGGAGGTCGTGCGCCGCCGCTCGGTGTACCGGCGCCGCCGCCGCGAGGAGCGGCTGCACCTCGTCGCCGGCCTGATGATCGCGCTGCTGAACATCGACGAGGTCATCCAGGTCATCCGCAGCTCCGACGACACCGGTCAGGCGCGCTCCCGCCTGATGCAGGTCTTCGAGCTGTCGGAGATCCAGGCCCAGTACATCCTGGACACCCCGCTGCGCCGCCTCACCCGCTTCGACCGGCTGGAGCTGGAGAAGGAGCGGGACACGCTGGAGAAGGAGATCGCCGAGCTGACGGCGATCCTCGAGTCGCAGACCAAGCTGCGCTCGCTGGTGTCCAAGGAGCTCGCGGCGGTCGCCAAGGAGTTCGCCACGCCGCGCCGCACGGTGCTGCTGGAGGCCGGCGGGCAGGCTCAGGTCGCGGCGATGCCGCTGGAGGTCAGCGACGACCCGTGCCTGGTGCTGCTGTCCTCGACCGGTCTGCTGGCCCGCACCACCGAGCCGAACCCGCTGCCCGACGACGGCCCGCGGGCCGCGCACGACGTGCTCACCGCGGTGCTCACCACGTCCGCGCGCGCCGAGTTCGGCATCGTCACCAGCGCCGGGCGCCTGGTGAAGGCGAACGTCATCGACCTGCCGATCCTGCCGCCGTCGGCCTCGCCGCCGTCGCTCGCGGGCGGCGCGCCGGTGGAGGAGTTCATCAAGCTGGCGCCGGGCGAGACCGTCGTCGGCGTCGGCGCGCTGTCGGAGGACGGGCCGGGCCTCGCGCTCGGCACCGAGCAGGGCGTCGTCAAGCGGGTGCTCAACGACTACCCGGCCAACCGCGACGAGTTCGAGGTGATCACCCTCAAGGAGGGCGACCGCGTCATCGGCGCCGTGCAGCTGGAGTCGGAGGAGCACGACCTCGTCTTCATCGCCGACGACAGTCAACTGCTGCGTTTCGCGGCCTCCAACGTCCGGCCGCAGGGCAGGCCCGCGGGCGGCATGGCGGGCATCAAGCTCGCGCCCGAGGCCAAGGCGATCTTCTTCGGGGCTGTCGATCCGGCGCGCCCCTCGGCCGTGGTGACGGTCGCGGGCGACACCGAGTCCCTGGCCGGCACCCAGCTCGGCGCGGCGAAGGTCAGCGACTACGCCGACTTCCCGCCGAAGGGCCGCGCGACGGGCGGGGTCCGCTCGCACCGCTTCCTCAAGGGCGAGAACACGGTGATCCTCGCCTGGGCGGGCCCGATGCCCGCCTCGGCCGCGACCTCCACGGGCCAGCCCGCGGACCTGCCACCGGAGCTGGGCCGCCGCGACGGGTCGGGCACCCCCCTGTCCGTCGCGATCGCCGCGATCGGCGGCTCGATCGGCCCCCGCACACCCGCGGAGTGACCCGCGTCCCCGGGGGCGGCCCGTCCGCCCCCGGGAAGCTCCCACCTCCCGGCGCTCTCGACGGATCGCCCCGCACGCCAGGCGGCGAGAGCGAAGATTTCTCCGTGGCGGGTGCCGGCGTGCTCGTGTCAGGATCGCGGGCGTGAGCTCCTCCTCGTCCGCGCCGCTCGCCGGGCGCGTCGTGCTCGTGACCGGGGTCAGCCGCCGCCGGGGCATCGGCCACGCGGTCGCGCGGCGGCTCGGCGCCATGGGCGCCTCCCTGTTCGTCACCCACCATCAGGCGCACGACGCCGCGCAGCCGTGGGGCGCCGATGACCTCTCCGCGGTCCTGGAGTCGCTGCGGGAGGCCGCGCCGCGGGTGGTGGACCTCCCGGCCGACCTCGCCGACCCGAAGGCCCCCTCCGCGGTCGTGGCGGCCGCCGTGGCCGCCTACGGCCACCTCGACGCCCTCGTCTGCGTGCACGCCCGCAGCGGCTCCGACGGCCCGCTCAGCGCGCTGGACCCGGCCTGGCTCGACGCCCACTGGCAGGTCGACGCGCGCTCGACGCTTCTCCTGACCCGCGATTTCGCCGCGCAGCACGACGGCCGTGCCGGAGGCCGCGTCGTCTGGTTCGGATCGGGCCAGCACCTCGGACCGATGCCTTCGGAAGTGGCCTACACCGCCGCGAAGGGCGCCCTGATCGGGGCGCTGCCGACCGTCTCCGCCGAACTCGCCGAGAGGGGCATCCTGCTCAACGCGGTCAATCCCGGCCCCGTCGACACCGGGCACCTGCCGCCGGAGGCAGAGTTCCCCGGCTTCGCGCGCGCGTTCCCCCTGGGCCGCTACGGCCTCCCCGACGACGCGGCCCGCCTCGTCGCGTGGCTCGTCTCCGACGAAGGCGGCTGGATGACGGGCCAGTACCTCAGCACCGAGGGCGGATTCCGCAGGGGGTGAGCGGGGTCAGGGCGTCGGGATGTCGTACCAGTACCAGGCGCCCTTGATCGGCCGGTAGACGATGCCGCTCAGGCCGTCCGCCTTCGCGGGGACCCCTGAGGGCGCGTACAGGAAGCCCGTCTCCTCGTAGTAGGGCCCGCCCGTGCCCGCGACGCGCAGCCGCGTCATGTCCGTTCCCTCGACGGGCTCGACCTTCGCGATCTCGTAGAGGCCCGCCCGCGCCGCCTTCCCCGAGGCGACCTGCCGCTCCAGGTTCGCCTCGCCCGCCGCGAACGCCGCCTTCATCGGCAGGTCGAACCAGGCGCACACGGCCATGGTCAGCGCCAGCGCCGGCGTCGCCCACAGCCACCTGTCCCGCCGCCAGATCAGCCGCCCGAGCCACACCACCCCGACCAGCGCCCAGAGCAGCGCCCCCACCAGGAACGGCCCCGAGTTCCCCGACGGGAAGACCAGCGAGTACAGCACCGCCACCGACGCCCCCGCGGGCAGGACCACGAGCCACCACACCGAAGCCTTGACGATCACCTTTGCACTCTAACCGGCACGACCTTCACAGAGTGCTCTCAGGCACGTTGTACCAGTACCAGTCGCCCTTGATGTGCCCGAACTCGACGTACTGCATGAGCTCGGACTCCGCGAACACCCCCTGCGGCGCGTGCAGGAAGCCCGCCTCCGCGTAGAACGCCCCGCCGAGGTCTTCCATCTCCAGGAACGTCATGCCGTGGTCGCCGGGTTCGACCGAGCCGATGGCGTAGATCCCGGCGACCCCCGCCTCCCCGGACTCCCGCATCTCCTCCAGCGCGCCCTGCGACACCGCGAACCCGGACGCGAGCGGCAGATCCGTCCGCAGCAGGCCGTACGTCGCCAGCGCCAGGACCGGCACGACCACGACCACGAGGCTCCGCCACCAGATCACCTGCACCAGCCACACTCCCCCGATCACCGCCCACATCAGCAGGCCGAGCGCCCACCCGCCCTCCCTGGTCGAGGGCGAGGCGTCGGCCCACCACAGCACTCCGGCCGCCGGCAGCGACGCCGCCACCCACACGACCCACCACACCCACTTGGCGATCGACATCCCGTCACCCAAGCACACTCGAACACCCCATATCGGATGTTCGTGGCGACAGACGCCGCCGTCGGGGGGACGGCGGCGTCGAGGCGTCCGAGCGCAGCGGGATCAGGCGCAGCGGGATCAGGCGCCGCCCATGTCGTCGGGGCCCCAGTAGGCGCGCATGGAGGCGATCTTGCCCTCGTCGTCGAAGGTGAAGACGTCGATCGCCTTGATGCTGAGGTTCATCTCGGGGGCCTCGATGGTGAAGGCCATCGCGGCGCCGTTGCCGTGCGAGCCGCGGAGCGGGCCCTCAAGGACGAGGGTGACTCCCGAGGCGACGGCGTCACGGTAGAACTTGGCGATCTCCTCACCGCGCTTCTCAGGGGTGCCGACGGGGTCCTCGACCACCGCGTCCTCGGCGAACAGAGCGAGGACGGATTCCGCGTCCTTGTTGGCGAAACCGTCTACGTAGGCGCGCATCGCGGCCTTCATCTCATCCTGGGTGGGCATGGGCGGGAGCGTACCAATCGCTTGGTCCCCGCTCCAGAGCGGCCTGTCCGCCGCGTCCGCGCGGGCGAAGGATGCCACCATGTCCCCATGGCCATCCAGTCCTTCCTGGTTCCTCTCGGTACGCCCGCGCCCGCGTTCTCGCTGCCCGACCTGAACGGAACGACGGTCACCCTCGCCTCCGTCGAGGAGCATCCGCTCCTGCTCGTGGTCTTCCTCTCGAACCACTGCCCGTACGTACGGCGGATCGAAAGCGCGCTGGGCGCTTTGACGTCCCGTTATGCGGCGCGAGGAGTCGCCACGGTAGGGATCTCGGCGAACGACGCGGTCGCCTATCCCGACGACTCCCCGGACCGCCTGGCCGAGCAGGCCGAGCGCGCGGGCTTCGCCTTCCCCTATCTCTACGACGAGTCCCAGGACGTCGCCCGCGCCTACCACGCGGCCTGCACGCCCGACTTCTTCCTCTTCGCCCCCGACCGCACCCTGGTCTACCGGGGCGAGTTCGACGGCGCCCGCCCGTCCAACGACGTCCCCGCCACCGGCGCGACCCTGCGCGACGCCCTCGAACTCGCCCTGACCGGCCATCCGGTCCCCGAGCCGCACAGGCCGAGCCTCGGCTGCGGCATCAAGTGGCGCGACTGACCAAGGCACCCCACCGCGCTCGCCGAAGGGGTCACTCGGGGGTGCGCTGGGCGGGGACCGGGATACGGGCCTTCTCCGCGCAGGCGACGAGGAGCGCGAGCAGGTCCTCGGGCTCGCCGCCCGGCGCCTCGTAGTGCCAGAAGCGGACGATCTTCTCGCCCTCGACGCCCGGGCTGTACCTGCCGAGGACGAAGCAGCCCGCGGCGTGCAGGCGCAGGATGAGCCTGTCGCTGTCGCTCAGCGCGCGGGCGTGCGCCGCCGCGTCCAGCAGCGCCAGCGCGCTGCGCGCGTCGCGGCGGTCGTCGGCCGTCCCGGCGCGGTCGAGCCGCCACCGGGCGCACTGCTGGAGGTAGTCGGCGACCATCGCACTCTTCTGCACGACGATCAGGGTGCCGGGAGCCGTCCGGCGGCGCGGGCCCCTTGCCCCTACCTTGACCCGGCCCGGACACTTTCCTGACCCGGGACCGTCAGGTGTCGATCCGCGTCTCGTCGATCTCGGCGGCGCCCGCGATGATGAAGTCGCGGCGCGGCGGCACCTCGCTGCCCATCAGCAGGTTGAACATGTGCTCGGCCTCGGCCACGTCCTCGATGCGGATGCGCCGCAGGGTGCGGTGGCGCGGATCCATCGTGGTCTCGGCCAGCTGGTCGGCGTCCATCTCGCCGAGGCCCTTGTAGCGCTGCACGGGGTCCTTCCAGCGCAGGCCCTTGCGCTCCAGCTCCACCAGCTTGCGGCGCAGTTCGGCGTCGGAGTAGCAGTAGATGTACTTGTCCTGGCCGCGCTTGGGGTTGGTGAGCTGGATCCGGTGCAGCGGCGGCACCGCCGCGTACACCCGGCCCGCCTCGACCATCGGCCGCATGTAGCGGAACAGGAGGGTGAGCAGCAGGGTGCGGATGTGCGCGCCGTCGACGTCGGCGTCGGCCATCAGGATGATCTTGCCGTAGCGCGCCGCCTCGACGTCGAACGTCCGCCCGGAACCCGCCCCGAGGACCTGGATGATCGCGGCGCACTCGGCGTTCTTGAGCATGTCGGCCACGGACGACTTCTGCACGTTCAGGATCTTGCCGCGGATCGGCAGCAGCGCCTGGAACTCGGAGTCGCGGGCCAGCTTGGCGGTGCCGAGCGCCGAGTCGCCCTCGACGATGAACAGCTCGCTGCGGTCCTCGGTGGTGCGGCAGTCGACCAGCTTGGCCGGCAGCGCGGACGACTCCAGCGCGTTCTTGCGGCGCTGGGTGTCGCGCTGGGTGCGCGCGGCGATCCGGGTCTTGGCCGCCGAGACGATCTTCTCCAGCACCGTGCGCAACTGCTGCTTCTGGGCGCGCGTGGGGTTCTCGAAGATCTCCTTGAGCTGCCTGCCGACCACCTGGTTGACGATCCGGGTGGCGTCGGAGGTGCCGAGGATCTCCTTGGTCTGGCCCTCGAACTGCGGCTCGGGCAGGCGGACGGTGACGACCGCCGTGAGGCCTTCGAGGATGTCCTCCTTGACCACGTTGTCGTCGGCGACCTTGAGCAGCTTGCTCGCCCTCAGCTGCTCGTTGATCACGCGCACCAGCGCGCGGTCGAAGCCGAGGACGTGGGTGCCGTGCTTGGGCGTGGCGATCACGTTGACGAAGCTGCGGACCGTGGTGTCGTAGCCGGTGCCCCAGCGCAGCGCGACGTCCACGTCGAGTTCGCGCGGGACGTCGGTCGGCACGAGGTGGCCGAGGTCGTCGAGCACCGGGACGGTCTCGGTGAAGTTGCCGCTGCCCTGGATGCGCAGGACGTCGCAGAGCTCCGGGTCGCGGGCCAGGAAGCCGGTGAACTCGCCGATGCCGCCCTCGAAGCGGAACGCCTCGTACAGCGGGGTCTCGGCGCGCTCGTCGGTGACCGTGATCTCCAGGCCGGGAACCAGGAAGGCGGTCTGCCGCATCCGGTCGAGCACCGGCTCGGTGGCGATCGAGGCGTCCTTGAGGAAGATCTGGAAGTCCGGCCAGAAGCGGATCCGGGTGCCGGTGGCGCCCCGCGCCACCTGCGCGCCCTCGACGACGCCCGACTTCTTCTTGAACGAGGCCTTCGGCCCTTCGCCGGTGAAGATTCCGGCGATGCCGCGGCGGAACGAGATGTGGTGGGTGTGGCCCGAGCGGTCCACCTCCACGTCCAGCCGCGCCGACAGCGCGTTGACGACGGAGGCGCCCACGCCGTGCAGGCCGCCGGAGGCGGTGTAGGAGACGCCGCCGAACTTGCCGCCCGCGTGCAGCCTGGTCATGACCAGCTCCACCCCGGGCAGCTTGGTCTTGGGCTCGATGTCGACGGGGATGCCCCGCCCGTTGTCGGCGACCGAGCAGGACCCGTCGGCGTGCAGCACGACGTCGATCCTCGTACAGAAGCCGGCCA
The DNA here is from genome assembly GCF_054783995.1 of Actinocorallia aurea. Lineage (NCBI taxonomy): Bacteria > Bacillati > Actinomycetota > Actinomycetes > Streptosporangiales > Thermomonosporaceae > Actinocorallia > Actinocorallia aurea. The sequence goes on from NZ_BAAGPQ010000021.1 coordinate 80,337, forward strand.
GCGCCTCGTCGACGCAGTTGTCGACGATCTCCCACAGGCAGTGGATGAGGCCGCGACTGTCGGTCGACCCGATGTACATACCGGGGCGTTTACGCACGGCCTCCAGGCCCTCCAGCACCGACAGGTGCCGGGCGGAGTAGCCGGTTGCGTCCACGTTTTCCTCGACGGCGGTGGTCACGACGCTCCCTCAAACGCTCCTCGGACACGATGTCCCGCGCGGGCCCGGTGGGCCGGACGACGTCGGCCCGCCCTCATTCGGCGGCCCCAGGCGGGCCCGGACCCGGCTCGAACCTTGCCGGTTCGAACATGCATTGCATCGTCGTCGCAAGACCTTACCCCGTCCGGCCGACGGACGAGCGCCGTCCGGGTTCGCCGGGAATGACGGCGGGGTCCGGCCGGCCGTCGGGGACCGGGCCTACCGTGAGGGGCATGGCCATCGCGATCTTCAAAGACCTCTGCATCGACGCGAACGACGCCGTCCCCTTCGGCGCCTTCTGGGGGCGTCTCCTGGGACTCGCCGACAACCCCGACGAAGAGGGCGAGTCGGTCCTGCGCGGCCCCGTCGAGGAGGAGACGATCTGGATCAACAAGGTGCCGGAGCCCAAGACCGTCAAACACCGGGTCCACCTGGACGTCCGGCCCGCGACCGGCATCACGGACCTGGAGGCCCTCGGGGCCCGCGTCCTGTCCCGCGAGCCGGAATGGACGGTCATGGCCGATCCCGAGGGAGGCGAGTTCTGCGTGTTCCCCGGCCCCGCCGACGGCCGGATCAGGTCCCTCGTCGTCGACAGCGCCGATCCCGCCGCGCAGGCCGCGTGGTGGGCCGGAGCCCTCGGCGCCGAAGCCGTCGAGGGGGACGGCTGGTGGTCGATCCGGGAAATCCCGCTGGCGCCGTTCGATTCGATGGACTTCGTGCCCGTCCCGGAGCCCAAGACCGTCAAGAACCGCCTGCACTGGGACGTCTCCGGCGAGGCATCCGACCTGGTGGCGGCGGGTGCGCGGGTCCTGCGGGCGAAGGATGCGGAGATCCGGTGGACCGTCATGGCAGATCCGGAAGGCAACGAATTCTGTGTCTTCGGTCACTGAAACGGGCCCTGCGCGTGGTGGGATCATGGCGAACCCTCGGTGAAGAAGGCGCTTTCTGCTGTCGGCGTAGCGCAGGAGGTTTTGGGAACGCCCAGGTCGGGTTAGATGTTCTCCTAAGTACCGACCCCCGAGTACAGAGGAAGGTGCCGTGACTGGAACCCTTGCCCCGACCAAGCCGCTCACCGCGCAGGACCGCTGCGACCGCTGTGGGGCCCAGGCGTATGTGCGTGCCACCCTCAGCGGTGGCGCCGATCTACTGTTCTGCGCCCACCACGGCCGGAAGTACGGGGAGACCCTCCGTGCTTCGGGGGCTGAGCTCCACGACGAGACCGACAAGCTGACCGAGAACAGACTGCGCGGCGACGACCACGCATAAGTACTGATCAGCCCGACAGGTTGAGCGAAGGGCCGTCCGTCCAGGGCGGTCCTTCGTCCTGCTTAAGATCATCTGATGCTCATCCTCCTGCCGCCGTCAGAGGGCAAGCGGACGGCCGGGACCGGACCGCCGCTCGACCTCTCGACGCTCTCCTACGCCGCCCTGACGCCCGTCCGCGACAAGGTGCTGGCCTCGCTCACGGAGCTGTGCTCCGGCCCCGAGGCGCACGCTCAGGCCGTCCTGGGCCTCACCGACGGGCAGCGCGACGCGATCGCGCGCAACCGGGAGCTGCGCGCCGCCCCGACCCTGCGGGCCGCCGAGCTCTACACGGGCGTGCTCTACGACCATCTGCGCCTCGCCGACCTCGACGAGGCCGCGCGCGCGAAGATCCTGATCTTCTCCGGGCTGTGGGGAGTCCTCCGGCCCGATGACCGGGTGCCGCCGTACCGGCTGGCGATGGGTGTGCGGCTGCCGTCCCTCGGCGCGCTCGCGGGCGTCTGGCGCCCGGCGCTGCACGAGGCGGTCGACCACGGCGGTCTGGTCGTCGACATGCGCTCGGCGCCGTACGCGGCCGCCTGGAAGCGGCCCTCCGTGGGCGTACGGGTGCTTCGCGAACGCGTCGTCGACGGCGTGGTGAAGCGCTCGGTCGTCAGCCACATGGCCAAGGCGACGCGCGGCGCCGTCGCCCGCGACCTGCTGGTCCACGGCGTCGAGGCGGCGACCGCCGACGAGCTGGCCAAGACGCTCTCCGAGCTCGGCTACGCCGTCGAGCAGGGAAGCGGCGTGATCGACGTGGTGCTCAACGAGCCCTGAGGTCAGCCGTCCATGAGATTGAGGTGCTTGCACGCCTTCGTGTACTGATCGGCGGCACTGCCTCCCATGTAGGTCCACGGGAGCGAGGACGGCCGGCCCTGGGTCCGCAGCAGGTGGTTGCGGGCGGGGCGGCGCGCGTCGGCGAGGTGGAAGGCCGCGCCGAAAAGGTTGTGCGCCTCGATCGTCCGGGGGTGCGGGCGGGGGCCCTCGTGCCAGCCGCGGGCGGCGGCCTCGACGTCGCGGATCTCGGAACCGGAGAACCAGGACGACGTGCCCTTGATAATTCCGGAACGTTCCTGGACGAAGTACTCGAAATAGGCGAGAGGCATCAGCGCGGCACGAGGATCTTCACGCGAGGACATGCTCATCGCCACGCGGGCGAAATCGAACATTTCCTCGGCGACCCCTCCCCACTGCGGGGAAAGGCTGATCACCCGGGCGACGTGCGCGCCATAGAGGGTCGGCCAGCGCGACGAGGCCTGCTTCCACAGCTCGGTCTTGTCGTCGGCGTCGGTCTCCAGCCCGAGGGCGAGCCACTGCATCGACTCCCACGGCACCGGGTCGTCATGAAAAAGCTCGGCTGCCGTCTTCAGCGGCAACCGAGCCTCGTGCAGCGCCTTGGTGAACGCCTGGTATCCGCCGGCCTGCTGTGAGCGCGACCGGGCGGCGGGCCTTATCTGCCAGGCCTCCTCGATCAGCGTGCGGCCGAGCCACAGGTGCAGGTCGGGATTGCGCGGATCGTGCGCGATCAGCGCCTCGATCCCCTTGCTCCAGCCCACCGCGGCCTTCGCCAGGTACTCCACGCGCAGCGAGCGCCGCTCGGGATCGGTGCGGGTCTCCCAGAGAGCGGAGACCGCGACTCTCAGATAGCGTTCGCGGACGGCGTCGCAGGCCTGATCCAGAATCGGGTCAAGCCAGGGGCGTCCTTCGATGACGCGCTCGGCCCGAGGACGGTGTCCCGCGGGCTGCAAGTGCACCCTGTCAACCTCCATCACTCCCATGAAAAGCGAGACTAGGGAGTACGGGGGCTTCGGTAAGTGCGCTTACGTAAACAGCATGTAAATCGCCCTCTTTGGGGGAGCAAGATCCGAAAAAATACGACGGACCGTCTCCAGGAGACGGCCCGCCGTGATCGATTCGGTGGTCAAACCCGACGAAGCGATCAGTCGAGGTAGTCCCGAAGCACCTGAGAGCGAGACGGGTGGCGGAGCTTCGACATGGTCTTGGACTCGATCTGCCGGATCCGCTCACGCGTGACGCCGTAGACCTTGCCGATCTCGTCCAGCGTCTTCGGCTGGCCGTCGGTCAGGCCGAACCGCATCGAGACCACGCCCGCCTCACGCTCGGACAGGGTGTCGAGCACCGAGTGCAGCTGCTCCTGGAGCAGGGTGAAGCTGACCGCGTCGGCCGGGACGATCGCCTCGGAGTCCTCGATCAGGTCGCCGAACTCGCTGTCGCCGTCCTCACCCAGCGGGGTGTGCAGGGAGATCGGCTCGCGGCCGTACTTCTGCACCTCGACGACCTTCTCCGGGGTCATGTCGAGTTCCTTGGCCAGCTCTTCCGGGGTGGGCTCGCGGCCCAGGTCCTGGAGCATCTGCCGCTGCACGCGGGCCAGCTTGTTGATCACTTCGACCATGTGGACCGGGATGCGGATGGTCCGGGCCTGGTCGGCCATGGCGCGGGTGATCGCCTGACGGATCCACCAGGTGGCGTACGTGGAGAACTTGTAGCCCTTGGTGTAGTCGAACTTCTCGACCGCGCGGATCAGACCGAGGTTGCCCTCCTGGATCAGGTCCAGGAACAGCATGCCGCGGCCGGTGTAGCGCTTGGCCAGCGAGACCACGAGGCGGAGGTTGGCCTCCAGCAGGTGGTTCTTGGCGCGGCGGCCGTCCTCGGCGATCCACTCGAGGTCCTCGAGGTCCTCTTCCGACAGGCGGCCGACCTCGTTGGCCAGGCGCTCCTCGGCGAACAGGCCGGCCTCGATCCGCTTGGCGAGCTCGACCTCCTGCTCGGCGTTGAGCAGCGGGACCTTGCCGATCTGCTTGAGGTAGTCCTTGACCGGGTCGGCCGTGGCGCCGGCCGCGACGATCTGCTGGACGGGAGCGTCCTCGTCGTCGTCGGTGTCGGTGAGGACGAAGCCCTCTTCCTCGTCCTTCTCCCCCGCCGCGCGGGGCTTGGGGACCTCGGCGGCCTGAGGCTCGTCGTCCTCCTCGGTCTCCTCGGTCTCCTCGGCCGTTTCCTCCACGGCCTCGTCGACCTCGAGGTCGGACAGGTCGAGGTCCTCGATCTCCTCAAGGTCCTCGGCCTCGTCATCTGAGTCCGGACCGGCCTTCTTGACGGCCTTGACCGGCTTCGCCGGGGCCGCAGCCTTCTTGGCCGCGGGCGCCGCCGGCTTGGCGGGTGCGGCGGCCTTCGGCTTGCGAGGGGCTCGGGTGGGCTTGGCAGCGGCGGGCGTCTCCTGCTCGCCTTCCTCCACCACCGCGGTCACCGTCTCCGGCTTCTCCTTGGCGGCGGCCGCTGTCTTGGGGCGGCGTGGAGCGGCGGCCTTGCGCGGGCGCTTGGGCGCCGCGGAGTCGGCAGCTGTCACCATGACGGTCACACCCTCCTTGCTCAGGCTCCGCAGGATGGCGGGGGCCTTCGACACCGGAATGTCGGCCTCCTCGAACGTCCGGCGTACATCGTCAGCTTCGATGTAGCCCTGCGTCCTGGCACGTTCGAGGAGCTGCTCGATGACGAGGTCGTGCAGCTCGGACGGCTTCGAGGTAGAACTGGCAGGCGACACAAATACCTCTCGAACGAACGTGTGGCTTCGGCGGCCCGTGCCTCTAATCAGACACGGTCCTCAGGCCCGTCAGGGAAGGAGCATCGTACCCGGAGCCCGCTAACACACCACCTTAGGGGGAGTCCAGTGGTCCTTCGTACGGACTACGCCGTGTTTCTGGGTGGAACATGGAGCGCGAGCACCGTGACGTCGTCGTCCTGGTCATACCCGGCCAGCATCTGGTCGACCAGGTAATCCACGAGGATCTCGGGGTCTCGGACCACGTCGGGCGGGGCGTTCCCGGCGACTCCGACAAGTTCGTCGAGTCCCGCGTCGACCCCACGCCGACGGTTCTCTACAAGTCCATCGGAATAGAACACGACAGTGTTGCCGGGTTCCACGGAAAAACTCGACTGCTGCCGCTGGGAGGGCCAGCCCAGGGGCGTCCCGGGCTCGGCGAACCCGAGCGACGGCGGCCCGTCCGGGCGGACGACGAGGGCCGGCGGATGTCCGGCATTGGACACCACGGCGGCGCCCGTGTCCGGGTTGATCACCGCGTAGGCCAGCGTCACGAACTGCTCTTCCGGCTCGGTGGCCGAGAAGACGCGGTCGAGCCCGGCCAGCACGGCCGCCGGGCGGGGGTCGTTGAGCGCCAGGGCCCGCAGCGCGTTGCGGACCCGGCCCATCACCGACGCGGCCAGGACGCCCTTGCCCATGACGTCGCCGACGACGATCGCGAGCCTGTCGTCGGCCAGGCGGAAGGCGTCGTACCAGTCGCCGCCGACCTGCACGTGGCGGGTCGCGGGGTGGTAGCGGGCCGCCAGCTGCATCCCGGCGAGCTGGGGCAGCGTGTCGGGCAGCAGGGAGCGCTGGAGGGTCTCGGCGGTCTTGTGCTCCTGCTCGTAGAGCGTCGCGCGGCCCACCGCCAGCGCGCACTGGCCGGCCAGGGCCTCCAGGAAGACCCGCTCCTCCTCGGTGATCTCCCTGGGCCTGGTGAAGGTGAAGCGCAGGGCGCCGATCGCCGACCCCGCCATGAGCAGGGGCAGGCCCACCCAGGCCCGCTCATCGGATTCGGCCAGGTAGCCTTCCAGCTCCGCGCCGCCGCCGAGCTGCTGCCGCAGGCTGGCGGGCGTGGAGGCCAGGAACGGGCGGCTCTCGCGGACCGCCACGGACATGGAGGTGGACGCGCTGACCGGGATCACCGTGGGCGCCTCGCCCTCTGCCGCGCCGTCGGGCGAGATCAGGGTGAGCCGGAACTTGTCGTGGTCGAGCAGCGCCACCGAGGAGCGGTCCGCGCCGATCGCCGACCTGCCCACCTCGGTGATCACCGAGACCACCTGGGAGACCGTCAGCGCCTCGGCCAGCATCGAGGTGGCCTGCTGAAGGCGCGCGGTGCGCAGGGCCGCGGCGGAGAGCTGCTCGGTGAGACGGCCGCGCATCTCGTCGGCCTCGCGCTGGCCGGTGACGTCGGTGTTCGCGCCGACCCACTCCACCACCTGCTCGCCCCGCTTGATCGGGACGGCCCGCACCTCGTACTGGCGGAACGCGCCGGTCTTGGTGCGGACCCGGTAGGCGATCTGGAAGGTCCGGTTGTCGTCCAGCGCCTCCAGCCAGGAGGTCTCGACCCGCTGGCGGTCCTCCTCGTGGACGACCGACAGCCAGCCGCCCTCGCGGTACTCCTCCAGCGTCTGGCCGGTGATCGCGCGCCACTCGGGTGCGTCGTCGACGGCCTCGCCGCGCGGGGAGGTCACCCAGACCACCTGGGAGGAGGCCTCCACCAGGGACCTGTACCGCTCCTCCTTGCGGCGGATCTGCTCCTCGTCCAGCCGTCGCTCGGTGACGTCCACGGCGATCAGCGCGACGCCGAGCACCTTGCCGTCGGGGCCGTGCGAGGGGAACCAGCTGGTCGCCCAGCAGCGGGCGATGTCGCCCTCGGCCTCGCCCGCGAAGCGGAGGTCCCGGTCCAGCACGGCCCGGTCGGTGGAGATGACCTCGGCGATCTGCGCGGTCACCCCCGCCGCGACGTCCTCGACCAGCGTGTCGGCCGGGAGGGTGTCGACGAGATCGTCGGCGGGGACCCCGAAGAGGTCGGCCAGGGTGTCGTTGACGCGCTGGCAGCGCATCTCGGCGTCGAAGAACGCGAAGCCCATCGGGGCCTCGCGGACCAGTGTCGTGAAGAGCGCCGCATCGGACGCCGCAAGGCCCGAGACCCGCGGGCCGGGCACAGACGTATCGGTGCTCATCGCCGCCACCTCCGGTGCCCCTCACGCCCTACGGCGAGGCAAGTTTCGATCACTTTGGGTGAATGGGAGCAGGCTGGCGCTCCCGCCTCCATCACAACAGCGGTCGGATTCACTTCATCATCCCGAGGTGCGCGCGGTTGCACAACCACCCGTCTCGTCGGACCCATCCGGTCAATGTCACCCTAGTCGTCCCCTCCAACGGGCGCCATGGCGCGAAGCGCCCCGAGATCCTAGAACGCGGGGCGTGCCCGGTACCCCTGACTCGCCGGAATCGGGATCAGCCCCCTCGCTTGGCGGCCTCCTTGGCCGCCTTCTTGAACTCCCGCACCTTCACCAACGATTCCGGGCCGGTGATGTCGGCGACCGAACGGTGAGAACCTTCTTCCCCGTACGCACCGGCCGCCTCCCGCCAGCCCTCCGGTGCCACGTCGAACCTCTTCCCCAGCAGGGCCAAAAAGATCTGTGCCTTCTGCTTGCCGAAACCGGGCAGTTCGTTGAGCCGCCGCAGGAGCGTCCGCCCGTCGGGGACGTCCGCCCAGACGGCCTCCGCGTCGCCGTCGTAGTGCTCGACGAGGTAGGCGCACAGCTGCTGGATCCGCTTGCCCATCGACCCCGGGTAGCGGTGCACCGCCGGCGTCTCGGCCATGAGCGCGGCGAACGCCTCGGGATCGTGCGCGGCGATCTCGTGCGCGTCGAGGTCCTCGCCGCCCATCCGATGCGCGATGGTCAGCGGGCCCCCGAACGCGCGCTCCATGGGCACCTGCTGGTCGAGCAGCATGCCGATGAGCGCCGCGAGCGGGCTGCGCGACAGCAGCGCGTCGGCCTCCGGGTCCTGGGCGAGTCGCAGTTCCACCATGCGATCCATTATGGAGCGGCCTGCCGCCCCTGTCCGGAACACCCACCCGTCCCCGCGGCCGGAAGGTAGTGTGCTCAGCGTGAGTCCGCGCCGCGCCGAGGAGATCTCGGGGATCTTCGACGACATGCTCATGCACGCCCGAGAACTGCTCGCCGTGCGCAGCCCCCTGGACGCCGAGCTGATCGTGAGCGAGATCCTCGGGGCCTGGTACGGCGGCAGATCCGGCCAGGGCGACGTCGAGAAGGTCGTCGGCGAGGCCCTGCTCGACCACGCGATCCGCTCGGCGAACCCGGCGGCGCTCGCGCTGCTGTCCGGAGTGGCCCATCTGGGGACCCCGCGCCAGGCCGCCAAGGCCGAGCGGGGAGCGCTGCGGCTGATGGGCGCCGGGGTGGCCCGGCCCGCGTGGGCCGACCGGCTGGTGCTCGTGGAGCCCTCCGCCTGTTACCTGTCCAAGGACGTCTACGGCGACCAGAAGACCGTCGTGTGCACCTTCACGTACGGCGGCGAGGAGGAGCACGCCCTGGTCGTCCTCGTGGACGAGAACCTGGGCGGGCGCTTCGACGGCCCCGCCGACAGCGGGCTCGTACGGGACGCCTGGGTGTCCTCTCAGGTGCAGCGGCTGCTCGACCACTGCCGCGAGGAGGCGCTCTCCAGCCCGCTCATGGAGTTCGCCGAGATCGATCCGCGCGAGGCGAGGGCGCTGCTGGAACCCGCGCTCGACCTTACGGGGTCCCTGCGCGACGCCCCTGTGAGCGACAGCTTCGCCTCCTACAACGCGCTGCTGCGCGCCCGCGTACGGGCGCTGCCCCCTGGCGGGTTCAAGCCCCCGCTCCCGGCATGGAGCGCCGACCGCAAGGCGACCCTCGGCGCCCGGTTCCTCGCGTCGGAGGAGGCGAACGAGCTCTCCGACCTCGCCGCGGCGGGCCGGTGCGTCGACCGGATCATCGACTACGGCTGCGCGCGCGACTTCGGCCGCCCCCTGCGGGTCAGCCCGATCAAGTGCGAGATGTTCCTGCTGGACTGGCTGCCCCGCAAGGTGTTCCTCAGCCCGTCGGAGCAGGAGGCGATGCCGCATGTGCTCGCCGCGTGGGCGCGCTGGGCGGCCCGCCGCACGAACCTGCCCGACGAGGGCGTGCGGGCGACCCTGGACGCCGTGTGGGACGCCACCCACAAGTTCGGCGAGGCCTACCGGGATCCGGCGTCCTCCGGGCTGGACCGCGCGCTGGTCGAGAAGCTGCTTCCCGACGGAGACCTGGAGGCCCTGCCTCGCCGCGCCTTCGCCCTGCCGTTCCTCACCGGTGAGCTGGCCGGGCTCGACCCCGCCGACGCCGCGGACCGAAGGGTGATGCTCGCCTACGAGCACCCGGGCGCCACCGAGGCCGAACTCGACGGATACGAGCGGCTTGCCGACGGATTGTGGAAGGGTGACCCTCCCGAGCTGTGGGACGCCACGCAGCGGCTGCTCGACGAGGGCGGCCAGCGCCACCTCGTGGTGCACGGGCTGATGCGGCTCGTTGTACGTTTCGACCGGGACCGTCCCGGTCTGCGCCGGGCTCTCCGAAAGATACGCCCGGAAGACCTTTAGACTGTGGCCGCCCGGTTGCCAGAGTGACAGCGCATCGGGATCATTCGCTGGACGTTCGGGGGGATGCCCCGCAGCGTGAAACGGAGAATCGCCTTGGAGTGGTCGGAGTTCGCCCAGCGGTTCGCCCTTGAGCTGTCGACCCTCGACCGCGACACCATCCTCATCGTCCGCGAACGCGACGAGAGCAGGCACTACGTGCAGGCGATGCGCGAACCCGACCGGCTCTACGCCGAGTCGGTGAGCAACAACTTCCTCGACGGCCCGCTGCTGCTCGGCCCGTCGGACGAGGAGATCCTCACCGAGGCGGGCTGGCGCCCTCCGACGGCCGACTGGTCGCCCGCCAACTGGTGGACCGAACTGCCGCCCGACTCCGGGCCCGGCGCCTTCACCCTGCTCGCCGACATGATGGTGACCGCCCTGCGCGACGTCCAAGGCGTCCGGCGGCCTCTGGACCTCGTCTACGAGTCGTTCCACCGGCACGGGACGGGCCAGATCGACCTGCCGCGGTTCGGCATCCCCTCCGCCCAGGCGGCGGGCCGCCGTCGCGCCCCCGCGCCCATCTCCGCGCCCATCTCCGCGCCCGTCCCGGTTCGGGAGCCGACCGTGGAAGACATCCTCACCGAAGCCCGAAGACAAGACGACCACGTCACCTATCTCGACATCCTGATCGGCGCGGAGCTGCTCCTCCCGCTGACGGGGGCGGGCCAGGTCGGCTACCGCACCGTCCTGCACGACGGCGCCGTGCACGTCCTCGCGTTCACCTCGCCCGCCGCCCAGGACGCCGCGGGGTACGCCGGACCGCACCACCGCACCGACGTGCTGGGGCTGGCCGTCGGCTGGCCCGATCCGGCCTGGCAGCTCACGGTCAACCCGGGGCTGCCGAGCGAGATGCGCTTCGACGCGCCGGCCGTCCAGCGGCTCGCCGAGATGCGCCGCACCGCAGGCCGGGTGTCCGCGGTCGACGCCCAGGTGCTGCCGCCCGCTCCCGGCCTGCCGATCCGGCTGCCGCACGGCGCTCAGCTGTGGTCCGACACCGGCCTGATCGCGGTGTTCGACGGCGTCAGCGGCCGCTGGTCCGAGACCTCCCGGACGCAGTAGCGCCATGGACTGGGGAGAATTCGCCGAACGGCTGGCCCGTGAACTCGCCGGGCTCGACTCGCACATGGTCCTCGTCGTCCACCGGCGCACCGAGGGCAGCCACTACGTGCAGGCGTTCCGCACGGGCGACCTGCTGCACGCCGAGGCGGTCAGCAGCTCCGTCCTGGGCGCCGCCCTGCGCTTCGACCCCGTCGCCGAGGACAGGCTCGCCGACCTCGGCTGGCAGCGGCCGGAGACCTTCGGCAACTGGACCTACGACCTCTCGTTCTCCTCGCCGCCCGACTCCTTCCGCGAGGTGGCGACCCTGATGACGATCGCCCTGCGCGACGTGCAGCGGGCGGACGGCCCGGAGGACCTCGCCTACGAGTCGTTCCGCGGCGGCGTCTTCCTGGAGCTGACGGAGTTCGGCATCGAGCCCGCCGAAGCCGGCAGGGCCACGGAGAAGCACGTCCCGCCGCCTCTGCCGGACGTCCCGCCCCGGCTGGCGGCGGTGCCGCCCGTCCAGGACCCCTTCCCCGAGGCCTCTTTCCCTGCGTCCTCCCGCCCGGAGAATCCCGTTTTCCCGGAGAACCCCGCCGCGGGCTACCGCGATCCGTACGGGGACGTCTCCTGGGCCGACCCGCACCCGGACTCCCCTCCGGCGCCGCCCTACCGCCCGGAGGACGACCCGCTGCTCACGACGGCCGACACCGCGCACTTCCCGGCCGTCCCCTCCGACGGCGACCCCTTGGCGACCCGCGTGGGTCCGTCCACTCCGCCTCCTCCCTCGCCGCCGGAGTCCGGCCCCTCTACGGGCGCCTACTCCCTGCCTCCCCTGCCCCCCTTCGACGACGACCCCCTCACCTCGGGATCGTTCAGCGTCCCCCGGGAGGACCCCTACGGGATGCCGTCTTACGGGGGAGCGGCCGACAACGACGACCCGCTCACGTCGGGGTCCTTCTCTTTCCCGCCTACGAGGCCGCCGGCGCGGGACGACGATCCGCTGACCTCCGGATCGTTCTCCTTCCCATCGCGTACGGGCCCCTCCGACAGGGCCGCGGAGGACGACCCCCTCACGTCGGGTGCGTTCTCCTTCCCGCCCGCCGCGCCCTCGCAGGACGACCCGAGCTCGTCCGGGCCGTACTCGTTCCCGCCGGTCACCGACGACCTGTACGCGCGTCCGCCTTACGGTGACGATGACCCCCTCACCTCCGGGTCGTTCACCTTCTCCCCGCCCCCGGCCTCCCCGCCCTCGGCGGACACCGGTGGGCCCGCCGCCGACATGCCGCGCCCGTCCGGTCCCGAGGACGACCCGCTCACGTCGGGGGCCTTCGCCTTCCCGGCCCCGTCGGGAGACCCGGGCGTCACCATGGCCGACCGCGGGCCCACCGCCGAACGCCCCGCAGACTCCGGCGAGGACACCGCGCGGTTCGCCGCGGTCTCCGACGGGCCCTCCCCCGCCGGGGACACCCTCGCCGACATCCCCCGGCCCGACGGGCGTCCCACCGCCGGACAGGGCGGCGCCGCGCCCGCCGGAGACGTGCCCGTCGCGGGCGGGCCGGCCAGGATGCCCAACCGGACGGCGGTGCGCCTCGCCGAGGCCAAGGCCAACGGCGACAGGGACGGCTACCTGAACGTCCTGCAGAGCGCCGAGTTGTACGTCACGGGCACCGTCATCTACTCCGACGGCGTGTACCTCAAGGCCTACACGTCGCCGCCTGAGGAGCCGCACGCGACGGCCGAGCTGCGCGCCCTGGTCGCCGACTGGCCTCAGCCGCACTGGCAGCTCGCCGTGGACGACGGACTCCCCAGCGCCGGATACCTGGACTCCCTGACGCTCGCCCGCCTCTCGGGCGGCGTCTCCTCCCGGCTCGTCATGCAGAAGGTGCTTCCGCACCCGCTGGTCGTCCACTACCTGGAGGGCGGGTACGACCGCGTGGCCGGGTACGTCCACCGGGTGGCCGACGTCCTGTCCCTGACCACGCCCAAGCTGCTGTACGCCGCGCTCGGCCTCGGCCACGGGCGGTCTTCCAGCTTCTCCCCGGACGACGACGCGGTGCACGTGCTGCGCTGGCACTCCAGGTTCGGCGGTCCCCTGCGCACCCCGTTCGGCGGCGCGGACGAGGAGGCGATGCGCCGCATGCCCGGCGGGTGGGTGGTCGAGCATCCGCCGTTCGAGGGCAACGGGTTCGCGCCCGGCCTCGGCACGGCGATCCCCGAGTTCAAGGTCGACAGCCAGCGGCTGCCGCACGGCGCCGAGATCTACCGGTTCGACAGGTCGGGCCGCAGGGTGCTGGTCGCCCTGTTCGACGCCGACGGCACGCGATGGGCGGCGGTGTAGGTGCGCGACGGATATTTCGCCACATGGCACGGCGAGGAGTTCGCCTGCGCGCCCGGCGAGGGCGAGGTCCGGCTGTACTCGGCCGACCCGCGGGTCGGTTTCGTCGCCGCGGCTCCGGGCAGGTTCGTCAAGGTCGTGCCCGCGTGGGAGGTCGACCAGCTCAAGTACGTGGTCACCCGCTGCGTGTGGCGCGACGAGCCGTTCCTCATCATCGGGGAGCATGACGGCTGGCTGCGGGTGGAGTACACCGGCGGCAGCGCCCCGGCGGCCGAGGCGCTCGGCCTGGAGTACTTCGACCGGGGCGTCTACCAGGCGTGGGCTCCGGTCACGGAGGTGGGCCGAATCCACGAGGAGGTGTACGGGTGAGCGACAGGCTGGTCGCGGGACGGGCCGTCGAGCTGGGCAGGAGGCCCACCGTCATGGACCTGCGGACGATCGACCTCAACGCCGACCTCGGCGAGGGCTTCGGCACGTGGCAGCTGGGCGACGACACCGCGCTCCTGTCGGTGGTGACGAGCGCCAACGTCGCCTGCGGGTTCCACGCGGGCGATCCGCTGATCATGCGCACGGTGTGCCGGGCCGCGCAGGCGCGCGGGGTCACCGTGGGCGCCCAGGTCTCCTACCGGGACCTCGCCGGGTTCGGACGCCGCTCGATGGACGTGCCGTTCGAGGAGCTTTCCGCGGAGATCCTCTACCAGCTCGCGGCCCTCGACGGGATCGCCCGGAGCTGCGGCACCCGGGTCTCGTACGTGAAGCCGCACGGCGCGCTGTACAACCGGGTCGTCCACGACCGGGAGCAGGCCATGGCCATGGCCGAGGCGGTCCTGTCCTACGACCCCTCGCTGCCCGTCCTGACGCTGCCCGGGTCGGTCCTGGCCGAGGTCCACGACGACCTCCAGACCATCGCCGAGTGCTACGCCGACCGCGCCTACACGCCCGAAGGGACCCTGGTCTCCCGGCGCTCGCCGGTCGCCGTCGTCCGGGATCCGGAGAAGGTCGCCGCGCGCGCGGTGCGCATGGCCGTCTCCGGGGAGGTCGAGGCGATCGACGGGTCCGTCGTGCCGGTCTCGGCGCGGTCGATCTGCGTGCACGGGGACACCCCGGGCGCGGTGGAGCTGGCCCGATCGGTCCGGCGCGCGCTGACCGACGCGGGCGTCCAGATCATCCCGTTCGCCTGATGGAGATCCGGCCCGCGGGCGACCGCGCGCTGCTGATCGAGACCGGCGCCCCGCACGCACTGCGGGCCGCGATCGCCGAGGCCGGGCTCGCGGGCGTCGCCGAGATCGTGCCGGGCGAGCGGACCGTCCTCGTGGTGTTCACCGGGCCCGTCGGCGACGCGGCCGGCCGCATCGCCGCGCTGGAGGCCGGCGCGGCCGAGGCGCGGGGGCGGCTCGTCGAGGTGCCCGTCGTCTACGACGGGGCCGATCTGGCGGAGGTCTCCGAGCTGACGGGACTGCCGGTGGCGGAGGTCGTCCGGCGGCATTCCGCGGCCGAGTACACGGTGGCCTATCTCGGGTTCTCTCCCGGTTTCGGCTATCTGACCGGGCTGGCGGAAGCACTCGTCCTGCCCCGCAAGGCCACCCCGCGCACCTCGGTGCCCGCCGGATCCGTCGCGATCGCCGGCCCCTACACCGCGGTTTACCCGTCGGCGTCGCCGGCCGGCTGGCATCTGATCGGCCGCACGGACCTGCGCCTCTGGGACCCCGACCGCGAACCCCCGTCGCTGCTGGAACCGGGCGACCGGGTGCGGTTCCGCGAAAGTGTCGGTGGCGTCGCGTAGCGTCGAACGCATGATCGAGACGACATGGAGCCGGGTGCTGGCCTGGCGGGCCCACCGGCAGTTCCTCTCCGGGGGCGGGCCCGCCGATCCCGTCGCACTCGCCCGCCGGCTGGCGGGGGTGCAGGCGCAGGTCGCCGCGAGCGCGGCCACCGCGCTGCGGATCCGGGGCGCGTCTCCCCCGGGCCCCGCCCTGGCCGCCGGAACGCTGCTGAAGACCTGGGCGATGCGCGGCACCCTGCACCTGCTGGAGCGCGAGCGCGCCGCGGCGTTCCTGGCCCTGTGCGCGACCGTGCGCACCTGGGAGAAGCCGAGCTGGACCAGGACCTTCGGCGCCACCCCCGCCGAGCTGGAGGCCCTGGCGGAGGCCGCGCGGGAGGCGCTCGCCGGCGGCGCCGTGCTCACCCGCGAGGAACTCGTGGCGGAGATCACCGGGCGCACCGGCTCGGCCCATCTGAGCGAGGCGCTGCGCAGCGGCTGGGGCGCGCTGCTCAAGCCGCTGGCCTGGTGGGGCGTGCTCTGCCACGGCCCGGCCCGCGGCTCCCTGGTCACCTTCACCGCGCCCCGGCTCGGGGATCCCCCGCCCGTCGCGGAGGCCGCCCGGACCGTGATCGGCGAGTACCTCGGCGCGCACGGACCGGCCACCCCCGAGATGTTCGACGCCTGGCTCACCCGCGGCTCCAGCCGCAAGGGCGAACTGCGCGCCTGGTTCGCGGCGGCCGCCGACGGCCTCGCGGAGGTGTCGGTGGACGGCGTGCCCATGCGGATGCCGGCCGGCCAGGTCGCCTCCCTCCTCGACGGGCCGCCCGCGCCGAAGGTCGTCCTGCTCGGCGCGTTCGATCCGTACGTCCTCGGGGCGGGCACCTCGTGCGCTGCCCTCATTCCCCCCGAGCGCCGGGCGGAGGTCAGCCGGACGGCGGGCTGGATAGCGCCCGTCGTGCTCCACGAGGGCCGGGTCGCGGGCACATGGGATCCGCAGACCAAGGAGACCTCCCTGTGGGAGCCGGTCCCCTCCCCCGCGCTGCGGGAGGCGCTGCGGGCCTGGCCCGCAGAGCCCTGAAGGCGCCGCTCAGCCGGTGCGGCGGAAGGTCACCTCGTCGCCCGGGCGCAGCTGGGCTGCGTGTCCCAGGTCGGCCTCGGCCACGACCGCGATCACGGGGTAGCCGCCCGTGGTGGGGTGGTCGGCGAGGAAGAGGATCGGCTTGCCGTCCGGCGGCACCTGGAGCGCGCCCGTCACCATGCCCTCGCTAGCCAGCTCGCCCTCCCGCGAGCGGGCGAGCACCGGGCCGTCCAGCCGCACCCCGACCCGGTTGCTCTTGTCCGTCACCGTGTAGCGCGCGCTGAGCAGGGTGCCGAGCGCGTCGGGGGTGAACCAGTCGGCGCGCGGTCCGGGGATGACCCCGAGCACCGGCGTGGCGGGCAGGAGCGGGCGCGGCGCGAGGTCCACCCCGTCGAAGCCCCCCACCACCTTGCCGACGGGCAGCGTCATGCCTTCGGTGAGCGGCTCCGGGCCCAGGCCCGACAGCAGGTCCGTCGACCTGCTGCCGAGCACCGGCGGCACCGCGATGCCGCCGCGCACGGCCAGATAGCTGCGCAGGCCCCGCTCCGGAGCCCCGAACCGCACCACCGCGCCGCCGGGCACGAAGCACGGGCCGTCGCAGGCCTGGCCCCGCCCGTCCACCGCCCACTCCAGTGGCGCGCCCGTGACCGCCACCCACGCCGAGCGCACGAACCGCAGCCGCGCGCCGCCGAACGTCAGCTCCAGGCCCGCGGCGTCCTCCGGATTGCCGACCAGGCGGTTGGCGAGCGCCAGGCTCTCCCGGTCCGCCGCGCCCGCCTTCGGCACGCCCAGATGGGCGAGGCCCGTCCGGCCCAGGTCCTGCACCGTCGTCAGCATTCCGCCCGCCAGCACCTCGATCATTGGCGAACGGTACAACGCCCGGGTGCGGAAGGCCGCACAGGCACCTCACTCGACGCCGCGGATGTCCCCCTGGGTGAGCGTCGTCAGGTCGCCGGTGGTCGGCGCGGACAGCGCCGAGACCCGCACGTCGCGCGCCGCGCACGACCGCTCGTAGACGGTCCTGGCGAAGCGCGCGTTGCCGAGCGCGTCGATCGCGCCCTGACCGCAGGCGCGCTGGAACACCAGCGCGAGGTCGTCCAGGGCCTCGTCGGCCCAGTGGTCTCCGTTCTCGGCGGCGTGCGACACCGCGATGCGCAGCAGCTCGTCCGGACCGTAGCTCGGGAACGGCACCCGGGTGTCGAAGCGCGAGGCCAGCCCCGGGTTGGCCGCGAGCAGCCGCTCCATGTCCCGCGGATAGCCCGCGAGGACGATCACGAGCCTGTCCCGGTCGTCCTCGGCGCGCTTCAGCAGGGTCTGCACCGCCTCGTGGCCGAACGCGTCGCCGCCGGAGTACCCGGTGCCGATCAGGCTGTAGGCCTCGTCGACGAACAGCACCCCGCCGAGCGCGGAGTCGATCACCCGGTTGGTCTTGAGCGCGGTCGCCCCCAGGTGCTCGCCGACGAGGTCCGCGCGGGAGACCTCCACGACGTCGGGGCGGCTGAGCAGGCCGAGCGCGGCGAAGATCCGGCCGAGGACCCGTGCCACCGACGTCTTGCCGGTGCCCGGAGGGCCGGTGAAGACGAAGTGCCGCATCGGCGGCTGGGCGGGCAGCCCCTGGGCCGCGCGCAGCCTCCTGACCTGGAGCTGCGCGGCGATCTGGCGGACCTGGAGCTTCACCGGCTCCAGCCCGATCATGCCGTCGAGCGACCCGATCGCCTCCTCCAGGGTCGGGGTCTCGGCGTAGCCGCGGTAGCGGGCGGTCAGCTCGTCGTAGGCGACCCGGACGTCTTCGGCCCGGATCGTCACCAGTTCGGCGGCCGAAGGATGCGCGCTGCGCGAGACCACGCGCAGGTCGCGGGCGCGCGAGGCGCCCTCGGCGAGCGAGCGGACGAAGCGGCCGTTGCCGAGCTGGTCGACGATGCCGCGGCGGCGGACCTCCTCGAAGCACGCGGCGAGGTGGTCGAGCGCGTCGGCCGAGAGGCGGTCGCCGCGCGCCTCGGTGTGGGTCCGGCAGATCTCCAGCAGTTCCCCGGGAAGGTAGCTGGGGAACAGGACGCGGGTGCCGAACCGGGAGGCCAGGCCCGGGTTGGAGTCCAGGAACCCCTCCATCTCCGCCTCGTAGCCCGCGAGGATGATGACGAGGTTGTCCCGGTCGTCCTCGGCGCGCTTCAGCAGCGCCTGGACCGCCTCGTTGCCGAACCTGTCGGCCTGGCCGTCGCCCGCGTTGACCAGCGAGTACGCCTCGTCGACGAACAGCACCCCGCCGACCGCGGAGTCCACCACCTCGTTGGTCTTGATCGCGGTCGCGCCCAGGTACTCCCCCACCAGGTCGGCCCGGTGGACCTCGACGACCCGGGCCGAGGGCAGCAGCCGGAAGGCGTAGAAGATCGTGGCGAGGGTGCGGGCGACCGTCGTCTTGCCCGTGCCCGAGGGCCCCGCGAAGACGAGGTGCCGCAGCGGCTTCTCGATCGGGACCCCTGCCTCGGCCCGCAGGTGCGCTGCCTCGATCGAGGCGGCGATCGAGCGGACCTGCTGCTTCACCGGCTCCAGCCCGATCATGTCCTCGAGTTCCGCGAGCGCCGCGGCGACGGACGGTCGCGGCTCCTCATGGGGCGGGCGCGGCACGGGGACGACGGGCGGGGGCTGCGGCGGGGGCAACTGCGGCACGGGGGCCCGCACGGGCACGGGCGCGGGGGCGGCCTCCTCGACCCAGCCCGAGTCGTAGGAGTCCGCCGCGACGACCCGGCGCGCCCTGTCCCACCGGTAGGCGAGCACCAGGACGGCGCCCGCCCAAGCGGGACCGGCGTGCAGCCGCGGGGCGAGGTCGGCGAGCGCCGTGGTGAGCAGCCCGGCGACGGCCAGCGCCCAGAGCGCGCTCCGCCACGGCACATAGCCGCGCAGCCGCAGGGAGGCCATGGCGACGGGAAGGGCGAGCAGGGCGAGCGCGAGGCCCTGGTAGGCGCCCTCGGGGTACATCCGCGCGAGCGGCACCACGAGGGCGAACCAGCATGCCGTCACCGCCAGCACGGCGGTGCCGGCCGGGGAGCGAAGCGTCAGATCGACCACCACCAGCGCGACGATGGCTCCCACCAAGGTGCTCGGCACCGGAAGTCCCGCCGTCACCGCGACGGTGAGGCAGACCGCCAGCAACAAGATCCCCGCGAGCCGCCTGAGACCAGAGTGCATCCGAAAATATCCGCCGCGTGCGCGCTCGAAAAGGTCCCGCGCCGCTCCCGTGGGCGGGTGGATCACGATTCGTCCCGACGCTCCCATCTTGAACCGACAGCCTGACCGCTGACCGGCCGCGAGTCCAGCGCCACACCCCGCAACCGTGGTTTTCGTCGGCGGGATCACTTCGCAGCCGAAACGTCGGTCGCACCCGTCCCACAGGCACCATCGGATGATCGGCGCAGCGGGGCGGCGAACCGCCCCGGCGCGGCTACAGGAGGCTGAGCTGGCCCTCGCCGGCGAGCGGATCGCGGTGCACCTTGAGGTGCCGCCACTGGGGCAGATCGTCCATATAGGACCAGGAGAGCCTGTGGTGCTCCGTCGGGCCGAGCCGCTCCAGCGCGCCCTGGTGGACGGGCGAGGGATAGCCCGCGCTCTCGGCGAAGCCGTACTCGGCGCCGCCTGGCAACTCCGCCATGTACCGGTCGCGGTGCACCTTGGCGAGGACCGAGGCGGCCGCGACCGTCACGGACCGCTGGTCGGCCTTCACCTCGGTGCGCACCCGCCACGGGGCGCCGAGGAAGTCGTGCGCGCCGTCGACGATCACCATGTCGGGGCGTTCGGGAAGGGCTTCGAGCGCGCGCACGGCGGCCTTGCGCAGGGCGGCGGTCATGCCCAGTTCGTCGATCTCGCGGGGGGAGGCCTCGCCCAGCGCCCAGCCGCTCAGCCAGCCGGGCAGCACCTCGGCGAAGGCGGCCCGGTGCGCGGCGCTCAGCAGCTTGGAGTCGGTGAGCCGCACCGGCGGGCGCCTGCCGCGGGGCAGTTCGGGCGGCGCGGTGAGGTCGGCGACCGCCGCGCAGACCACGACGGGCCCCGCCCAGGCGCCGCGGCCCACCTCGTCGATCCCCGCGACGCGGGTCGCGCCCGCGGCGCGCAGTTGTTCCTCGACCTCGTATCCGGCAGCCACGCGGGCCATCATCCCAGGCCCGCGGACGGGGCGCGGCTCGGCCGAGCGGGGCGGAAGAAGGTCGGAAGCGGGAAAAGGGGGCGTGGACACCCACGCCCCCTCACATAACACCCGGAACCGTAGCGCGCCATGCACGGTGCCGCGTCGCGCGCCATCCTATGACGGCTACGGCATGCCATTGGGAGAGAACACTCCGTAATGGCATGGAAGTGTGACGCGCACCATGTTGCAAGTGCTCACTTACTGCGAGACCGTAAGTCCGTCCGGAGCCGCCCCACCCCGGAGGGACCCCCCATGACGAGCCCCGTCTCGCCCCTGCCGAAGGACCAGCCCATCCCGGAGGACGGTCCCGTCCCGCGCGCGGTCCAGGCGACACTGAGCTGGTACGCCATGGCTCTCGGCCTCCCCAATGTGCTGATGCAGCTGTCCAACCTCAAGGTCGGCTACGGCGTCGCGGAGAGCCGGGTGGACAGCGGACGGCTCGACAAGCACCCGATCAAGCGCCTGCGCACCACCCTCACCTTCCTCGTCGTCGCCACCCACGGCACCGCCGCCGAGCGCGCGTTCATGCGCGAGGAGATCAACCGCGCGCACCGGCAGGTCGTCTCCAGGCCCGGCGACAAGGTCAAGTACAACGCGTTCGACCGCGAACTCCAGCTCTGGGTCGCCGCGTGCCTCTACAAGGGCACCGAGGACATGATCAACGCGCTGGAGCTGACCTTCACCGACAAGGAGTGGGAGGAGCTCTACCAGCACTCCTCCCGCCTGGCCACCAGCCTCCAGGTCCCGCGCGACATGTGGCCCGCCGACCGCGAGGCCTTCGCCAAGTACTGGAACGACTCCCTGGGCTCGCTGACCACCGACGAGTACACCCGCGCCTTCCTGCGCGACCTCGCCGGCCTGGAGTTCCTGCCCGGCCCCGTCGGCGCCGCCCTGGGCCCGCTCTCCCGCTTCATCTGCACGGGCTTCCTGCCCCAGGAGTTCCGCGACGAACTGGGCCTGCCGTGGAACAAGCGGTCCCAGGCGCTGTTCGACAGGTTCGTGCACGCCTCCGCGACCCTGAACCGCGCCCTTCCGCCCGTCGCGCGCAAGTTCCCCTTCAACGTCTACCTCTGGGACTTCCGCCGCCGCATGCGGCTGGGCCGCTCCGTCGTCTGAGACCCCTCCGAGCCGCCGGGGGCCGAGCCCGGCGCCGAACTCTCCCCGGCGCCGGGCTCTTCACCTCGCTCACCCCTGCGCGCGCAGCGCCTCGATCACCCAGGTGAACGCGGGGACGGCCGCGGGCTGCGGCAGCCGCCCGTTGAGAACGCTCAGCAGCTGCCAGTACCGCTCGACGCGCGCGTCCGCGAACGTCTCCAACTGCTCCGCGATCCGCGCGCGGACCCCGGCCGGGGTGTCGGCGGGCACGATCCGGGCCAGAACGTCCCGTCCCTCCGCCGAGTCCGGCGCGACGCCCTCGGCCAGCGCCCTCCCCGCGTGCTCCATCACCGTGTGGTAGTCGGGCCCGTGTTCGAGTTCCTCCTGACCCCGCCCGGCGACGGCCATCTCCCGGACCCGCGCCTTGAAGCCGGGGTCGCCGACGAGCCCTGCCAGCTCCGCCCACGCGTCGACCTGCGCGGCCGTCGGCTCGTCCGGAAGATCCGCGGGCAGCCGCCGCATGCTCTCGGCGATCCCCCGCGCGGGCGCGTCCTCGGCCACGCCCTCGACGATCTCCGCCACGAACTCGTCGATCATCCGCTGCCGCTCCCGCGCCGACAGCCGCGCCAACTCGTGCACCACTCTCATCTCCTCCACCGTGCTCTCCCTCCGGGCGACGGACGAGAGAACGGCCCGCCGCAGCCGCAGCACCCGGATCTCGGCGTCGAGCGCCTTCACATGCGCTCCGGCCACCTCCGCCACGGTCGCACTCCGCGCGAGCACCCGCCGGACCTCTTCCAGCCCGATCCCGAGCCCCCGCAGCGTCGCCACCAGCTCCACCCGGGCGACGGCCTCGGCGTCGAACAGCCGATACCCGCCCCCCGACCTCGCCGAGGCCTGCACGACCCCGGCCTCGACCCAGAACCGCACGTTCCGCGCCGAGACCCCGACGACCCGCGCCACCTGCGCCACGGTCATCCCCTCATCCACGCCCCCACCCTCCACCCGACACCCACTGACACCTCAACCGTTTCTTGAGCACTGTCCAGGAGTGTCCCCCCGGGGTCAGTGCGTCGGTCCCGAACTGTGCTGGACAGACCGGTCCTCTGCTTTCACGCGCCCGGTGGAGCGGCGGATCGTGTCCGCCCTCCAGTCCGGGCCGGGCAGGTTCCCTCACACCCAGGATCACGCCAGTCCTGCTCACTCGACCCCGCGGTCCGGTACCCGCCCGGCACACCCCTGGCGCCCTTCTGCCCGACCGGCAGGCAGAGCCCACAGCCGATCGCGCTGATCGCGGCGGCCAGGGACGCGATATGCGCGGCCTGAGAACGGCGGGCCAACGCCCACTGATCACGAGAGGCCTTGGTGATCGCACCCGCCCACCTCGACCCCGACATCACCTACCGGCAGCCGCTCGACGATCGCCGGGCGCGGCCCCGAGCTCACTCCCGGGGCCGCGGGGCGCTGAGCACGCCGTAGGGCGGCGAAGCCGGTGCTTCGCCGCCCTACGGGTGGTGCGAGGGGTCAGCTGCAGCCGCTGGTGGAGCCGCAGCCTTCGCAGACGTAGCAGGAGCCTGCGGGGCGCATGTTGGTGCCGCAGGTCATGCACATGGGGGCGTCGGCGGTGCGGCGGCCGTGGGACTCGGTCGCGTCGACCGGGGCCGACTGGATCTGGATGACGGGCGGGGCCGCCACCGCGGGCTGGGCCGGGGCCTGGTCGACCGGGGCCGACTGGGCGAGGGCCTGGACGTCCTCGGCGGTGTGCAGGGACGCCGGGTCCTCACCGGACACCTGCAGGGCGCGCTCCTCGGCCGAGAAGATGCCCAGCTCGGCGCGGGACTCGTACGGCAGGTGGTCCAGCGCCAGACGGCGGAAGATGTAGTCCATGAAGGACGTCGCCATCCGGATGTCCGGGTCGTCGGTCATGCCCGCGGGCTCGAAGCGCATGTTGGTGAACTTCTCGACCCACGTCTCCAGCGGCACCCCGTACTGGAGGCTGATGGAGATGGCCATGGAGAACGCGTCCATGACGCCCGCAAGGGTGGAGCCCTGCTTGCCGAGCTTCAGGAAGACCTCGCCGAGCCCGTTGTCGGGGTACGACGAAGCCGTCATGTAGCCCTCGGCGCCCGCGACGGAGAAGCGCGTGACCGTCGCCGGACGCTTCTTCGGCAGGCGCCTCCGCACCGGACGGGCCGGGGCGGCGGGCACGGCGGGAACCGCCACGACGGGAGCGGCCACCGCGGCCGGCTCCTCCTTCTTCTTGGCGACCGACAGCGGCTGGCCGACCTTGCAGTTGTCGCGGTAGATGGCGAGCGCCTTGAGGCCCATCTTCCAGCCCTCGAAGTACACCTTCTCGATGTCCTCGACGGTCGCCGTCTCCGGCATGTTGACGGTCTTGGAGATCGCGCCGGACAGGAACGGCTGGGTCGCCGCCATCATCCGGACGTGGCCCATCGGGCTGATGGACCGCTCGCCCATCGCGCAGTCGAACACCTCGTAGTGCTCGCGCTTGAGGCCCGGGGCGTCGACGATGTGGCCGTGCTCGGCGATGTAGCCGATGACCGCCTCGACCTGCTCCTCCTGGTAGCCGAGCATGCGCAGCGCGCGCGGCACCGTGTGGTTGACGATCTCCATGGAGCCGCCGCCGACGAGCTTCTTGAACTTCTTCAGCGCCAGGTCCGGCTCGATGCCGGTCGTGTCGCAGTCCATCATCAGGCCGATGGTGCCGGTCGGCGCCAGGAGCGAGGCCTGGGCGTTGCGGTAGCCGTTCTTGTCACCGAGGCGCAGGCACTCGGCCCACTCCCGGGTGGCCTCGGTGTGGATCGCCTTGTCCATCGCGTCCAGGGTGCGGACGTGGTCGTTGGCGGCGGCGTGCTTGCGCATGACGCGCTTGTGCGCGTCGGCGTTGCGGGCGTAGCCGTCGTACGGGCCGACGGCGGCGGCCAGCTCGGCCGAGCGCCGGTAGGCGGTGCCCGTCATGAGCGAGGTGATCGCCGCGGCGATGGACCGGCCGCCTTCGGAGTCGTAGGCGTGGCCGGTGGCCATGAGCAGCGCGCCGAGGTTGGCGTAGCCGATGCCGAGCTGGCGGAACGCCCGCGTCGTCTCAGTGATCCGCTCGGTCGGGAAGTCGGCGAACGTGATCGAGATGTCCATCGCGGTG
Source organism: Actinocorallia aurea (assembly GCF_054783995.1). Classification (NCBI taxonomy): domain Bacteria; kingdom Bacillati; phylum Actinomycetota; class Actinomycetes; order Streptosporangiales; family Thermomonosporaceae; genus Actinocorallia; species Actinocorallia aurea. The sequence goes on from NZ_BAAGPQ010000021.1 coordinate 104,744, forward strand.
ATGATCAGCTCGACGAGGTCGCGGAACGACTCGACGTCGAAGGTGTTGTCCTCGCGCAGGAACTTCAGCAGGTTGATGCTGGCGAGGTTGCACGAGGAGTTGTCCAGGTGCAGGTACTCCGAGCACGGGTTCGAGGCGGTGATCCGGCCGGTCTCCGGCGAGGTGTGCCAGTCGTTGATCGTGTCGTCGTACTGAATGCCGGGGTCGGCGCACTCCCAGGCGGCCTGGGCCATGAGCCGGAAGAGGTCCTTGGCCTTGATGGTCTCGATGACCTCGCCGTTGAGCCGGGCGCGCAGCCCGAAGTCGCCGCCGGTCTCGACCGCGCGCATGAACTCGTCCGAGACGCGGACGCTGTTGTTGGCGTTCTGGTACTGGACGGAGACGATGTCCTTGCCGCCCAGGTCCATGTCGAAGCCGGCGTCGCGCAGGGCCCGGATCTTGTCCTCTTCGCGGGCCTTGGTCTGGATGAACTCGGCGATGTCGGGGTGGTCGACGTCCAGGACGACCATCTTGGCCGCCCGGCGGGTCGCGCCGCCCGACTTGATCGTCCCGGCGGACGCGTCGGCGCCGCGCATGAAGGAGACCGGGCCGGAGGCGGTGCCACCGGACGACAGGAGCTCCTTGGACGAGCGGATGCGCGAGAGGTTGACCCCGGAACCGGAGCCTCCCTTGAAGATCACGCCCTCTTCCTTGTACCAGTCCAGGATCGACTCCATCTGGTCGTCCACGGACAGGATGAAGCACGCGCTGACCTGCTGCGGCGACTTGGTGCCGACGTTGAACCACACCGGCGAGTTGAACGCGAAGACCTGGTGGGCGAGCGTGTACTTCAGCTCGTGCTCGAAGATCTCGGCGTCTTCCTCGGTGGCGAAGTAGCCGTGCTCGCGGCCGGTCTCGGTGTAGACCCGGACGACGCGGTCGATGAGCTGCTTCAGGCTCCACTCGCGCTGCGAGGTGCCGACCGCGCCGCGGAAGTACTTGGTGGTGACGATGTTGGCCGCGTTGACCGACCAGAAGTCGGGGAACTCCACACCGCGCTGCTCGAAGTTGATCGAGCCGTCCCGCCAGTTGGTCATGACGACATCACGGCGTTCCCAGGTGATCTCGTCGTAGGGGTGCACCCCGGGCTTGGTGAAGATTCGGCGCATCTTCAGCCCCTTGCGCACCGTGGTCTTGCCACGACGAGCCGGTCCGCTGACCGTCTCTGTCATGTCTTCCCCCTTCATCTGGGCCCTCCCGCAAGGGCCCTTGCTCGCACATGACGGATCACGCCCTCCGCCGGATGAGCCGGAGGGGGCGTGGGTGTTTGCTGTGCGCTCGCGTCAGCTACAGCGCGTTCGCCGGCTTCCTCATTCCGGCGGCGTGGTCCGACGCAGAGCGTTGATCTCTTTCTCGAAGTCGTCGAGCGACTCGAATCCCCGATACACCGAGGCGAAGCGCAGATAGGCGACCTCGTCCAGCTCCTGCAGGGGCCCCAGGATCGCCAGTCCGATCTCGTGGGACTGGATCTCCGCGGAGCCGGTCGCCCGGATGGCCTCTTCGACCCGCTGGCCCAGCAGGGCGAGCGCGTCCTCGTCGACCGGGCGGCCCTGGCAGGCCCTGCGCACCCCGGCGATGATCTTCTCCCGGAGGAACGGCTCGGTCACGCCGCTGCGCTTGGCCACCATCTGGAGCACGTTCTCCTGAGTGGTGAAGCGCTTGTTGCACTCTGGGCAGGAGCGCCTGCGGCGGATGGCGGCACCGTCCTCCGTGGACCTGCTGTCTATGACGCGGCTGTCCGGGTTACGGCAGAACGGGCAGTGCACGTCCGTCTCCTTCCCGTTCCTCCGGCGTCAACCATTCACCGACAGAACACAAGCTGTGGTGAACTACATCCGTGTAACTACTAGATGTTGTGGTCCCTAAACCTAGGCCTATGATCTTGGCAACGCAAGCCGAAAGGGCCCCGTGCGTTGTAGCGCCCGTCACGTACCGGCCACCGGCGTGTCGAGTGGCGATCTTCGACCCCGCACCCGCACCCCTCGAATGCAGATTCGATAGAACGGATGTACGATGGTGGTCGCGGACACGCTAACGTTCAGATCTGTGACGCTATGTGGTGGCGGATATGCGGCGACGGAATGTGGCGACGCTCCGTGTCGGAGCCGCGCTCCACGGGCGGCGAAGACTGGCCAAGAGCAAGCAAGCCAACTCGTGCACGAAGGAGGGGAAGGCGCCATGAGCAAGGTCTCCCAGACACCTGAGGAACCCCTGGACGAAGGCGGCCTCACCCAGCGCCAGCGCATGGTACTTGAGGTGATCCGGGACTCGGTCCAGCGCCGCGGCTACCCGCCGTCGATGCGCGAGATCGGCGAGGCGGTCGGCCTGACCAGCACGTCCAGCGTCTCCCATCAGCTGCGCACCCTGCAGCGCAAGGGCTTCCTGCGCCGCGATCCGAACCGCCCGCGCGCGGTGGAGGTCCGGATGCAGGGTAAGGCGGGTCCCGTTGACGGCGAGGCCGCCGCGCGCGGCCCTGAGCCCGCGTACGTGCCCCTCGTGGGCCGGATCGCGGCCGGTGGCCCCATCCTGGCCGAGGAGTCCGTCGAGGACGTCTTCACGCTGCCCAAGCAGCTCGTCGGCGAGGGCGAGCACTACCTGCTGAAGGTGCAGGGCGACTCGATGATCGAGGCGGCCATCGCCGACGGCGACTGGGTGGTCGTGCGCCAGCAGCCCGACGCCGACAACGGCGACATCGTGGCGGCGATGATCGACGGCGAGGCCACGGTCAAGACGTTCAAGCGCAAGGACGGCCACGTCTGGCTGCTCCCCCAGAACGCGGCCTACGAACCGATCCCCGGTGACTCCTCCAGCGTCCTGGGCAAGGTCGTGGCGGTCCTCCGCAAGATCTGAGGAGCGGCCCGGCCGCTCCGCGCGGCTCCGCCCCGTCCGCGACGCCGGCGGGGCGGGGCCGCACTCCCGGCCCGCTCCTGCGCGCCCGTGCCCCGCCGCCCGCCCGGACGATCAGGCGGCCCACTCCAGGTGCCGGAGTTCCCGGTTGGCGCACCAGAGGTCCCTGGCGCTGTCGATCGCGCGCCAGTAGCCGTCGATCTCGTAGGCGGCCAGGCGCCCCTGCACGGCGAGCCGGGGGAACATGACGTGCTCGTGGTCGCCGAGGTCCGGCAGCAGCGCCGCGGCCTCGGGGCCGAAGAGCTGGACCCCCGCGTTGACCTTCTGCGGCAGCACCGGCGCGGTCTCGAAGCCGCGCACGGTTCCGTCCGCGGCCACGTCGACGATTCCGTAGGAAGTGCGCAGCGCGGCCACGCCGAGGGTCGCCGCGGCTCCCGACTCCGCGTGCCGGGACGCGAGGTCCGCGAGCGGGAAGCGGGTGACGATGTCGCCGTTGAGCGCCAGCCAGGGCGCGTCGGGCAGCGGCAGGGCGCGCGCGGCGTACTTGAGCCCGCCGCCCCGCCCCAGCGGCCTGTCCTCCACCACCACGGTCACCTCCAGCGGCAAGGTCCTGCCCAGCAGGTGCCGCTGGAGCACGTCGGCGCGGTATCCGCAGGAGAGCACCACGTGCTCCACCCCCTCGTCGGCCAGCCAGGCGAGCTGGTGGTCGAGGATCGGCTTGCCGCCGACGTCGACGAGCGCCTTGGGCACCCGGTCGGTGTAGGGCCGCAGCCGGGTGGCGTTGCCGCCGGCCAGGATGACGGCCTGCTTCACCCGCGCTGCTGGATCTGCCTGGGGCACGCTGGGACCTCCGGTTCTCGGGAAGGTCCCAGCGTGCCCGGCCGACGTTACGCGCGGGTGACCCGCCGCCGACGGTTTGTTAAGTCGGCGGGGCGATCAGACGACGATGTTGACGATCTTCGGCGCGCGCACGATCACCTTGCGCACCGTCGCGTCGCCGATCGCGGCCTGGACCTTCTCCGAGGCCAGCGCCAGCTTCTCCAGGTCGCCTTCGGCGATGTCCGGCGCCACCTCCAGGCGGTCGCGGACCTTGCCCTTCACCTGCACCACGCAGGTCACCGAGTCCTGCACCAGCAGCGCGGGCTCGGCGACGGGCCAGGGGACGCGGGCGATGGAGCCGTCCGCGCCGTGGCCGAGCTTCTCCCAGCCCTCCTCGGTGATGTACGGGGCGGCGACCGAGAGCATGATCGCCAGCGCCTCGGCGGCCTCGCGCACCGCGGGGTCGGCCGCGCCGGGGCCGCTGTCGATCGCCTTGCGGGCGGCCGAGGTCAGCTCCATCATGCGCGCGATGGCGACGTTGAACCTGTGCCCCTCGACCAGCCGGGTCACCTCGTCGACGGTCCGGTGGGTGAAGCGCCGCAGGTCGATGTCGCCCGCGGCGAAGTCAACGCCGGGCTCGCTCGCCACGTCGGTCATGACCCGGTAGGCGCGGGCCAGGAACTTCTGGGAGGCGGCCGGGGAGACGTCGGCCCAGTCGACGTCGTCCTCGGGCGGGCCGCCGAACAGCATGGTGAGCCGGACCGCGTCGACCCCGAACTCGTTGATCTGCTGCCCCAGGTCCACGCCGTTGCCGAGCGACTTCGACATGGCCTTGCCCTGGTTGATCACCTGGCCCTGGTTCAGCAGCCGGGTGAAGGGCTCGGTGAAGTCGATCATGCCCAGGTCGTAGAGCACCTTGGTGAAGAACCTGCAGTACAGCAGGTGCATCACCGCGTGCTCGATGCCGCCGATGTACTGGTCGGCGGGCATCCACTGCTTGACCTTGGCGGGGTCGAACGGCCCGTCGGTGTAGCCGGGCGAGGTGTAGCGCAGGAAGTACCAGGACGAGTCCACGAAGGTGTCCATGGTGTCGGTGTCCCGCTTGGCGGGGCCGCCGCACTGGGGGCAGTCGACGTTGACCCAGTCCGAGGCCGCCGCCAGCGGGGAGACGCCCTTGGGGGCCAGGTCCGCGCCGCGCAGGTCGTCGGGCAGGGTGACGGGCAGCTGGTCGTCCGGGACGGGCACCTCGCCGCAGTCCGGGCAGTGGATGATCGGGATCGGCGTGCCCCAGAAGCGCTGCCGGGACAGCAGCCAGTCGCGCAGCCGGAAGTTGACGGTGCCGTGGCCCAGGCCCTTGTCCTCCAGGATGGAGATGATCTTGGAGATGGCCTCGGTCTTGCTCAGCCCGTCCAGCGGGCCGGAGTTCACCAGGCGGCCCTCGCCCGGGGTGGCGGTGCCCGTAGTGTTCGGGTCCTCGGCGCCCGTCTCCAGCACCACCCTGACCGGCAGGCCGAAGGCGCGGGCGAAGTCCAGGTCGCGCTGGTCGTGCGCGGGCACCGCCATGATGGCGCCGTGCCCGTAGTCGGCCAGCACGTAGTCGGCGGCCCACACCGGGATCCGCTCGCCGTTAACCGGGTTGACCGCGTGCACGCCCAGGAAGACGCCGGTCTTCTCCTTGTCGGTGGACAGCCGCTCGATGTCGTTGAGCTTGGCCACCTCGGCCCGGTAGTCCGCCAGCGCCGCCCGCTGCTCATCGCTGACGATCCGCTCGGCCAGCGGGGCGTCGGCAGCGACGACGAAGAAGGTCGCGCCGTACAGGGTGTCGGGGCGCGTGGTGTAGACGGTGACGGGCCCGTGGCCCTCGATCTCGAAGGTGACGTCCGCGCCCTCGGAGCGCCCGATCCAGTTGCGCTGCATGGTCAGCACGCGCTCGGACCAGCCGCCCTCGATCTGCTTCATGTCATCCAGCAGCCGCTGCGCGTAGTCGGTGATCTTGAAGTACCACTGGGTCAGCTCGCGCCGCACGACCGTCGCACCGCAGCGCTCGCACTCGCCGGCCACGACCTGCTCGTTGGCCAGCACCGTCTGGTCGTTCGGGCACCAGTTGACCAGGCCGCCCTTGCGGTAGGCCAGGCCCTTTTCGAAGAACCGGGTGAACATCCACTGGTTCCACCGGTAGTAGTCCGGGTCGCTGGTGTGCAGCCGGCGCGTCCAGTCGAAGGAGATGCCGTAGCGGCGGAAGGAGTTGGCCTGCGTCTCGATGTTGGCGTAGGTCCACTCGGCGGGGTGGGCGTTGCGCTTGATCGCGGCGTTCTCGGCGGGCAGGCCGAAGGAGTCCCAGCCGATCGGGTGCAGGACGTTGTAGCCCTGGTGGAACCAGTACCGGGCGATCACGTCGCCGATCGCGAAGACCTCGCCGTGGCCCATGTGCAGGTCGCCGGACGGGTAGGGGAACATGTCCACCACGTAGCGGCGCTCGCGGGGGTCGGCGGGGTCGTCGCTGGCCACGAAGGTGCCGAGTTCCGCCCAGCGGTCCTGCCACTTGTCCTGGACTGCTCCGGCGTCGTACCGCTGCTCTTCGTCGCTCACTGGGTGTCCTTTTCGGGGTTCGCTGCCTCTAGGAATGAAGAAGCCCCTCGCACATGCAAGGGGCTGCCGCGCCGTCCGGGTCCGCCCGAGTCGTCTGCCGCCGAAGGGGGCACGCTCGGGACCTCGGACCTGTCATCTCGGTCGACGCGACCGACTGAGAAGCAGCCACGATCGCATAGCCCAAGGGTAGCGCAAGAGCAAGAAACTTCGGGTTTTCCGTGCGCCCTGCGCTCTCACCCCTAGATGTGGATCGCGATCCACGGTTGGATGTGGCCACCCCCACATGAAGTTCACTGCCCAGCCCCTGGCGCGAGGAGTAGATCCATGCTCAACCTGTCCGTGCTGATCGAGGACGCGGCCCGCGAGACCCCCGACAGGGACGCGGTCGTCTTCGGCGAGATGCGCCTTTCGTACGCGTTCATCAACACGGTCGCCAACCAGGTCGCGAACCTCCTGGTGGCCCGGGGCATCCGGCCGGGGGACAAGGTCGCGATCTCCTCACCGAACCTCCCGTACTTCCCGATGGTGTACTTCGGCATCCTCAAGGCGGGCGCGGTGGTCGTCCCCCTGAACGTCCTGCTCAAGCCGCGCGAGGTCGCCTACCACCTCGCCGACTCCGACGCCCGGGCGCTGTTCTGCTTCGAGGGCACCCCCGAGCTCCCGATCGGCGAGGCGGGCTACGCGGGCTTCCAGCAGGCCGACGCCTGCGAGCACTTCTTCCTGCTCCCGGCGAACCCGGCCGCCACCGAGCCGGCGATCGAGGGCACCGAACTCTTCTGGGCGGCGCTCGCGGGCCAGGCCTCGACGTTCGAGCCGGTCATCACCGAGGCGACCGACACCGCCGTGGTGCTCTACACCTCCGGCACGACCGGCCAGCCCAAGGGCGCCGAGCTGACCCACGGCAACATGATGATGAACGCCCTGGTCGCCGACGGCCTGTTCGAGAAGACCCTGCACGACACCTTCCTGGTGGCGCTGCCGCTGTTCCACATCTTCGGCCAGACCTGCGTCATGAACGTCGGCGTCTACCGCCGCGCCACCCTCGTCCTGGTGCCTCGCTTCGAGGTCAAGGCGGCGGTGGAGCTCCTGGTCAAGGAGAAGGTGAACGTGTTCGCCGGCGTCCCGACCATGTGGTGGGCGCTGATGACCGACGACACCTCGGCCGAGGACGTCGCCACGATCACCGAGAACCTGCGCGTCGCGGTCTCCGGCGGCGCCGCCCTGCCGCTGGAGGTCATCAAGGGCGTCAAGGCCAAGTTCGGCGCGGACATCCTTGAGGGCTACGGCCTGTCCGAGACGTCCCCGGTCGCGGCGTTCAACCGCCCCGACCGGCCGACCAAGGCCGGCTCGATCGGCCTGCCCGTGTGGGGCGTGGAGCTCAAGCTCATCGACGACGACTGGAAGACGATCGAGGGCGAGGGCCCTGGCGAGATCGCGATCCGCGGCCACAACATCATGAAGGGCTACTACAACCGGCCCGAGGCGACGGCCGAGGCGATCAGGGACGGCTGGTTCCGCACCGGCGACCTCGCCACCCGCGACGACGAGGGCTACTACTTCATCGTCGACCGCTCCAAGGACATGATCATCCGCGGCGGCTACAACGTCTACCCGCGGGAGATCGAAGAGGTCCTCATGACGCACCCGGCCGTCTCCCTGGCCGCCGTCGTGGGCGTCGCGCACGACAGCCACGGCGAGGAGATCAAGGCGTACGTCATCAAGACGCCGGGCGTCGAGGTCACCGAGGCCGAGCTCGTCGCGTGGGGCAAGGAGCAGTTCGCCAACTACAAGTACCCGCGCATCGTGGAGTTCCGCGACGCGCTGCCGATGACCGCCACCGGCAAGATCCTCAAGCGCGAGCTGCGCTAGGCGGCGGCGGGGCCCGGCCCGGCGGCCGGGCCCCGCGCCTCAGCCCCTGATGAGGTCGGCGGCCTTCTCGCCGATCATGATCGCCGGCGCGTTGGTGTGCCCGCGGATGATCCGCGGCAGGACCGAGGCGTCGGCGACGCGTAGTCCCTCGACCCCGCGCACGCGCAGCTCCGGGTCCACCACCGAGGTCTCCTCCACGCCCATCCGGCAGGTGCCGACGGGGTGGTAGAGCGTCTCGGCGTGCGCCCGGATGTAAGCGCGCAAGGCGGCGGGGTCGTCGGCGCCCGTGTACGGCGCGTAAGGCTCGGCCGCGTACGGAGCGAGCGCCTCGGTGGCGAAGAGGCGCTCGGCCTCCTTGATCCCGAAGGCGAGCCGCGCGATGTCGGTCTCGCCGGTCAGGTAGGCGGCGTCGATCGCCGGGTGGACGGCGGGGTCGGCCGAGGCGAGCCGGAGGGACCCGGCGCTGTCGGGCTGGAGCAGCACGACCCCGATGGTCAGCGCGTCGCCGGACGGCTCGCGCAGGCCGTGCTCGACGAACGGGACGGGCGCGAAAACGAGTTCCAGGTCGGGCGCGGGCAGCGCCTCGTCGCTGCGCAGGAACGCCACGGCCTCGCCGATGTTCGAGGTGAACGGCCCCTTGCGCCGCGCGAGGTAGCGGGCGAGACCGCCCACGCTCCCGGCGCTGGCGAGCGTCACCTTGCGCGGGCAGGCGCGCAGCACCGGGACGGACAGGTGGTCCTCCAGGTACCGCCCCACCGACGGGCTGGGGTGCGCCACCTCGATGCCGTGCTCGGCCAGGTGGTCCGGGTCCCCCACCCCGGACAGGAGGAGCAGGTGCGGGGAGCCGATCGCGCCCGCGCACAGCACGACCTCCCGCCGCGCCCTGGCCTCCTGCGCCCCGTAGGCGACGCCGACGGCCCTGCCGTCGTCGATGAGCACCCTGGCGACCTGGACGCGGGTGATGACGGTGAGGTTCGGCCGGTCGAGGACCGGCCGCAGGTACGCGTCGTGGGCCGACCAGCGCCTGCCGCGCCGCTGGGTGACCGGCGTCGGCCCGAACCCCTCGGCGACGGGGCCGTTGACCTCGTCGAGGCGGGTGTGCCCGGCTTCGGCGCAGGCCGCGAGGAACGCCGCGGTGGTGGTGTTCGGGTCGCGCAATTCCTCGACGTGCAGCGGCCCCTCGGTGCCGTACACGCCGCCCGTGTTGGAGCCGACCCTGCGCTCGGCCCGCTGGAAGTAGGGCAGCACGTCGGCGTAGGACCAGCCGGGCACGTCCCAGCCGTCGTAGTCCGCGGGACCGCCGCGCACCCACATCATCGCGTTGATGCTGGACGATCCGCCGAGCACCTTGCCGCGGGGCCAGTACAGCGCGCGGCCGTCCAGGGCGTCCTGCGCGACGGTGCGGTAGGCCCAGTCGGCCTCGGTCCCGAACAGTCGGGGGAATCCCGCCGGGATGCGGAACTCCTTGGCGTCGTCGCCGCCTCCGGCCTCGATGAGCGCGACGGTGACCGCGGGGTCCGCCGAGAGCCGCGCGGCCAGGACGCATCCCGCCGATCCGGCGCCGACGATCACATAGTCGTAGTCCACGGGGGGCTTCCTCCGGGGTGCGGGACGGGCCGACACCCCGGAGTGAACACCGCGCGCGGTCGCGGTGTCTACGGCTTGCCGCCCTGTCTTGGCGGGCGGTATCGGCCTACAGCTTCGTCCAGGCCTCGGTGAGGACGGCGCGGAGCGTCTGCTCGATCTCGTCGAAGTGCGACTGGTCGGCGATGAGCGGCGGGCTGAGCTGGATGACGGGGTCGCCGCGGTCGTCGGCGCGGCAGTACAGCCCGGCTTCGAACAGGGCCTTGGACAGGAAACCGCGCAGGAGCCGTTCGGACTCCTCGTCGTCGAAGGTCTCGCGGGTGACCTTGTCCTTGACGAGTTCGATCCCGTAGAAGAAGCCGTCGCCGCGCACGTCGCCGACGATCGGCAGGTCGGTCAGCTTCTCCAGGGTGCCGCGGAAGGCCCCCTCGTTGCGCAGGACGTGGCCGAGGAGGTCCTCGCGCTCGAAGATGTCGAGGTTGGCCAGGGCGACGGCCGCGGAGACGGGGTGGCCGCCGAAGGTGTAGCCGTGGGCGAACATCGTGTCGCCGTGCTTGAACGGCTCGAACAGCCGGTCGCTGACGAGCATCGCGCCGAGCGGCGAGTACCCGGAGGTGAGTCCCTTGGCGCTGGTGATGATGTCGGGCAGGTAGTCGAACTTCTGCGCGCCGAACATGGTGCCGAGCCTGCCGTAGGCGCAGATGACCTCGTCGGAGACGAGCAGCACGTCGTACTTGTCGCAGATCTCGCGGACCCGCTGGAAGTAGCCGGGGGGCGGCGGGAAGCAGCCTCCGGCGTTCTGGACGGGCTCGACGAAGAAGGCGGCGACGGTGTCGGGGCCCTCGAAGACGATGGCCTCCTCCACCCGGTCGGCGGCCCAGCGGCCGAACGCCTCGACGTCCTCGCCGTGCTCGGGCGCCCGGTAGAAGTTGGTGTTCGGCACCCGGAACGTGGAGGGCACGAGCGGCTCGTACGGCTGCTTGAACGCCGGGATGCCGGTGATCGACAGCGCGCCCTGGGTGGTGCCGTGGTAGGCGGTCTGGCGGCTGATCACCTTGTGCTTGAGCGGCTTGCCGGTGAGCTTGAAGTACTGCTTGGCGAGCTTCCACGCCGACTCGACGGCCTCGCCGCCGCCGGAGGTGAAGAAGACCCGGTTCAGGTCGCCGGGGGCCGCCGCGACGAGGCGCTCGGCGAGTTCGGCGGCCTTGGGGTGGGCGTAGGACCACAGCGGGAAGAACGCGAGCTCCCTGGCCTGCTTGGCCGCGGCCTCGGCGAGTTCCTCGCGGCCGTGCCCGGCCTGGACCACGAAGAGCCCGGCGAGACCGTCGAGGTACTTCTTGCCCTTGTCGTCGTAGATGTAGGCACCGTCACCGCGGACGATCATCGGCACCTCGGCGCCGTTCTCGTGCACCGAGTGCCGGGTGAAGTGCAGCCAGAGGTTGTCGCGGGCCGCCGCCTGTAGATCGTTCACCTGAGAACCCGTCATCTCTCATCCCTGCGCGACGTCAACTTATTTCGTTGTCGTTACGGACACTTGACACTGAATCCTGTGTCATAGCCTGCTTCCGCAACGATATCCGAAGTAACCCGGCGCGGCGAGGCCCACCCCCGCACCAGAATCCGGTTCTGGCCGTGACAGAGCGGGCGCAGTAGCGTCGCGGCATGACCGAGACGACGATCAAGGCCAACGGGATCGAGTTCGCCTGCCGCACTGCCGGTCCCGCCGACGGCCCGCTGGCCCTGCTCCTGCACGGATTCCCCGACACCCCGCACTCCTGGCGCCACCTGGCGCCCGCGCTCGCCGGCGCCGGGTACCGCGTCGCCGCACCGTTCATGCGCGGCTACGCGCCGTCCGGCACCTCGCCGGACGGCGACTACCGCGCGGGGGCGCTCGGCGCCGACGCGAACGCGCTGCACGAGGCCCTCGGCGGCGACTCCTCGGCGGTCCTCGTCGGACACGACTGGGGCGCGGCCGCGGTGTACTCCGCGATCGCCCAGGACCCGTCGCGCTGGCGCAGGGGCGCCGCGCTGGCCCTCCCGCCGCTGCCCTCGCTGCTCTCCGGCTTCTTCTCCTACGCCCAGCTCAAGCGCTCGTTCTACATCTTCCTGTTCCAGACCCCGCTGGCGGAGATGGCCCTGGACCGCGCCTTCATCGAGGGGCTGTGGCGCGACTGGTCGCCCGGGCACACCGAGGACGTCGGACACGTCGCGGACGCGCTCGGCGCACCAGAGAACGTCGCCGCCGCACTCGGCTACTACAGGGCGATGCTCGCCCCGGAGAACCTCGGCGAGGCCGCGGCGGCGGCGCCCTCCGGAGAGGCCGACGTGCCGCTGCTGTACCTGCATGGGGAGGACGACGGCTGCCTCGGCCTCGACGCCGTCAGTCCGGCCGGGCCGGACGGCTCGCGCGACCTCTCCTCGATCACCGCGCACCTCCCGGCGGGCTCCCAGGCCCGGATCGTGCCCGGAGCCGGGCACTTCCTCCAGGTGGAGCGGCCCGAAGCGGTGAACGCCGCGATCCTCGACTGGCTGTGATCCAGGTAACATACAGTGTACGTAGAGAGTTTGGCATGATGCTTCAACCGAATGTTGTTCTAAACCCGAGGGGCAGGACATGCTCAACGTCGAGGACATCGACCTGACCGACTGGGCCTTCTGGGAGCGCCCGCTCGCCGAGCGCAACGAGGGCTTCCGCCTGCTGCGCGAACACGGCGCCCTGCGGCACTTCCGCGAACTCCCGGCGGGCTTCGGCGAACCCGGCCCCGGCTACAAGGCCCTGGTCACCCATGCCGACGTCGTCGAGGCCTCGCGGCGGCCCCAGGACTTCTGCTCCGGCCAGGGCGCGATCAGCATCCCCGACATGCCGACCGACGTGCACGAGTACTTCGGCTCGATGATCAGCATGGACGACCCCCGGCACGCCAAGATCCGCCGGATCGTCTCGCGCGCCTTCTCGCCGCGCATGATCCAGCGGTTCGAGGACCAGGTCGAGACCGTCGCCGAGAAGATCGTCGACGACCTGAGGGCGGGCAAGGGCACCGGCGACTTCGTCCTCGACGTCTCCTGCCGCCTGCCCCTGCAGATCATCTGCGAGATGATGGGCATCCCCGAGTCCTCCTACCAGGACGTGCTGGACGCCTCGAACGTCATCCTCGCCGGCAACGACCCCGAGTACCTTCCGTCGAACGACTTCGACGGCATCATGATGAAGCTCATCGAGGCGGGCGAGACGCTCCAGAACCTCGTGCAGGAACTGAGCGCCGAGCGCAAGGGCGGGGACGGCGACGACCTCATCTCGCTGCTCATCAACGCCAACATCGACGGCGAGTCGCTCAGCCCGCAGGAGCTCGGCTCGTTCTTCATCCTGCTCGCGGTCGCGGGCAACGAGACCACGCGCAACGCCATCTCGCACGGCCTGCACCTGTTCACCGCCCACCCCGAGCAGCGCGCGCTCCTGCTCTCGGACTACGACGCGAACGCCCCCGGCGCGGTCGAGGAGATCGTCCGGTTCGTCTCCCCGGTCATCTGGATGCGGCGCACCGCCACCCGCGACACCACGCTGAACGACCACGAGATCAAGGCGGGCGAGAAGCTCGTCCTGTACTACGGGTCGGCGAACCGCGACGCGACGGTCTTCCCCGACCCCGACAGGTTCGACATCTCCCGCTCCCCCAACCCGCACATCGGCTTCGGCGGCCCCGGCCCGCACTTCTGCCTGGGCGCGCACCTGGCCCGCCGCGAGGTCACCGTCATGTTCCGCCGCCTCTTCGCCGCCTTCCCCGAGATCCGCTCCGGCGCCCCCGACCGCCTCTTCTCCAACTTCATCAACGGCATCAAGCACCTCCCCTACACGCTGTCCTGACCCCGCCACGTCGCGGGCCCACCCCACGGAACCCGCGACGTCCACCTCCGGACGCCCCGCCTCCGGACGCCCCACCACGTCGCGGGCTCCGCACGAAGCCGCGACTCCCCCGGCTCCTGGCCCCACCAGGAACCCCGCCGAACGAAGCGGCCCACCGGCCCGACGCCCCCGCAGGGTCGGGGGCGTCGGGCGGGCGGTGTCACCAGCCCAGTTCGGTGACGACGGCCTCCCTCCAGGACAGGGGGTGGTGGCGGTGCAGGTGCGCGGTGGGGGCGACCACTGACAGGTGGGTGGGCGGGCCGGCGGGGGTGCCCGGGTCGAGGCGCAGGCCGAGGAGGGCCGCGCCGCGGCGGTGCGGGCAGGCCGCGGTGGCCCTGCCCACCTCGGCGGCGGTCAGCCTGACCTGGGCGGGGATCTCCCGGAACGCGCTCGTCGGAGCCCGCGCCAGATCGGCCCACTGGTCTTCCAGCAGCCGCTGGGCGAGCCCGGCGAGCACGTCGGACCAGGGCCGCCGCAGTTCCTCCGCGATCCGGGTGACGCGCAGCTCGGGCAGCCCGAGGACGGCGAGCCCCGCCGTCGTCAGCGTCCAGCCCCTGCCGTGCGGCTCCGGTACCGGCAGCACCCCGACCCACTCGGCGACCGCGAACTCCTCCGGCCCCTCGAACGGCTCCGGTGGCCCCGACCACGGCTCCACGTCGCCCGTCGCGGCGTCCAGAAGGATCCCGCCGGTCGCCTCCGCCAGCTCGAACGCGACGGACGCGGCCTCGATGACGTGGCCGGGCGGCCAGCTCGGCTCGCCCATCGCGCTGATCCGCAGATGAAAATCCGCCTCGCGCATCCGGCGCACCAAGGCGCCGTCGACGTCGAGACCGCCCGGCAGGCAGCGCGGGCAGTGCGCGCTCGGCCCGAACAGCCACGGCAGCGGCGCCGTCCCCGCCTCGACCAGCTCGACCAGCGCTAAAGCCCCCTCGCTCGGGCCCACGGGCAGACTCAGCGGCGCGGCGACCACGCAGACCGCGCACAGCTCGGCGGGAACCGGCAGCACAAGTGTCTCGTCCATGCCGCGCACGCTACGCCCCGCCACTGACAATTCACGCAGGGCCACTCGGCCGGGCCCTGCGCTCCGGGTCCCCCACGCACGCGGGGCGGTGATCCGGACCCGGATCACCGCCCCGAAGGGTCGCGCAACGCGTCACATGGCCCAGGTGGCCCGCAGCGGCATGCCCGAGCTCTGCGACTCGGTCAGCTTCACCCCGAGGACCTGGTGGAGCTGGATCATGTTCTTCTCGAAGCCGAGACGGCAGCCGGCCATGTAGACCCGCCACACGCGGGCGATCTCCGGCCCGACCTCGGCCACCGCATCGTCCCAGTTCGCGTCGAGGTTGCGGCACCAGTCCCGCAGCGTCATCGCATAGTGCTCGCGGAAGTTCTCCTCGTGCCGGATCTCGAACCCGTGGTCGTTCATCGCGGTGATGAGGTACCCCGGCCCCTCCAGCTCGCCGTCGGGGAAGACGTACCGGTTGATGAAGCCGTCCGGCTTGATCGACGGCTGGGTGTTGTCCGGCCGGGTGATGCAGTGGTTCAGCATCCGCCCGCCCGGCCGCAGCTTCCCGGCCAGGAACTCGAAGTACCCGGGCACGTTCGCCTGCCCGATGTGCTCGGTCAGGCCGATCGAGCTGACCGCGTCGAAGCCCTCCTCGGTGACGTCGCGGTAGTCCATGTAGCGGACTTCGGCGAGGTCGCCCAGCCCCTGCTCGGCGATGGCCTTCTGCGCCCATTCCGCCTGCTGCTTGGACAGCGTGACGCCCAGCGCCTTCACCCCGTGCTCGCGGGCGGCGTGCATGACCATGCCGCCCCAGCCGCAGCCGACGTCCAGCAGCCGCATCCCCGGCTCGAGGCCGAGCTTGCGCGCCACCAGCTCGTGCTTGGTGAACTGCGCCTCCTCCAGTGACGAGTCCTGCTCCGGGTAGACCGCGCAGGTGTAGGCCATCGACGGCCCCAGCACCCACTCGTAGAACCGGTTGGAGACGTCGTAGTGGTGGTGGATCGCCTCGGCGTCCCGCCGCTTGGAGTGCCGGCGGAGCCTGCCGTGCTTGGGCGCCTCGACCGACGGCGGGTCGAGCTTCGTGGCGGCCGCCGCGCGCAGCAGCGGATCGTCCAGGACGCCGGCGAGCACCCTGAGGCGGTCCTTCACCGAGATGCTCTCCAACGTCTGCGAGAGCGTGCTCAGCGTGGTGTACATGTCGCCACGGACCTCGATGTGGCCCGCGACGTACGCGCGGGCCAGGCCGAGCAGGCCGGGTGACCTGACGAGGTAGGAGATCGCGTAGGGGCTGCGGATCTCCACTCTCAGGTCGGCGCCGGGTCGCCCGGCCCGGCTCCCGTCGTAGGCCGCGAACTCGACGGGGACGTCCGCCCCGTGGGTGACTCTTTCAAAGACTTTCGCCAGGGTCATGTGCCCCTCACACACTTGTCGTAAAGGTCGTACAGGCGGCCACCGGAGTCGTAGCGCTCCTTGAGGGCCTGGTACGTCTTCCCGTCGTAGTGGCGCCAGAACTCGTCGCGCGCGTAGAAGGCCGTCGAGTACAGGGACTTATGCCCGTCCAACGAGTCGACCACGCGCTCGATGCGCCGGTTGTAGTGGTCGGGCAGGGCGCCGGGCTGCTGCGGGACCGTCCCCCAGAAGCCGACGTTGACGTAGCTGCGTCCGGGTTCGAGCGGATACAGGGGCCACTTCTCTTGTGCCTTGAGCGGGCAGAGCCAGATCGGACTCATGCCCACTTCCTTGTGGAAGAACTCAAGGAACTCGGGGAGACGTTCTGTGGGGACCTCGATGTCCTGGATGACGTCCTCGCGCGGCGGCTTTCCCGTCCAGCGGTCGAGGCGCGCGGTGAAGTGCGCGCGTTTGTCCCAGGCGACGATCTTCCGGTACACGTCGGAGCGCTTCTTGGCGGCCGGCCACAGGCGGCGTACCGCGGGCCGGTGCAGGCCGAAGGCGCCCGAGCACCAGAACCAGTCGGTGTCCCAGCGCCACAGGTAGTCGTGGATCGTCAGGTAGTCGACCGAGCGTTCCTGGATGGACCGGAAGTAGATCTTCTGTCCGGTGTAGTCGGAGGTATAGGGGGCCTCGTCGGCGAAGGTGCCGATCGAGAGGTAGATCTCGTCCGGGCCGAACACCGTGCCGTCCAGGAAGTCGGCGTCGGTGATCTCGGTGATCGCCCTGGCCGCCTCGGCCGCGTCGGTGTAGCGGACGTGCCGGACCTTGACGAACGGCTTCACCGGGACGAGGTCGATGGTGAGCCGGACGGCGTAGCCGAGCGTCCCGTAGGAGTTGGGGAAGCCGTAGAAGAGGTCGGCGTGCTCGTTGTCCCGGCTCGCCGTGACGATCTCGCCGTCCCCGGTCATGATGTCCATCTCGCGGACCGACTCGTGCGGCAGCCCGAGGCGGAACGACGTGGACTCGATGCCGAGCCCGGTGACGGCTCCGCCGAGGGTGATGGTCTTCAGCTGCGGGACGACCGTGGGCATCATCCCGTGCGGCAGGGTGGCCGCCACGAGATCCTCGTAGGTCGTCATCCCCTGGACGACCGCGGTCGTCCCCTCGACGCGCAGCACCCCGTCGAATCCGCCGACGTCGAGGCCGGGCGCGGCCGGGCTGTCCCGGAAACGGAAGAGGTTCGACGTCGGTTTCGCCAGCCGCACCGGGGCTCCGGGCGGGATGGCGGCGTAGGACGCGCGGAGCGCGGCCACCGCTGCGTCATGTGAGGACTCGGTCACTGGCATGGGCGCCTCCCTCACTCGATCTTCACGCACAACTCATGCGGTAAACCTTTCCGTCCCGTAAATATTCCAGGTCCTTTACTTTTGAGACTCAGATCACTTGATGAGCCTCAGTGTCAGGGGGTAGCGGAAGGAACCGCTCGTCAGGGCCGAGAGCCCCGCGATGAGCGACGCGATCCAGGCCACCGCGTACACGACGCCGCCGATGCCGAACGTGACGATGGTGAAGATCAGGAGGGTGAGCTGGAAGTTGAGCGCCTCCACGGCGTGCGCCCGGACGGGAGCGGAGCGCCGTCCGGACGTGAGCAGCAGGACCAGCGGCCCGATGAAGGTGGTGAGCATCCCCGTCACGTGGGCGAGCGACCCGAGGACCTTGTCCTCGCCCGTCTCCTCGGCTTCCAGGGCCGGCCGCGGAGCCAGGTCGTGCGTCAGAGGCTCCAGGTCGCCGCGCGTCTTGCTCGTCATGGCGAGGTGGACCCTTTGGTCGAGTTCCTCTGTGTCCAGCCTTCCCTCGGCGTAGGCGCTCTGAAGGACGTCGATGACGGACTCGCGTTCGGCGTGGCCGACGCGCATCTGGGTGGTCTCCATACTCCGATGGTCGCCGCTCGCCGCCCCGTCCGCATCGGGGAAGAACCCTGAGAAGCCCCTTAGCGCGCGACCGTCATCGTCCGCTCGCGGTACTGGTGCCCCGGCTGGAGCGCCATCCCCCGGAAGAGCCGGCTGACCGTGACGAACCGGTAGCCCTTGGCCGAGAGACCTTCCAGGATCTTCGGGACGGCGTCGACGGTGCTGGCGTGGATGTCGTGCAGGAGCACCACGTCGCCGGGGCCCGTCTCGGAGAGGACGCGGCGCGCGATGAGCGAGGAGTTGCGGTCCCGCCAGTCCAGCGGGTCGACCGCCCAGATGATCTCCGGGAGGCCGAACGACGCGGCGACCTTGGCCACCCGGGCGTTGGACGAGCCGTAGGGAGGGCGCAGAAGGACCGAGCGGTAGCCGGAGTGCCGAAGGATGGCTTCCTGGGTCTGCTTGATCTGCGCGGTGACGCCCTCCTCGGACAGGCCCGCGAGGTCGGAGTGGTTCCAGCTGTGGTTGGCGATCTCGTGTCCCGCGGCGACCTCCTTCTGGACGAGCTGCGGGAACTCCTCGACCATCTGCCCCACGACGAAGAAGGTGGCCCGGGCGTTGTAGCGGGCCAGGATCTCCAGCAGGCGCTCGGTGTGGTCCATCGGGCCGTCGTCAAAGGTCAGGGCGACGCACTTGCCTTGGGCGCACATGTCGGGGAGCCCGTCCGGGCCGAGGCCCCGGCGCCGGTCCGGGTCGGGTTGGCGGTAGACCATGGGCTGCACGAGCACGGGCGTCTCCGCCTCCGCGCTCGTGCGCTGCCGCTCCGGCGCCTCGCCGCAGGCCGCCAGCGCGACCAGGACGGCCAGCGCCGCCATGAGCCGTTTCATCTGCACCCCCGTCGCCCGAAAACGGTGGTGACATGCCCTGGTGATGTTCATCGGAACCCGATGTCGGACTTTTTCGTTATCGTTTTCCTTGCGCTTTTCTCCACAGTGATGATCGGACGGCGATGAGGCTCTGGGATCGTTTCGGGCTCAGAAGGCACCGCGGCGGCGCTGTTCAGCGCTTCGACCGCGAGGCCACGGACACCGATGTGAAGGCTCTGATCGCCTTCGCCAAGGACAAGCGGGGCGTGGAGTTCTTCGTGGAACCCGAGACCTTCGCCACCGACACCACCGCGGTCGCCGTCGCGCACGACGGCGAGTGGATCCGGCGCCGCGTCGGCGCCCCCGCGGTGATCGCGAAGGTGGCCCGCAACCTGGGACTGCCGGTCTACGACGTCCAGATCGTCGGGTACCCGCCGCGCATGCGCGCCTGGAACGAACGGAACAAGGGCTCCCGCGGCTCGCTCTGAGAAAGTTGTCCACAGGGCGCCGAGCGGGTTCCGCCGCGTTGTGCGACCGTTCGGGCATGGACGAGACACGCGGCGGCGCCGCTCCCCTGGTCATCCGAGGTTCCGCGGAACTCATCGCGGCGATCCCCTACATGCTGGGCTACCACCCGGCGATGAGCATCGTCGGTGTCGGGCTCGACGGCCCCGGCGGCGCATGCGCCGTGCGACTCGACTTAGACGTCTCCAAGGAGGCGGCCGCGCATCTGGCCGGGCTGCTGGCGGTGCACGGGTTCACCGAGGTGATGCTGGTCTGCTACGGCCCGCCCGAGGCCGCGGATCCGGCCATGGCCGCGGTCCGCGCGGCGCTCACCGAGCTGGGGATCGACGTCGGCGACGCGCTGCGGGTGCACGACGGAGAGTTCTGGTCCTACCTGGACCGCAAGCTCGCGGGCCTGCCCCTGCGGCCCACCGCCGTGGAGGTGCAGGCCGTCGTGAACGGCCTGGTGGCGCTGCCCTCGCGCGAGGAACTCGCCGCCTCCGTCGCGCCGCTTCCCGATCCCGTCGCCGCGGCGGCGGCCCGGGAGGCGGCGCGGGCCGAGCGGGTCCCGCTCGATCTCGCCGAAGGCCTGCGGCTCGTGCGCGGGGTGATGGCCGGGATCGGCAGCGGGCGGCCGCCGCCGGGGATCCCCGAGGTCGCGCGGCTCACCGTCGCGCTCGGCCGGGTGCGGCTGCGCGACGAGGCATGGGTGCGGATCGATCCGAGGGCTCTGCACGCCCAGCGGGGGTTCTGGCAGTACGTCCTGCGCCGGACGGCGAGGACCTACCGCCCGGCACCCGCGTGCCTGCTCGCCTACTGCGCCTTCCTGTCCGGGGACGGCGCGCTGGCGAACGTGGCACTGGACGTGGCCGAGGAGGCCGATCCGGCCTATTCCCTCGCCGATCTGCTGCGCCAGACTCTGGAGGCGGGCGTTCACCCGTCCGAGGCGTTCCTGACGATGACGCCCGAGGACCTCGCCCGCGCCTACGCCGATCCCCCCGACCTGGGAACGGGGTGATCCTGACTCCTTGACAACAAAGCAGTGACGAATGTCCTGGTAACGAGGCCCGCACGCCTTTTTTAGTGACCTGCGCCATAGAGTGCTGGCCGTGAAGTTCATGCGTCAATGGCCCTGGCCGCTGCGGTGGGGTGTGCGGGCTCTCGCCCTGGTGATGGTACTGGTCCTCGTCGTCTCCGGATGGTTCGTCTGGACGGTCCGCAAGGCCTTCCCGACCTATGACGGGCAGATCAAGATGCCCGGGCTGGCCGGGGAGGTCACCGTCCATCGGGATTCCTACGGCATCCCGCAGATCTACGCCGACTCCCCCGAGGACCTCTTCCGCGCCCAGGGTTACGTCACCGCCCAGGACCGCTTCTGGGAGATGGACTTCCGTCGGCACATCACCGCCGGCCGCCTCTCGGAGCTGTTCGGCGAGACCACCCTGGACACCGACAAGGTCACCCGCACGCTGGGCTGGCGCAAGACCGCCGAGGCCGAACTGCCGCTGCTGGAACCCGAGACCCGGCAGCTGCTGGAGGCCTACGCCGCCGGCGTCAACGCCTGGCTGAAGGACAACCCGGACACCGCCGCCCAGTCGCTGGAGTACTCCGTGCTGGGGTTCCAGCGGACCGGCTACCGGCCTGAGGAGTGGACCGCCGTGGACTCCGTAGCCTGGCTCAAGGCGATGGCCTGGGACCTGCGCTCCAACATCGAGGAGGAGCTGGGCCGCGCCATCGCCGACACGAAGCTGCCCGCCGAGCGGGTCGACCAGCTCTACCCGGGCTACGACTTCCGCCGGATGCCGACCATCGTCGGCGGCGGCCAGGTCACCGACGGCGCCTTCGCCTCCTCCGGCGCGAAGGAGGCGGCCGAGGCGCCCGCCCGGGCCCTCAGCTCGGTGCTGGAGGCCATCCGCGCCATGCCCGACGACCTCGGCAACGGCGACGCGGAGCTGGGCTCGAACTCGTGGGTGATCTCCGGCGAGCGCAGCGCCACGGGCAAGCCGCTGCTCGCCAACGACCCGCACCTGTCGGCCCAGATGCCGTCGGTCTGGTACCAGACGGGCCTGCACTGCAGGACCGTCACCGACGCCTGCCCCTACGACGTCACCGGCTTCACCTTCTCGGGGCTGCCCGGCATCGTCATCGGGCACAACCACAAGGTCGCCTGGGGCTTCACCAACCTCGCCCCCGACGTCGCCGACCTCTACCTGGAGAAGGTCACCGCGACGACCGCCGAGTACAAGGGCGCCCAGGAGCCCCTCCAGATCCGCGACGAGAAGATCGAGGTGGCCGGCGGCAAGCCCGTCGAGCTGACCGTCCGGACCACCCGGCACGGCCCGATCGTCTCCGACGTGATGTCCGACGCCGAGGCCGCCGCCCCCGGGGGCGAGGCGGTCGCGCTCCGCTGGACCGCCCTGGACCCGGGCAGGACCGCCGACGCGATCTTCCAGATGAACCGGGCCACCGACTGGACGACGTTCCGCCAGGCCGCGGCGTCGTTCGAGGTGCCCGCCCAGAACCTCGTGTACGCCGACGTCGAGGGCAACATCGGCTACCAGTCCCCCGGCCGCATCCCGATCCGCACTGCGGGCGACGGGACCCGTCCCGTCCCCGGCTGGGACGGCGTCCACGAATGGAGCGGCTACCTCCCGTACGAGGAGCTGCCGACCGTCCTCAACCCCGACGCCGGGTACATCGTCACCGCCAACAACGCGGTCATCGGCGAGTCCTACCAGCCGCTGCTCACCAAGGACTGGTCCTACGGCTACCGGGCCCAGCGGATCGACGAACTCGTCCGCAACGGCGGCCGCCTCGACGCCGAGGCCATGGCCGGGATCCAGATGGACGGCCGGCAGGGCTTCGCGCCGACCCTGGTGCCGCACCTCCTGCGCCTCGGCGCGGGCGTCAAGGGCATCGAGCTGCTCCGCACCTGGGACTACTCCCAGCCCGTGGACTCCGCGCCCGCCGCGTTCTTCAACGCCGTCTGGCGGCACCTCCTGCTCGACACGTTCAACGACGAGCTGCCCGAAGGGGCCCGCCCCGACGGTGGCGACCGCTGGTTCGAAGTGGTCCGCACCCTCCTCGGCCGCCCCGCCGACCCGTTCTGGGACGACGTGGCGACCGAGGAGGCCGCCGAGCAGCGCGACGACGTCCTGCTGCGCGCGCTGCGCGAGGCGAGCGACGAACTGGTCGGCGAGCTCGGCGACGACCCCTCCTCCTGGCGGTGGGGCGACCTGCACACCCTGACCCTCACGAATGAGAGCTTCGGAACGTCCGGGATCTCCCTCATCGAGAAGATCTTCAACCGGGGCCCGATCGAGGTCGGCGGAGGCAAGTCCGTCGTCAACGCCGCGGGCTGGGACGCCCAGGAAGGCTACGAGGTCAAGACGGTCCCGTCGCTGCGCCTCGTCGCCGACCTCGCCGACCTCGACGCCTCCCGGTACGTCAACCTCACCGGAGCCTCAGGGCACGCCTACTCCCCGCACTACTGGGACCAGACCGAACTGTGGGCGCGCGGCGACACCATCGCCTGGCCCTTCACCGCCGCGGCCGTCGAGAAGGCGGCCCGGCACACCCTCACCCTCAAGCCCTGACCCCCTCCCACCCCCGCAAGGGCGGCGTCCTTCGGGACGCCGCCCTTCTTCTTTCGCCGCGTGCCGATCAGCCCTCGGAAAGCCGCTTGAGGGCGGCCCGGACCTTCTCCGGATCCGAGGTCGGCCAGAAGGGAGGCAGGCTGCCCGTCAGGAACGAGCCGTAGCGCTTGGTGGCCAGCCGCGGGTCGAGGACGGCGACCACGCCCTTGTCGGAACCGCTGCGCAGCAGCCGGCCCGCCCCCTGGGCGAGCAGCAGCGCCGCCTGGGCGGCGGCCACCTGCATGAAGCCGTTGCCTCCCCGGGCCGCGATCATCCGCTGCCGGGCCGACGCCACGGGATCGTCCGGGCGCGGGAACGGGATCCGGTCCATCACCACCAGCGACAGCGACGGCCCCGGCACGTCCACGCCCTGCCACAGCGAGAGCGTGCCGAACAGGCACGTCTCGGGCGACTCGGCGAACTGCTTGACCAGCTGGGACGTCGAGTCCTCGCCCTGGCACAGCACCGGGAAGTCGATCTCCAGCTCGTCGGCCGCCTGGCGGGCCGCCCGCATCGACGAGAACAGCCCGAGGGTCCGGCCGCCGGCCGCCTCGATCAGGCCCTTCAGCTCCTCCAGGTACTCCTTGGGCAGGCCGTCACGGCCCGGCTCCGGCAGATGCCGGGCGATGTAGAGGATGCCGCTGCGCGGGTAGTCGAACGGCGAACCGACGTCCAGCCCCTCCCAGATGAGCGGCTTCTCGTCGTCCTCGGACGCCTCCCCGTCGCGCGCCGCGGGAACCGACGGCACCGGCCCGCCCGGCGCGGGCAGACCCCACTGCCGGGCCAGCGGCTCGAACGACCCGCCCAGGGTGAGGGTCGCGGAGGTCAGGATCGTGGTCCGGGTGCGGAACAGCGCCTCGCGCAGCAGCCCGCCGACCGCGATCGGCGCGACGTGCAGCGATGGCGGCCACTTGCCGTCGAACGACTTCGCCAGCCAGACCACCTCCCAGCGGTCGGCGAGCGGCACCTCGAACACCGCGAGCATCCGCACCGCGGTGGAGTGCACGTCGTCCAGGGCGGTCTTGGCGGCCCGCCTGCCCGCGGCGACCGCCGGGTCGGCGTCCTTGGGCTCGGGGCCGAGCCCCTGCAGGCACGCCTGCGCGGCGTCCCGGACGGCCGCCAGGGTGTTGCCGAGGTGCGAGGGCAGCATGTCCAGCCGGGCCGCGGACTCCTCGTCGAGGGCCGCCCGCAGGTCCTCGGCCAGCTCCCGCAGCCGGTCGGCCGTCCGGTCGGCGACGAGCTTGCCCGCCCGCCGCGCCGCCGCCTCCACCGCGTTCGCCGACAGCTCCCCCGACGCCACCGAGGTGACCCGGTCGACGAGATCATGCGCCTCGTCGATCACCACCGCGTCGTGCTCGGGCAGGACCTGGAACTCCTCCAGCGCGTCGATCGCCAGCATCGCGTGGTTGGTGACCACGACGTCGGCCTCGGCGGCCTCGGCCCGAGCCAGCTCCGAGAAGCAGTCCTGCGCCTGCGGGCAGCGCTGGCCGCCCAGGCACTCCTTCGCCGACACCGCCACCTGCCGCCACGCCTGCTCCGAGACGCCCGGCACCAGCTCGTCCCGATCGCCCGTCTGGGTCTTCTCCGCCCACTCGTGCAGCCGCTGCACCTGCCGGCCGAGGGTCGAGACCTGGGCGGTGTCGAACAGGCCGTCCTCGGGGTCGTCGGGCGCGCCCACCGACATCCGGTTCAGGCACACGTAGTTGCGGCGGCCCTTCAGGATCGCGTAGCGCAACTCCCGGCCGAGCAGCGGCTCCAGCGCGTCGGCGAGCCGCGGGAGATCCCTGTCGACGAGCTGCTGCTGGAGCGCGATCGTCGCCGTGGACACCACGACCGTGACGCCCTTGGACACCGAATGCCGGATCGAGGGCACCAGGTAGGCCAGCGACTTGCCCGTGCCCGTGCCCGCCTGGACGGCGAGATGCTCCTTGCGGCGCAGCGCCTGGTCGACCGCCTCGACCATCTTCACCTGGCCCGGCCGCTCACTGCCCCCCACGGCGGCCACCCCGGCCGACATGAGGTCCTCCAAAGGAGGCACATCCTTCAGGGCGATACGGGGCTGCGGAGAAGACACCCCGACACCGTACCGGCCGCCACGGACAGCCGCCGCCGGTTGTCCACAGCCCCCGGGCCGAGTCCGGCGCGGCGGACGTCACCGCACCCTGCGGGGCTCCAGGAACTCGGCGAACCTGCCGATCGCCTCCTCCAGGACGTCGGCGTAGGGCAGCGTGACGAACCTGAAGTGGTCCGGGCGCGGCCAGTTGAACCCGCTGCCGTGCACGATCAGGAGCTTCTGCTCCTCCAGCAGGTCGAGGCAGAACTTCACGTCGTCGGCGATCGGGTAGACCAGCGGATCGAGGTGCGGGAAGACGTACAGCGACCCCTTCGGCTCCACGCAGCTCACCCCGGGGATGCCGTTCAGCAGCTTGACCGCCCTGTCGCGCTGCTCCAGCAGCCGGCCGCCCGGCAGGACCAGGTCGCGGATGCTCTGCCGACCGCCCAGCGCCGCCTGAATCGCGTGCTGGGCGGGCGCGTTCGGGCACAGCCGCATGTTCGCGATCAGATCGAGTCCCTCGATGTAGGACGCGGCCCGCCGCTTCGGCCCCGACAGCACCACCCAGCCCGACCGGAACCCGGCCACCCGGTAGGACTTCGACAATCCGCTGAACGTCAGGCACAGCAGGTCCGGCGCCAGCGTCGCGATCGAGGTGTGCACGGCGCCGTCGTAGAGGATCCGGTCGTAGATCTCGTCGGAGAAGACGATCAGGTCGTGCCGCCTGGCCAGCTCCGCGATGTGCTCCAGGGTCTCGCGCGAGTACACCGCGCCCGTCGGGTTGTTCGGGTTGATCAGCACGACGGCCCTGGTCCGCGCGGTGATCTTGCGCGCCATGTCCTCCAGCGACGGCTGCCAGTCCAGCGCCTCGTCGCAGAGGTAGTGGACGGGCGTGCCGCCGCCCAGGGAGACCGCGGCAGTCCACAGGGGGTAGTCCGGCGCGGGGATCAGCACCTCGTCGCCGTCGTTCAGCAGCGCCTGGAGCGACATGACGATCAGCTCCGACACCCCGTTGCCGAGATAGACGTCCTCGACGTCGACGCCCGTGAACCCCTGGCCCTCGTAATGCTGGACCACCGCCCGGCGGGCCGACAGCAGCCCCTTGGAGTCGCTGTACCCGTGCGCCTGGGAGAGGTTCTGGATCACGTCCTGGAGGATCTCCGGGGGCGCTTCGAAACCGAAGGGCGCGGGATTGCCGATGTTCAGCTTCAGCACCGGATGCCCGGCGTCCTCGATCTGCTTCGCGCGCTTGAGGACCGGACCCCTGATCTCATAGCAGACATCGGCCAACTTGTCCGACTGTTTCACCGGCATGACACAACACTAGTGGTTGTCCCGTTACACATGTCGCCCGTGTTACCGGTAGGCACAGCTCTGGTGGGAGACCGGCAGCTCTGGTGGGAGACCGGCCTTCCCCCTACAATCCGGGGATTCCCCCCGTCCGCTCGCACCGAGTTCAGCCGAGAGGTCCCCATGACCACCACGATCGTGACCGGGGGCGCCTCCGGTATCGGAGCGGCCATCGCCGCCGAACTCATCGCGCGCGGCGACACCGTCGTCCTCGCCGACATCAACGCCGGCGGCGCGGCAGAGACCGCCGAACGCCTCACCGCGAGCGGGCCCGGCAAGGCCTTCGGCGCGGCCCTGGACGTCACCGACGCCGAAGCCGTCCGCGACCTTTACGAGCGGACCGCCCGCGACCACTCAGGCCTCGACCTCGTCTTCAACAACGCGGGCATCGCCATCGCCGGACTCGCCGAGGAACTCACCCTCGCACACTGGAACCGGGCGATCGACATCAACCTGAAGGGCGTCGTCCACGGCGTCGATGCCGCCTACCGGATCATGCGCGGGCAGGGCCGCGGCCATATCGTCAACACCGCGTCCCTCGCCGGGCTCGTCCCCATGCCGATGGGCATCCCCTACACCGCGACGAAGCACGCCGTCGTCGGGCTCAGCCTCGGCCTGCGCGCCGAAGCCGCGGGGCTCGGGATCAAGGTCAGCGCGCTCTGCCCCGGCTTCATCGCCACGAACCTCCTGCGGACGGTCAACGCGGGCCTGCCGGAGACCGGCATGAGCAGCAAGGCCGACGCCGAAGTGCCCAAGATCTACCCGGCCGACAAACTCGCCAAGGTCGTCATGAAGGGCGTCCGCCGCAACAAGGCGGTCATCGTCGCGCCCGCCTACGGCCGCCTCGCCTGGCTGGGCGCTCGGCTCTCCCCCGCGGGCGCCGTCCGCGTCTCCCGCCTCGCCGCGGACGGGTACCGCAAGGAGCACGGGCTGTCCTGACGGCGCATCGGACGCCTTCGCGCTCGCGCCGGCGCCTGGCGGCCTCTCGGCAGAGACCACCCGGACTCAGGCGCGGGATTCGAGACCGGAGAGGAAGGCCTCGGCCTTCTCGATCTCGGTCTCGCTGAAGACGTGGACGCCGTTATCGCGCAGCAGAGCCGTGGTGAGGCCGGAGCCGGGCACCTTTCGGCCGGTGAAAGAGCCGTCCGCGATCTGGTGGGTGCCGCACGACGGGCTGCCCTCCTTCAGGACCGCGACCTTGACGCCCGCGCGCAGCGCCGTCTGCAGCGCCTGCTCCGCGCCCCGCTGGAACGCCTCAGTGACGTCGTCGCCCGTGTCGGTGACGACGGCCTCACCCCGGCGTTCGGCCGGTGGGCGCGGCACGCCGAGCCCGCCCGCCAGCTCCGGGCAGAACCCGACGATCCTGCCCTCGGCCCGCCACCGGGCGAGGATCGCGGACTCGCTCGTCTTGGCGCGCCCGTCATAGCGAACCGCCGCACCGAGCAGACAGGAACTCACCAGTACCCGTTCCATGCCTCCAGCCTAGGCGCTCCACCCACGGGCGACCGCCGGGAACTGTCGCCCCGGAAATGCGAAAAGGCCCCGAACCGAAGTTCGGGGCCTTTCCTCACAGATATTGCGGCAGTGTCCTACTCTCCCACACAGTCTCCCATGCAGTACCATCGGCGCTGGAGGGCTTAACTTCCGGGTTCGAGATGGGACCGGGTGTTTCC
>NZ_BAAGPQ010000022.1:0-145920 GCF_054783995.1 Actinocorallia aurea
GCTCCTTCGCCGCGCTCCCGGTCGCCGAGCGGGTGGCGGTGCTGGAGCGGGTCGCGGGCTCGGAGCGGGTGGCGGCGTGCACGGCGGCGGCTCGGGGGGCCGGGGTGCGGCGGGGGCAGCGGCGGCGCGACGCGCAGCGGCTGTGCCCGGAGCTCGTCGTGGTCGAACGCGACCTCGACGCCGAAGGGCGGGCGTTCGAGGGGGTCGCCGCGGCGGTCGCCGAGCTGACTCCGCGGGTGGAGGTGGTCCGGCCTGGGGTGTGCGCGATCCCCGCGCGCGGCGCGGCCCGGTTCCACGGGGGCGAGGAGGCGCTGCGGATCACGGTGCAGGACGCCGTGGTCGAGGCAGGGCACGACTGCGGCGTCGGGATCGCCGACGGGCTGTTCGCCGCGGAGCTGGCGGCGCGCAACGGCGGGGGCGGGCTCATCGTGCCCGAGGAGGAGGCCGCGGGATTCCTCGCGCCCTTCCCTCTCGGCGTGCTCGCCGGGACGGTCCCGGGCTGGGACTCCCTGGCCGATCTGCTGGTGCGCCTCGGCGTCCGGTCGCTCGGCGAGTTCGCTGCGCTGCCCGCCGGCGACGTCGCGGGCCGGTTCGGCGCGGCAGGGACGCTGGCGCACCGGCTGGCGCAGGGCAGGGAGCCCCGGGACGTCGCGCCGCGGGCCGGTCTGCCCGACCTGACGGCGGTCCGCGCGTTCGACCCGCCCGCCGCCCGCTCCGACGAGGTCGTGTTCGCGGCCAAGGCGCTGGCGGACGGCCTGCACGAAGGACTCGCGGCCGAGGGGCTGACCTGCGTGCGCCTCGGCGTGGAGGTCGAGTTCGCCGACGGCGGCGTGTCCGAACGGCTCTGGCGGCACGACGGGATGCTGTCGTCCCACGCCGTCGCCGAACGGGTGCGCTGGCAGCTGTCGGGCTGGCAGCCGCCGGCCCACGACGGCGAGGAGGCGGTGTGGGGCGGGGTGAGCGCGCTGCTGCTCGTGCCCGACCAGGTGGTGCCCGACACCGGGACCCAGCGCGCGCTGTGGGGCCGCGACGGCGACGGCGCGCGCGGTGAGCTGCCGGAGCAGGTGGCGCGGGCCGCCGACCGGGTCCAGGCGATGCTCGGCCACGGCGCGCTCACCCGCCCTCATCTGACGGGCGGGCGCGGCCCGGGCGAGCGGGTGCTGCGGGTGCCCGTCGGCGACATGCCTCTGGAGACCCGTCCGGAGGGGCCCTGGCCGGGGGCGCTGCCTACCCCCGCGCCCTCGGTCGTGCCGCCGGAGGCGCGGCCGGTCGCCGTCCGGGCCGCCGACGGCTCCCCGGTGACGGTCTCGGCCCGCTGCGTCCCCTCGGCGCCGCCGGCCGTGGTCGTGCTGCCCGACGGCACCGGCCACCGCGTCCTGTCCTGGACGGGCCCGTGGCCCGCCCACGAGCGCTGGTGGGATCCCGAGGAGGCCCGCCGCCTCGCCCGCTTCCAGGTCCTCACCCCTCGCGGAGCCCACCTCCTCATCCTGCAGAACGGCGCCTGGACCTTGGAGGCCTCCTATGAATGACCCGCACGCCCGCACCCACCAGGCCGCCGACGACCCGCGTGCGGTGGGCCGTGCCGTGCGCGGCGGAGAGCGCTCGGCGAGGACGAAGGACGCGGGGAAGGAGGGCTGATGGGGTTCAACAATCCGGCGGTGCCGTGGAAGGAGTTCGCGGACCGGGTCGCGTGGGGCGGCGCGGGGGCGGCGGAGCGGGCGGCGGCTTCTTCCGGCGCGTCGCGGGCCGAGGAGTTCGTGCCGGGAAAGGTGGAGTGGGCGGAGCTGCACTGCCATTCGTCGTTCAGTTTTCTGGACGGGGCGAGCGATCCGGCGGCGCTGGCCGAGGAGGCGGCGCGGCTGGGGGTCGGGCATGTGGCGATCACCGATCACGACGGGATGTACGGGGCCGTGCAGTTCGCGGACGCCGTCAGGGCGGCGGGGATCCGCGGGGTGTACGGGGCCGAGCTGAGTCTGGAGATGCCGGGGAAGCGGGCGGGGGAGGCCGATCCGGGCGGTTGGCATCTGCTGGTGCTGGCGCGCGGGGCGGAGGGCTACCGGCGGTTGTGCGGGGCGATCACGCGGGCGCAGCTGCGCGGCGGGGAGAAGGGCCGCCCCGTCTACGACCTCGACGAGCTGAGCGAGGCGCACGGCGGGCACTGGGCGGTGCTCACCGGCTGCCGCAAGGGCCCGCTCAGCAGGGGCATCGGCCTGGCGGAGCTGGGCGAACGGTTCGGCCGCGAGAACGTCTTCGCCGAGCTGATCGACCACCGCATGCCGGGTGACGATCCGCGCAACGACGCCCTGTACGCCGAGGCGCGAAGGCTCGGGTTCGGGGTCGTCGCGTCCAACAACGCGCACTATGCGGCGCCGGGTCCGGAGGCGCGCCTCGCCCAGGCGCTCGCCGCGATCCGCGCGCGCACCCCGCTGGACGAGATGGAGGGGTGGCTGCACGCGGCGGGCACCGCCCACCTGCGGACGGGCGAGGAGATGGCGCTGCGCCTGGCCCGCTTCCCCGGGGTGCGGGAGGCGACGGTGGATCTCGCGAAGGCGTGCGCGTTCGACTTCAAGGCGGATCCGCCGGGCCTGCCGCGCCGGCCGGTTCCCGACGGCCACACCGAGGCCTCCTACCTGCGGAAGCTGACGTATGAGGGGGCGGCCGAGCGGTACGGCCCTCGGGAGGCGGAGAAGACCCCGGGCGCATGGGCGCAGATCGACCGCGAGCTCGAGGTGATCGAGGGTCTGGGGTTCCCCGGCTATTTCCTCATCGTCCACGACATCGTGGCGTTCTGCCGCCGCGAGGACATCCTGTGCCAGGGCCGGGGGTCGGCGGCCAACTCCGCGGCCTGCTACGCCCTGGGCATCACCGGGGTCGACGCCGTCCACCACAGGCTGCTGTTCGAACGCTTCCTGTCGCCGGGCCGGGACGGGCCGCCCGACATCGACCTCGACATCGAGCACAAACGCCGAGAGGAGGTCATCCAGTACGTCTACGACAAGTACGGGAGGGAGTGCACCGCGCAGGTCGCCAACGTCATCTCCTACCGGCCCAAGATGGCCACCCGCGACGCGGCCCGCGCGCTCGGCTACTCGCCGGGCCAGCAGGACGCGTGGTCCAAGCAGGTCGACTGGCGCGACCCGGTGAACAGGGAGGTCATCCCCGACCAGGTCACCGATCTCGCCGTCCGGATGTCCAGGCTGCCCAGGCATCTGGGCATCCATTCGGGCGGCATGGTCATCTGCGACAGGCCCGTGGGCGAGGTCTGCCCGATCGAGTGGGCGAGCAAGGCAGACCGCAGCGTCCTGCAGTGGGACAAGGACGACTGCGCCTCGGCCGGGCTGGTGAAGTTCGACCTGCTCGGCCTCGGCATGCTCTCCGCGCTCGCCGACTGCTTCCGCCTGGTCGCCGCCCACCACGGCGAGTCCTACGACCTGTCGTCCCTGCCGCAGGACGACGTGGCCGTCTACGACATGCTGTGCGACGCCGATTCCGTCGGGGTCTTCCAGGTGGAGTCCCGCGCCCAGATGGCGACGCTGCCGCGGCTGCGCCCCCGCACGTTCTACGACCTGGTGATCGAGGTCGCGCTGATCCGTCCCGGCCCGATCCAGGGCGGGTCGGTGCATCCCTATCTCAAGCGCCGCAGAGGCGACGAGCCACCGGAGATCCCGCATCCGCTGATGGAGAACGCGCTGCGCCGGACCCTGGGCGTCCCGCTGTTCCAGGAGCAGATGATGCAGCTCGCGGTGGACTGCGCGGGTTTCTCCCCGCAGGAGTCCGACGCGCTGCGCCAGGCGATGAGCTCCAAACGCGCGCCCGAGCGGATCGAAAGGCTGCGGGCCCGCCTGCTGGACGGGATGGCCGAGCGCGGCATCTCCCGGGAGGTCGCCCTCGACGTCTACGACAAGATCCTCGGGTTCTCCAGTTTCGGGTTCCCCGAGTCGCACTCGCAGTCGTTCGCCCATCTGGTCTACGCGAGTTCCTGGCTGAAGCGGCATTTCCCCGCGGCGTTCACCGCGGCGCTGCTGCGCAACCAGCCGATGGGCTTCTACAGCCCGCAGTCCCTGCTCGGCGACGCCAAACGGCACGGGGTGACGGTCCGGCCGGTCGACATCAACGCCTCGGCGGCCCTCGCGACGCTGGAGGAGCCGCTGCCGCCGACGCGGGCGCACAAGCACGGCCCGTCCCGTCCGCAGCCCGCGATCCGGGTGGGTCTCGGCTCGGTCCGCGATCTGGGTCCGGAGGTGCTGCGCCTGCTGGAGGAGGGCAGGCCGTATGAGTCGATGGAGGATCTGGCGCTGCGGGTGCCGCTGTCGGCGGCGGCGTTCGAGGCGCTGGCGACGGCGGGCGCGTTCGACTCCTTCGGCCTGTCGCGGCGTGAGGCGATCTGGAGCGCGGGCGCGCTGGCGGGCACCCGCCCGGGCCAGTTGCCGGGGACGGCCCCGGGCGCGCGCGCTCCGGAGCTGCCGGCGATGACCGTCGTGGAGGAGACGCTGGCCGACCTGTGGTCCACCGGGATCTCCGCGACGCATCCGATGGAGCATGTGCGGCCGATGCTGGAGGAGTACCGGGCGCTGCCGGCGGCGGCGCTGCGCGGCGCCCGCCCGGACTCCAACGTGCTGGTCGCCGGGCTGGTGACGCACCGCCAGCGCCCGCCGACGGCGGGCGGGATCGTCTTCCTCAGCCTGGAGGACGAGACGGGCACCGCCAACGTGATCTGCCCGGCGCCGGTCTGGGACCGGCACCGGGCGGTCGGGTTGTCAGCGCAGGGGCTGCTGGTCAACGGGCGTCTGGAACGGCGGGACGGCGTGGTGCACGTCCACGCGACCCGGTTGCGCAGGCTTCCCGTTCCCGGCCGGGTCCGCAGCCGGGACTTCCACTGAGACCGCGACCCGGTCGACGAGCATGGACCGGCCGGGTTCGGTGGCGGGTCCGGCGTCGGCGCCGTGGGCCTTCGGCATGCTGCCGCCCATCGCCACGTTGAAGACGACGAAGAAGCCTTCCCCGGAGGTCATGGCGTCCCAGGCCTTGCGCCACCGCTTGCCGGGGACGTCGCCGGGCGGGGCGCCGCGGGCGACCCGGTGCACCTGCTTGCCGTCGAGGTACCAGCGCATCTCCTCGGCCTCGGTGCGCCGGTCGAACTCCAGCCGGTAGGTGTGGAATCCGGCCTGGCAGGAGACCGGCGCGCAGTCGGCGGACCCGCCCCGCCCGACGGGTTCGCGGCACGGCCCGCCGACGGAGCCTTCGCCGCGGACGCCGCAGTGCAGGGAGAAGTGGGCGGTGTTCTCGCCGTTGACGTTCTCGACGATGTCGATCTCGCCGCCGGACGGCCAGTTGCCTTGGTCGGGGTGGAGCCGCTGGGCCTGGTTGAGCAGCCAGAACGCGGGCCAGTAGCCGCCCGCGCGCACGCCGCTGATGTCGGGCATCCTGATCGAGGCCTCGACGGCGGTGCGGGTGCCGTCGGCGAACGTGAAGACCTTCGCGCTGTTGATCCGCGCGGACGTCCAGGCGGTGCCGGCGCGGCGCGGGGTCAGCGCGAGCCTGCCTTTGCCGTCGGTCGAGACGTTCCGCGGGTCGTCGGTCATCCGGGCGATCTCGCCGGTTCCGAACCGTTCGGGGCCGAGGCCGCCGAGCGGTGAGCGGGTGCGGTGGCCGAGGTCGGGCAGCCAGCCCGGCCCGGGGCCCGCGCCCTTGGCGCCGGAGAAGTCGTCGGAGAAGACGGTCCGCCAGCGCGCGCCCCCCGCCGGGGCGGGCGCTTTCGCGGGTGCGGCGGTCGGGGTGCGGGCGGGTGACGCGGCCGACTTCTGCGTCAGCCGCGGGATCGGCGGGACGGCGGGTGCGGGTGGTAGGGCGGGCCCCGGCAGTGCCGGCGCAGAGGGCAGATCAGGTGAGGCGGGCACTTCCGGCACGGCCGGAGCACCGGGTACGGCAGGGGCACCGGGCAGGGCCGGAAGGCCGGGTGAGACCGGGACATCGGGTACCGCCGGGACCGAAGGCGAGGCCGGAAGATCCGGTGACGCGCCGGGCAGCGCGGTCGGCGCCGCGGGCACCTCGGGCACGGCGGGCGGGTCGAGGGACGGGGTGGGCAGGACGGGGACGTGCGCCGCGCCCAGGGCGGGCCGGGGCGCGGGCCGGTCGAGGGGGTCCTCCGCCGCGGCGGGTGCGATGGGCGCGGCGGGCAGCGAGTGCGGTCTCGCCTCCGCGACGGCGGCGAAGAGTGCGGTTCCGCCGACGACCGTGCAGAGCACGGCGGCGGCGCGGCGGGTTATGTGTCCTTCGTTGATGGCTTCCTCCCGGGCAGGACGACGACGAGTGGACCGCCATCACCCTGCCCGAGAGTAGTCACGTTGACACGTTACGTTACGGCAGGAAAGTGAACCAGTTGACGTTCATGAACTCCTGGTCGTGGTCGGTGACGAACTTCAGGTGCACGTCGTGGACGCCCTTGGTCGCGGGGATCTCCGCGAGGACGTCCTCCCACTCCTGCCAGCCGCCGGTGTTCGGGATCTTGACGGTGGCGACGGGCGCGGCGTCGGCGGAGTCGAGCCGCACTTCGAGGGTGCCGCCGAGGTCGCCGCCCGCGCCGCCGGAGATTCGGGCGAGGAACTTGGTGGAGCCGCCGGGGCCGAAGTCGACGTCGTCGTACCGGGCCCAGTCGCCGTCGGCGATCCAGCCGATGAACTCGGTCTTGCCGATGTCGTCGGCCTTGTCGGTGCGCAGGCCGGACTGGGCGGAGTAGCCCTCGGCCTGGACGAACGGGGGGCTCCACGCGGCGGGGGAGTCGGGGTCGAGCGTCGGCGAGGGGGTCGCCGTGGAGGAGGGCGCGGGCTCTTCCGGCTGCTCGCTCGGCGTCTCCGCGGGAGCCGGTGCGGACGGGGCGGGCGAGGACGGGGCAGGGTCCTCGGGCACCTCGGGGGCGACGTCGTCGTCGGGCGCTCCGGCGCCGCGCGCCATCACCTTGACGTAGTCGACGAGCATGGGGCGGCCGGGCGCGGTGGACGCGGCGATGTCGCCGCCGTTGCCGCGGGGCATGTCCCCGCCCATGGCGACGACGAGGATGACGAAGAACCCGTCGCCGCCGGTCATGTTGTCCCAGGCCTGCTTCCACTGGCCGCCGTCGGCGCCGTCCGGCGGGTTGTCGCGCTCCAGCCGGTGGGTGAGGCGGCCGTCGAGGTACCAGCGCATCTCCTCGGCCTCGGTGCGCCGGTCGAACTCGAACCGGTAGGTGTGGAATCCGGCCTGGCAGGAGACGGGCGCGCAGTCGGCGGCGGTGCCGCGCCCGTTGTGCTCGTTGCAGGGGCCGCCCTGGTCGCCGCCGCCCTTGACGCCGCAGTGCAGGGTGAAGTGGGCCTGGTTGCCGCCGTTGACGTTCTCGACGATGTCGATCTCGCCGCCGGAGGGCCAGTTGCCCTGCTCGGGGTGGAGGCGCTGGGCCTGGTTGAGCAGCCAGAAGGACGGCCAGTAGCCGAGGGCCTCGGCGCCCGCCACGTCCGGCATCTTGATCTTGGCCTCGAAGGCGGTCTGGCCGCCGTCGGCGAACTTGAAGACCTGCCGGCTGTTGATCCGCGCGGACGTCCAGCCGCCCGCGCCGTCGGCGCGGGGGGTGATCGCGAGGTTGCCCGCGCCGTCGGTGGAGACGTTGGCGGGGTCCTTGGTCATCGCGGCGACCTCGGTGGTGCCGAAGTTCATCGGCCCGTTGCCCGCGCCGATGGGCGAGACGGTGTGGTGGCCGAGGTCGGGGAGCCAGTGGTCGCCGGGGTAGGTGTTCTTCTCGCCGCCGAAGCCGTCCTCGAAGAGCACCTTCCACCCGTCGTCGGGGGCGGCCGCCGCGGTGAGGAAGATGCTGCCGGACCGTTCGGCGACGCTCCACACGGCGAACACCCCGGCGAGGACGCCGAAGACCATGCCCGCGGCGATCATGAGCTGGTAGCGGTCGCGGTAACGCAGCTTGGTGCGTCGTGCCATGGGCTGCTCCTGACGGTCCGGGCAAGGCGCGTGGGACGTGCGGGCCTGGGGGGCTCCGCGGCTCACTATGCCCGAATGGCAGCGACAACACGCCGAGAATTGTCGATGTCAATAAATGTCATGATTCGGTGCGGCCGAAAAGGCGATCACCCCGATCCACTACCTCTTCCTGAGGTGGTATCGGTTCCTTTTCCGCAACGGAGGAGCTTTACCGGGCGAAAGCCTCCGGTGTCAGGACCGGCCGAGGTCCTGGGCCCGGTAGCCCCGTGCTCTCCGACGCCGACGCCGACGCGAAGCGCGGCGCCACCGTCCCGGCCGCGGGCAGGGACGGTGGCGCACCGATGCGGGCAGAAGGCGCGGACGGGAGGAAGGGGGCCTCCCGTCCCCGTCCGAGGGCTACTTCCAGCCGAAGTCCTGGGTCCAGTAGTTCTTGTACTGGCCGACGCCGAGGGCCTTCAGTTTGCAGTTGAGAATGTTCGCCCTGTGGCCGGAGCTGTTCATCCAGCCCTTCATCACGGCGGCCGCGGTGGGGTAGCCCGCGGCGATGTTCTCGGCTCCGGGGTACTTGTAGCCCTCGGCCTTGATGCGGTCCCAGGGCGAACGGCCGTCCAGGGACGTGTGCGAGAAGTAGTTGCGGACCTTCATGTCCTTGGAGTGCTTGCGCGAGGCGCGCGTGAGCTTGGCGTTGGCCTTGAGGGGCTTGCATCCGGCCTTGGCGCGGGCCTTGTTGACCAGCGTGAAGACCTTGTACTCCTTCTTGCCCATCTCGCCCTTCGCGGCCTTGGCGGCGGCGTCGGCGAGGCGGACCTGGGCGGGGGACGTGCGCGGCGCGGCGTCGGCGGCGGTGGCCGATCCGGTGACGGCGAGGAGGGCGACGGCGGACGCCGACAGAGCGAGAGTGATCTTCGGGGGCATATCATCTCCAATTACAACGAAGCGGTAACACGATAGGCGCGCTTCGGTCATGCGTGGTCCATGAGCGGCGAGGCTCCGTCTAGAGGGGGTCGGGCCGGGGCAAAGCCGGTCAAGGTGGTCATGTTGGGCAGCGTTGCGGATAATGCTTTGCGTCACTGCCCGGGGGGCCGCCTATCCTTGGCGGTTGTGAGTTCTCCGCCCGTCCCCCAAGCCGACCTGCGCCGACGCCTGGACGGCCTCATGACGCGCGACGCGGCCCGGCTGCGCCGCCGCTGGGACGGCACCCGCAAGATCCGGGACACCGCCAAACGGGCCAAGGTCCAGGCCGACGTGCTGCGCTTGGTCGACCAGGCCGAGCTGCGCGTGGTGAACCGGGCGGCCGCCGTCCCCAAGATCACCTATCCGGAAGCGTTGCCGGTCAGCCAGAAGAAGGACGAGATCGCCGAGGCGATCCGCGACCACCAGGTCGTCATCGTCGCGGGCGAGACGGGCTCGGGAAAGACCACCCAGCTGCCGAAGATCTGCCTGGAGCTGGGCCGCGGCGTCAAGGGCCTCATCGGGCACACCCAGCCGCGCCGCCTCGCCGCCCGGACCGTCGCCGAACGCATCGCCGAGGAGCTGAACACCCCGTTCGGCGGGGCCGTGGGATACAAGGTCCGCTTCACCGACCACTCCAGCGACGACACGCTCGTCCGGCTGATGACCGACGGCATCCTGCTCGCCGAACTCCAGCACGACCGCGCGCTGGAGGCCTACGACACCATCATCATCGACGAGGCGCACGAGCGCAGCCTCAACATCGACTTCATCCTCGGGTACGTCAAGCAGCTCCTGCCGCGCCGCCCCGACCTCAAGGTGATCATCACCTCGGCGACCATCGACCCCGAACGGTTCTCCCGCCACTTCGGCGACGCGCCCATCGTCGAGGTCTCCGGGCGCACCTACCCCGTCGAGGTCCGCTACCGCCCGCCGGAAGACGACGTGGACCAGGCCGAGGCCATCTGCGACGCCGTCGACGAGCTCCGCCTCGAGGCGCCGGGCGACATCCTGGTCTTCCTGTCCGGCGAGCGGGAGATCCGCGACGCGGCCGACGCCCTGGCCAAGAAGCAGTACCGCGACACCGAGGTCCTCCCGCTGTACGCGCGGCTGTCGAACGCCGAGCAGCACCGGGTGTTCCAGGCGCACCGGGGCCGGCGGATCGTGCTGGCCACGAACGTCGCCGAGACGTCCCTGACGGTCCCGGGCATCAAGTACGTGATCGACCCGGGCATGGCCCGTATCTCGCGCTACAGCAGCCGCCTGAAGGTGCAGCGGCTGCCGATCGAGGCGGTCTCCCAGGCCAGCGCGAACCAGCGCAAGGGCCGCTGCGGCCGCACCTCCGACGGTATCTGCATCCGGCTGTACGAGGAGGACGACTTCGTCTCCCGGCCGGAGTTCACCGACCCGGAGATCGTGCGCACGAACCTGGCCTCGGTCATCCTCCAGATGACGAGCCTGGGCCTCGGCGACGTCGCGCAGTTCCCGTTCATCGACCCGCCGGACCGCAGGGCGGTCAAGGACGGCTTCGACCTCCTGCACGAGCTGCACGCGCTCGACGGCGAGCGCACCCTCACCGACATCGGCCGCAAGCTGGCCCGCCTCCCGGTCGACCCGCGGATGGGCCGGATGATCCTCGAGGCCGACAAGAACGGCTGCGCCAACGAGGTCATGGTGATCGCCGCGGCCCTGTCGATCCAGGACCCGCGCGAGCGCCCTTCGGACAAGCAGCAGGCCGCCGACGAGAAGCACGCCCGCTTCAAGGACCCGGTGAGCGACTTCTCGGCCTACCTGAACCTCTGGGAGTACGTCCGGGAGAGGCAGCGGGAGCTGTCGGGCAGCCAGTTCCGCAGGACCATGAAGAACGAGTTCCTGCACTACCTGCGGATCCGCGAGTGGCAGGACCTCGTCGGCCAGCTCAAGCAGGTCGGCCGCGACCTCGGGATCACCGCCAACACCACGCCGGGCGACCCGCTGAAGGTCCACGTGTCGCTGCTGAGCGGCCTGCTGTCGCACCTCGGCCTGTTCGACGCCGAGAAGCGCGACTACCTGGGCGCGCGCGGCGCCCGCTTCGCGATCTTCCCCGGCTCGGGGCTGTTCAAGAAGAACCCGCGCTGGGTCGTCTCGGCCGAGCTGGTGGAGACCTCGCGGCTGTGGGCGCGGGTCAACGCCAAGATCGAGCCCGAGTGGGTCGAGCCGCTGGCCGAGCACCTGGTGAAGCGCTCCTACAGCGAGCCGCACTGGGAGAAGAACCAGGCGGCCGTCATCGCCCTGGAGAAGGTGACGCTCTACGGCGTCCCGCTGGTGACGAACCGCAAGGTCAACTACGGCAGGATCGACCCGGAGACGTCGCGCGACCTGTTCATCCGGCACGCCCTCGTCGAGGGCGACTGGGAGACCAGGCACCGGTTCTTCCACGCCAACCGCAGGCTGCTGGCCGAGGTGGGCGAGCTGGAGGAGCGGGCGCGGCGCCGCGACATCGTGGTGGACGACGAGACCCTCGTCGACTTCTACGACCAGCGGCTCCCGGCCGACGTCGTCTCCGGCGCGCACTTCGACTCCTGGTGGAAGAAGGCGCAGCGGACCGAGCCGAACCTGCTGGACTTCGAGAAGTCCATGCTGGTCCACGACACCGCCGCCGAGGTCACCGAGCAGGACTATCCGGACACCTGGACCCAGGGCGACCTGCGGTTCAGGCTGACCTACCAGTTCGAGCCGGGCGCCGACGCCGACGGCGTCACCGCGCACGTCCCGCTCCACCTGCTCAACCAGGTCGAGGAGGACGGCTTCGACTGGATGGTGCCGGGCCTGCGCCAGGACCTCGTGACGGCGCTGATCCGGGCGCTGCCCAAGCAGACCCGCGTCAACTTCGTGCCCGCCCCCGACTTCGCCCGCCGCGCCCTGGAGCGGATGGCGCCCCGCCAGGGCTCGCTCCTGGACTCCCTGGAGGACGTGCTGAAGGCGCTCACGGGCGTCACCGTGGCCCGGGAGGCCTGGAACCCGGAGGGCATCCCCGACCACCTGCGGATGACGTTCCGGGTCGTCGACGAGCGCCGCAAGCGCCTGGCCGAGGGCAAGGACCTGGCGGCCCTGAAGCGGAGGCTCGCGCCCAAGCAGCAGGAGACCCTCGCCAAGTCCACCGGGATCGAAAGGCAGGGCCTCACCTCCTGGGACTTCCCTGAGCTGCCCAAGCTGCACGAGCAGGGCAAGCTGAAGGCATACCCGGCACTGGTCGACCAGGGCGCATCCGTGGCGATCCGGACCTTCGGCACCGAGGAGGAGCAGCGGGCCGCGATGTGGCCCGGCGTGCGGCGGATGCTCCTGCTGAACGCCCCGTCCCCGGCCAAGCACCTGGAGCGCGGGCTGACCAACCAGGCCAAGCTCACCCTCGCGCACACCCCGCACGGCTCGGTCGCCAAGCTGTTCGCCGACATCACCGACGCGGCGGCCGACAAGCTCATGGCCGACCACGGGGGCGTCCCGTGGAACGAGGCCGACTACACGCGGCTGTACGACGCGGTCCGGGCCGATCTCGCCGACACCGCGGCCCAGATCCTGCACTGGACGGAGCGGGTCCTCGGCGCCTACCAGGCGGTCCAGCGCAAGCTGAAGGGCACCACGAGCCTGGTGCTCGTCCCGTCGCTGACCGACATCAGGGCCCAGCTCGACGAGTTGGTGCATCCCGGGTTCGTCACCGAGACGGGGCTGGCGAGGCTGCCTGATCTCCTGCGCTACCTGCGGGCCGTCGAGTACCGGCTGGACCGGCTGCCGGAGAGCCCCGTCCGGGACCGCCAGCTGATGGCGCAGATCGCCGGGGTGCGCGGCGACTGGGAGCGCGCCGGGAAGCCGGACGAGGTCCGGTGGATGATCGAGGAGTACCGAGTGAGCCTTTACGCCCAGTCCCTCGGCACCCGCTTCCCTGTATCCGACAAACGGATCAGGAAGGCGATTACCGAAGCACGGCCCCGGAAATGACTGAGGCATGTCGGGGGAAGAGTCGCTGGTCGAGGCCGCCCGGGCGGGCAAGCTCGACCGGCTGAACGAGCTGCTCGCCGAGGGGGCGCCGCCGGACCATGCCGATGCCGAAGGCACCACCGCGCTTTACGCGGCGGCGGTCGCCGGGCACACCGAGGTGGTCGGCGCGCTGCTCAAGGCGGGCGCCGACCCGAACTTGGCGAGCCTCGGCGACAGCGACGGCCTGCCGCTGTGCGGGGCCGCCTGCTGGGGCCACGACGCGACGGTCGCCGAGCTGCTGGCGGGCGGGGCGGATCCGAACCGCACCGAGTCCTTCGACTGGACCCCGCTGAAGTGGGCGGCCTCCGGCGGCCACACCGGCTCGGTCTCGCTGCTGCTGCGCCGCGGCGCCGACCCCGATCTGGGCGCCCGGACGCCTCCGCTGCACCTGGCCGCCGGGCGCGGCGCCGTCGACATCGTGCGGCTGCTGCTGGAGCACGGGGCCGATCCCGCCCTTCGCGACGCCGAGGACCGGACCGCCCTCGACGCGGCCCTGCGCTGGGCGGGCGTCGACATCGAGGCCGAGCTGCGCCGCCGCCAGACCGAGATGTTCACCGAGCCCGGCTACGAGGTGGTCGTCACCCGGACCGAGCAGGACGACGAGACCGAGCTGATCAGCGTCTCGGCGGGGCGGCCCGGCGAGTTCGACGGCGCCGAGAGCGAGATGCAGACGGGCCACGGCGCCATCGCGACGATCCTGGAGCAGCGGCTCGGCATCCGGACGCCGGTCGAGGAGCTGGTCCGGCGGGCCATGGAGTTCCGCTACCTGCGCCCGACGGCCGCCGAGGCGCGCCGGCACGCCACGGAGCGCCCCGCCTGGCGCGAGACCGTCCGGGTGCTGCGCGAGCGCGGCGACGCCGAGACCCTGGACCAGGCGATCGAGCTGACGCACGACCCCGACCCGCTCTACCGGACGCTGGGGGTGGACGTGCTCGCCGGGCCCGGGTTCCGGGCCCGGGCGCTTCCGCTGCTGCGCCGGATGGCCCGGGAGGAGACCGACCCGGTGCTGCTGCGCGCGGTGGTGCTCGCGCTCAGCGACCACGGCGACATGGTGGCGCTGCCGGAGCTGCTCGGCCACGCCAGGCACGCCGACCACCGGGTCCGCGACGCCGTCGGCTACGCCCTGACCAGGGTGCTGCCCCCGGAGGATCCGATGGATACCTCGGAGCTGGTCCGGCTCACCGAGGACGAGCACGAGTACGTCCGGGACTGGGCGACGATGTCGCTGGGCCTGCTGGAGGCCGACAACCCGGAGATCCGCGAGGCGCTGGCCAGGCGGCTGGACGACCCGTCGCCGGTGGTGCTGGCCGAGGCGGTCCGGGGCCTCGCCGAGCGCGGCGACGGGCGGGCCGCCGCCGGGATCCGGCGGCTGCTCATCGATCCGGCCCTCGACAACTACACCCTCGACGTGGCGCTGGAGTCGGCGGCGCGGCTCGCCGATCCGGCGCTGCACGCCGACGTGCTGCGGTGCCGTCCGCTCGCGGAGTCGCACGGCCTGCAGGCGGCGTGGCGGGAGGCGTTCCAGTCCACGATGGGCTGACCCGAAGGTCCGGATGCCGCGCTTAACGCAAACCTTATGAACATCTGCGTCATACGACACTACTCAGGCACCTCGGGTGCGGTTAGATTGATCTTTCAATTCACGTAGCCGCACCGCCGTGTGCCGCACGTCCGCCCCGCCCCCTCCGGAGCAGACAGGTGCCCTCCGACCATCCCTCGCCGACTGCCGACCGCCTGGTCGGCAGAGCCGACGCGCTGACGGCCTTCGCCGAGGTCCTCGACCGGCCGGGCTTCACGTTCCTGTCCCTCCTCGGGGACCCGGGTGTGGGCAAGTCCCGCCTGCTGGCCGAGCTGGCCGCCTCCGCGCGCGGCCGCGGCAGGCTCACCCTGTGGGGCAGGGCCGCGGAGTTCGACGAGGAGATGCCCTACGGCGCCGTCGTCGACGCCCTCGACGACCACCTCGAAGCCGCCCCCGACGTCTCGCGCAGGCTCGGCCCGGGAACGGTCCGCCTGCTCGGCACGATGTTCCCCGCGCTGGAGGACGCCGCGGGCGAGGGCACGGGCGCGTCCGGCCGCTACCGCCTGCACAAGGCGGCCCGCCAGCTCATGGACGAGCTGGCCCGCGCCGAAGGCCTCGTGCTGATCCTCGACGACCTGCACTGGGCCGACCAGGCCACCGTGGAGCTCCTGGACCATCTCGTCCGGCATCCTCCGCGCGGCCAGGTCCTCGTCGCGATCGCCTACCGGCCCGTCCAGGCGATGCCGCGGCTGGGCGCGCTGTCGGAGTCCGGCGAGCGGATGACCGTAGGGCCGCTCTCCCTGGCCGAGGCCGGCGAGCTGCTCGGCCTGGATCCGGGCGGCGAGCGCTGCCGCCGCCTCTACGAGGCCGCCGGGGGCAACCCCTTCTACCTGGACGCCCTGGCCCGCGGCGAGCACGCCGGAGGCGACGTCGAGGAGTCCGACGAGCTGCCCGGCCCCGTCCGCGCGGCGCTCCAGCTGGAGGTCAGCCGCCTGTCCGCGGGCGGGAAGGCCGCCGCGCAGGGCGCCGCCGTGGCGGCCGAGGAGTTCGATCCGGTCCTCGTCGCGGTCGCCGCCGACATCTCCGAGGACTTCGCCCTCGCCGCGATCGACGAACTCGTCGCGCGGGACGTGGTGCGGCCGTC
Organism: Actinocorallia aurea; assembly: GCF_054783995.1. NCBI lineage: Bacteria > Bacillati > Actinomycetota > Actinomycetes > Streptosporangiales > Thermomonosporaceae > Actinocorallia > Actinocorallia aurea. The sequence goes on from NZ_BAAGPQ010000022.1 coordinate 15,591, forward strand.
GGCGCCGGGCAGGTTCCGGTTCCGGCACCCGCTGGTCCGCCAGGCGGTGTACCTGCAGGCCGCCGCCGGCTGGCGCCTGGCCGCGCACGGCCGGGTCGCCGCCCATCTCGCCGCGCTCGGCGCGCCCGCGGCGCTCCGCGCCCGGCACGTGGAGCGGTCCGCGCGGTTCGGCGACCAGGGCGCGATCGACGTGCTCGTCGAGGCCGCGCGGGCCGCGGCGGGCCCCGCCCCGGCGACGGCCGGGTACCGGCTCCGTTCGGCGCTGCGCCTGATCCGGCCGGGCGACCCGCAGCGGGTGGCCCTGCTCGTCGAGCTGGTCCGCGCCCAGCTGGCCAGCGGCCGCCTCGAAGGCGCCCACCGGACCGCGACAGAGGTCCTCGGCCTGCTCGGCGAGGACGACCATGTGATGCGCGCGCACGTGGTGCGGGCCATGGCCCTGGTGGAGCGCCAGCTCGACCGGCCCCGGCAGGCGCGCGCGGTGCTGCTCGCCGAGCTGAAGCGGCTGCCGCGCCAGCAGGCGGCGCTGGCGATCCCTTTGCGTTTGCGGCTGGTCGCCGAGAGCCTGCTGCGCAACGACAAGCGGGCGGCCCAGGCCGTCCTGGACATGATCCCCGACATCGGACGCGACTGGCCGCCCGGCCTGGAGGTGGCGGTGGCGGCGCTGCGCGGGCTGCCCGCGCACGCGATCGGCCGCACCGAGGAGGCGCGGCGGTTCATGGAGGTCGCCGCCCAGCAGCTCCTCCTCACCCCGGACGAGCACCTGATCGACTGGATGGACATCCTCACCTGGGCGGGCTGGACCGAGACCCTGTTCGGCCGCCCGGCCCGCGCCGTCGCCCACTTCTCCCGGCTCGTGGCGATCGCCCGGCCGCACGAGATGGGCTACGTCGTGGCGAACATGCTCGCCGGGCAGGCCCGCGCCCTGGCGATGTCCGGCTCGCTGGCCGAGGCGTCCGCGCTGGCCGAGGAGGCCGCCGACATCGCCCGGATGATCGGCTCGGGCATGCAGCTCGTGTTCGCCCGGACCCAGGGCTGCCTCGCGGCGGCCTGGGCCGGGGACACCGCCCGCGCGCTGGAGCACGCGGCGGAGGCCGAGGCCACGGGGACGGGCGACGGCGAGGTGTGGGGGTCGATGTTCCGGCACGCCCACGGCCTGGCGCTGCTCGCCGCCGGCCGGACGCACGAGGGTGTGGCCCTGCTCCGCGCGGCCTGCGACGACTTCCGCGACCCGGTGCTCGACCCGGCGACCCTGCTGTCGTGCGCGGAGCTGCTCGCCTGGGCCGAGGCGGGCCGCGGGGCCTTCGCCGAGGCGCGCCGCTGGTCCGACCTCGCGGCCGGCGCGCTCCAGGACGACTGGGACTACGGCCGCGGCCTCGTGGAACTCGCCGCCGCGCACGCCGAGCGGTCCGCGCCGCGCGCCCGCGAGGCAGCCCGGCTGCTGGAAGGGCATCCGCTGGAGCAGGGCAGGGCCAGGCTCACCGCCGGATCGCTGGAGCCGGACCGCGACGCCGCGCTCGCCGACCTCGCCGAGGCGGTCGGAGTGTTCGCCGCGCACGGCGCGGAGGGCCTGCACGCGCTGGCCGTCCGGGAGCAGCGGGCGCTCGGCATCCGGGTGCCGGTGCAGCGCAGGGGCCGGGCGGGCGGCCCGGGCGGCCTGTCGCGCCGTGAGCTGGAGGTGGCCCTGCTCGTCGCCGAGGACCACAGCAACCAGCAGATCGCCGACAAGCTCGTGATCAGCGTGCGGACGGTGGAGACCCACCTGTCGAACATCTTCGCCAAGCTGGAGGTGACGTCCCGGGTGGGCGTCGCCGGCGCCGTCCGCGACCTGCCCGCGGGGCACGCGCCCGCCGCCCGGGAAGGTACGGGCTCCGTCTCTGGGTAGGCGGATCGGTACGTACCCAGACTTAAACCCACAAGCTCAGTGTTTCCCCCGATGTCCCCCGGGCCGGGTGTGCGGGAAGGTGGTCACCGGCGGGAGACCGCCGCACCCTTGCGAAACGAGGAGAGATGACCGACCGGATACCCAGGTTCACCCTTCAGGGGGTGACGGGCACGGAGATGTCCGAGCGGCTGTTCGCCACCGAGGACGGCCTGGGCCTCAGCCTGACCCGGTTCCACCGCGCGGACTGCGACGACGTGGTCCTGCTCATCCACGGTCTCACCCTGTCCCGGGACATGTTCATCATGCCCGAGCACACCAACCTCGTCTCGTACCTGCTCGACTCCGGGTTCACCGACGTGTGGACGCTCGACTACCGGATGAGCAACCGCTTCCCCTACGACATGGAAACGCACCGTCATACGCTTGACGACGTCGCCGCCTTCGACCACCCCGCGGCGATCGAGGCGCTGCGCGAGGTCGTCGGGGACCGCAGGATCCACGTGATCGCGCACTGCCTCGGCTCGGTGACCTTCATGGCCGGCCTCTTCGGCGGCAAGGTCGACCAGATCACCAGCGTCGTCGCCAACAGCGTCTCGCTGCACCCGCGGGTGTCCAAGTGGGCCGGCCTGAAGCTGCGGTTCGGTCCGGGCCTCGCGGAGTACGGGCTCGGCATGCCCGTCCTCGACCCGCGGTTCGGCGACGCCCCGTGGTTCACCCGGCGCAGGGCCTTCTCCCGCGCCGTCTCGCTGTTCCACCGCGAGTGCCGCGACTCGGCCTGCCACATGCTCAGCTTCATGTGGGGCGACGGCAGACCGGCGATGTTCTCGCACGAGATGCTGCACGAGGCCACCCATGAGCGCATGGAGGACCTGTGCGGCGCCAGCGGCGTCCACTACTACCGGCACGTCGCCAAGATGGCCGCGGCCGGGCACATCGTCCCCTTCGACGACACCGACACCCGCCTGCCCGACGTCATGGCCGACCTCGGCGCGGTGGAGACCCCGATCCTGCTCCTGGCCGGGACCGCCAACCACGTGTTCACCGACAGCAACATCGTCACCCATGCGGCCCTGGAGCAGGCCGCCCCCGGCAGGCACGAGCTGGAGCTGCTGCCCGGCTACGGCCACGTCGACCCTTTCATCGGGAAGAGGGCGCATGAGGACGTCTTCCCCCGCATCGTCGAGTTCCTCAGGAAGAAGGCGGTCTGAGCCGATGGCAGGCGATCAGGTGGAGACCGTCGACGCGATCGTCGTCGGCTCCGGGTTCGGCGGCTCGGTCGCGGCGCTGCGGCTGGCCGAGGCGGGCCTTTCCACGGTGCTGCTGGAGCGGGGGCGCTCCTACGCACCGGGGGAGTTCCCGCGCAGGCCGTCGGAGCTCTCCCGCGCCTTCTGGGACCCGGCCGAACGGCTCTACGGGATGTTCGACGTCTGGCGCTTCAAGGGCTTCGACTCGGTCGTCTCGGCGGGCCTCGGCGGCGGGTCGCTGATCTACGCCAACGTGCTGCTGCGCAAGGACGAGCACTGGTTCGTGCACGAGCAGGGGCTGCCGGGGGGCGGCTACGAGCACTGGCCGGTGACCCGCACGGACCTCGACCCGTTCTACGACGAGGTCGAGCGCATGATCGGAGTGGCGCCGTACCCGGTGGAGCACCCGCCGTACGCCGCCACCCCCAAGACGCACGCGATGCAGGACGCGGCCGCCGAGCTGGGGCTCGACTGGTTCCGTCCGCCGCTCGCGGTGAGCTTCGGCACGCACACAGGGGCCGTGCCGGAGCCGGGCGCACCGCTGGCGGAGGGTCCGTACCCGAACCTGCACGGGGTGCGCCGCACCACGTGCAGGCTCTGCGGAGAGTGCGACATCGGCTGCAACGACGGAGCCAAGAACTCCCTCGACCACACCTATCTGTCGGCGGCCGCGGCTCGGGGGGCCGAGCTGCGGACGCTGCACGAGGTCGAGGGGATCCGGACGCGGGAAGGCGGGGGCTACCTCGTCGACTACGTCCGGCACGACCCGGAGACCGGCGGCAGTGCCAAGGGGACGCTCGGGTGCGCCCGGCTCGTCCTTGCCGCCGGGACGTTCGGGACCACACGGCTGCTGCTGCGCTCGGCGCTGCCGGGCATCAGCCCCGCGCTCGGCACGCGGCTGTGCGGGAACGGCGACCTGCTCACCTTCCTCACCGGCGTCAAGGACAGCGACCGCTCCGGGCCGCTGGACGTCGCCAAGGGGCCGGTGATCACCAGCACGATCCGGCTCCCGGACCAGCTCGACGGGTTCGGGACCGGGCGCGGTGCCTACATCGAGGAGGGCGGCTTCCCGGGTTTCGTCGACTTCATGGCGGCCGGCCTGGACATGCCGGGGCAGTTGACCCGCGCGGTCAAGCTGCTCTGGGAGCGGTTCACCGACTTCCTCACCGGCGACGGCGACACCAACATGTCCGCCGAGGTGTCGCAGCTCCTGTCGGGCAGGTCGCTGTCGGCGCACGCGCTCCCGCTGCTCGGCATGGGCCGCGACGTCCCTGACGGGGTCCTCGCGCTCGACCGCGACGGGAACCTCACCGCGGACTGGTCGGTGGAGACCAGCCGGGAGTACTTCGATCGGCTCCGCACGACGATGCGGCGGATCGGCGACGTCCTCGGGGCGGACTACGTCGACAACCCGCTGTGGCTGCGCAAGCGCGTGGTGAGCGTGCACCCGCTGGGCGGCGCACCGCTCGGCAGGCACGCGGGCGAAGGCGTCTGCGACCCGTTCGGCGAGGTGTTCGGCTTCCCCGGTCTCTACATCGCCGACGGGGCGGCGATGCCGGGGCCGGTCGGCGCGAACCCGTCGCTGACGATCGCGGCGCTGGCCGAGCGGATGAGCCGGCAGATGCTGCACGGCGACCTCGCGGCGGAGACGGCGCAGGGGCCCGCCTCCGTCCGGGCCGCGGCCTCGAACGGCGGACGGCCCCGGGGGAGCACGGCGCTGTCGTTCACCGAGGAGATGAAGGGCGGCTACGTCGCGGGGGCGAGCGAGCCGCACGGGGGCGAGGCGGGCGAGAAGCTCTCCTTCCGCCTCACCATCACCGCCGACGACGTCGACCGCTTCCTCGCCGAGTCTTCGCACCTGGCGAGTGCCGAGGGCTGGATCGACGCGGCGTCCTTCGGCGGCCGGCGCCGGGTGGAGAAGGGCTCGTTCAACCTGTTCGTGGTGCCGGGCGCGCGGGCCGACCGCCGCGAGATGCGCTACCTCCTGCACTTCACCGACGTGCACGGGGAGCCCCGCACCCTCGCGGGCTGGAAGGACATCCAGGTGGGCCCGCCGACCCACATTTGGCCCGACACGACCACGCTCTACTACCGGATCCTCGCCGGCCACACCGACGCCGACTCCGGCGCCGCCGTGCTCGGCGCGGGCACCCTGCACATCCGCCTCGCCGACTTCCTGGAGCAGCTCACCACGTTCCGCACCGAAGGCCCCGACGACCTCAGGGCCCTCACCCGCTTCGGTCGCTTCTTCCTCGGCGAACTCTGGGACGTCTACGGCTCCGGCGACCCGGCCCCGGCCCTCTGAGCCCTCAGCGGTCCAGCCGCCACACATACCGGGGGCCGGGGGCGAGGAAGGAGGGGACGGCGCTGACGAAGACCGTTCCGTCCCGAGCCACGGTGACGTCCCGATAGGAGAAGCCGTCGGGAGCGGGGCGGTAGGGGTAGCGCGTGAGCCTGCCCCTCTTGTCGAGGTGGACGACCACGCTTCCTCTGTCGGGGTCCTGCTCGACCGCCCACAGGCCGCCGGCCCTGTCGGAGACGGCGCTGTGCACCCAGTGCCGGTGGTCCTTGCCGAGTCGCTTCCACGCCTTGCCGTTCCAGCGCAGCACCCGCCAGCGCGGCTTGAGCGGCTCGATGTCCTCGCTCTCGACGGAGATGTCATAGGTGACGAAGACGCTCTTCTTCGACACCGCGACGATCTCGCCGTAGGAACTCGGCGGGCACTTCTCTCCGCCGCAGGAGAGCACCGACGCGGGCGGCACGACCTTGTGCCAGCGGGTTCCGTCGAACCTCTGGATCTCGCGGGGGAAGACAGGGGAGCGTTCTGACAGGCCGAGGGCCCACACGTCGTCCGGCGCGGACCCCGAGGGCATCAGGAGTTCCCGGCCGCGCCAGGTCTTGCGCTTCGCGGTCCCGCCGCCGAACGTGAGGGTGTCGGTGCGGCCGTTGCGGTGGTGGAAGATCCGGGCGCGGTCCTTGCCGAAGGCCACCAGCCCGCCGGGGAGGAAGGCGCTGCCGAGGGACTGCCGCCGCGCCTCCGACCACGCCTTGCCGTTCCAGCGCAGCACCCCGTCGTAGGAGGAGTCTCCGGTCCAGATCTGGGCCCAGATGTCCTTGGCCGAGCCTGCCGCGATCCCTCCGACCAGGCCCGTCACCTGGGCGGGCACCGGGAACTCCGTCCAGGAGGCGCCGTTCCAGTGGTGCGCGCGGGGAGTCGCGGGATCGGCCTCGGCCGAGGCCTCGGTGAACAGCCAGACGTCGTTTCGACCGAAGGCCTGGATCTCGCCGGGGAACCAGGGGCTGTCGCCGCCGATCCTCATCAGGGGCGTCCAGCGGTACGGGGCCGCCGACGCGGGCGCGGCGGGCACCGCGAGGACGGAGGCGAGCAGCACTCCCGCCGCGGCTCCCGCCGCCCAAAGGGCCTGAACTGTACGTCGCATCGCTCGCTCCATCCGTGGGGGTGATCGCGGAGCTTAGCGATCCTTCGGCGGTTCGGGAGGGTCTGGGGTGAGGTCTCGGGTGGCGAAACGGGACAGGGCGTCGGGCAGGGGGAGGGCTCCGTCGGCGAGGGCCAGGTAGAGGGATTCGGGGCTGCTGTGGCCGAGGGAGCGGGCGACGCCCAGGGAGTCTCCCGCGGTCTCGGCGGCCAGCAGGTCGACGCCCTGGGCGGCCAGGGCCGCGTTGAGCGCCTCCCGGCCGGCCCGCGCCCGCTCGTCGGCGGCCTGGGCGTCGAGGAAGCCCTGGATGTGGACGCGGGCCTGCGCGGTGCGCGCGAACTCCAGCCAGTCGGGGCCGGGGCAGGCGTCCGGCGCGGTGAGGATCTCCACGACGTTGCCGAGCCGCACCTCGGCCGAGAGCGGCGCGAGGCGGCCGTTGATGAGCGCGCCGATGCTGTGCTCGCCGGTCTCCGGGTCGAGCGCGTAGGCGTAGTCCAGGGCGGTCGAGCGGGGAGGAAGCGGGACGATCAGCCCTTCGGGGGTGAAGATCGGCATGTTGCCCTCGCGCAGGTCGGTGCGCAACCCGTCGAGGAACGCCGCCGACGGGGCGTCGGACTGCCACGCCAGCAGCCGGGCCAGCCAGGCGAGGTCCCGGCGGCCCGCGAACTCCTCGGCGGCCTCGTCCCCGTTGCCCTGCCGGATGTGCGCGATGAGGCCGTATTCGGCCACCTCGTGCATGCGCCGGTTCCGGATGATCACGTCGAGCATGTCGCCGTCCGGGCCGATGAGGACGGTGTGCAGACCCCGGTACAGGTTGAAGCGGGGGATCGCGATGTAGTCCTTCACCCGCCCGGCGATCGGATGCAGCGCCCCGTGGACCGCGCCGAGCGCCACGTAGCAGTCCTGCTCCGAGCCGTCGACCAGGACGAGGAATCGGATGACCTCGCTCGGGCGCAGCCCCGAGATGTCGCCGGGAAGCGTCTTGTGGACGCTGTGCAGATGGCGCGGGCGCAGCTCCACTTCGGCGAGCACCCCGCTGTCGGCGAGCGCGCTCCGCAGCATTGCGGCGGCGGGGCCGAGCTCGGCCTCGACCTGCGGAAGAACCTCCCGCACCTTCTGCTGGGTCTCGGCGAACGCCTCGGGGTCGAGGGTGGCGAACGCGAGATCGTCCATCTCGCGCTTCAGGACGTGGATGCCGAGCCGGTCGGCGAACGGGATGAGCAGGTCGAGCGTCGCGCGGGCGATCCGCTCCCGCTTGTGCGGCGGCTGCGCGCCCAGCGTGCGCAGGTTGTGCAGCCTGTCGGCGAGCTTGATGATGAGCACCCGCAGGTCGGCGGCCGCGGCCAGGACGATCTTGCGGAACGTCTCGGCCTCCGCGGTCTCCTTGCCCCAGCGCGCCCCGTCGAGCTTGGTCACCCCGTCGACGATCACCGCGACCTCGTCGCCGAAGTCCGCGCGCACCTCGCCGAGCGTGTAGGCGGTGTCCTCGACGGTGTCGTGCAGCAGCGCCGCGATCAGGCAGGTCCGGTCCATGCCGAGCCCGGCAAGGATCGTCGCCACCGCCAGCGGGTGGGTGATGTAGGGGTTGCCCGACTTGCGCATCTGGCCGCGGTGCATCCGCTCGGCCACTTCGTAGGCGCGCCGCAGCTCCGCCGGATCGGCCGCCGGGTGGGCCGCCCGGAACGCCGCGATCAGCGGCTCCACCGCCTGGACGGGGCCGGATGCGGCCCTTCCCGGGACCTTGCCGAACACGCCCCACCGCGGGACGCCCGGCTCCTTCGCCATCGGTCTGATGATCGTCAAAGACACCGTCCGGAACATGATCAGTGACTGGCCGTAGCTGTCATTATGCGGCCGTCCGGGCGGCCTTGCAGGGCGGACCGGCCGATAGGTCCGGATGTGACCGGGGCCGGACCCTTTCTGGGAACGGTCCCGGCTACCGTCCGCTCCGGGAGGTCGATTTAACGCGGTCGACATGGCCGTGTGATAAGCGACACGAATTTTCCTGATAGGTAAGAGTAAGCGCAGGTCGCAGGTGTCCGGGTTCGGTCCTTGAAATCGGCTCGTGATTGGTCGTGGAATACTGTGGTGATGTTTCCCTCCCCGAAAAAGATCCGCGACGCGAGTGTCAACGCCGCGCACCGTCTGCGGCACGGGGCGCTCGCCGACCTGACCCCGGCCCCGTCCGATCCCGTCGGCGGCTCCGGGGCGCTGCTCCGGTACCGTCCGGCCGCTTCCGTCATCGCCACGGGACCGCCCGTCCTGCTCGTCCCCCCGCCCGTGCCGGGCGCCGCCTGGGCGTTCGACCTACGCCGCGGCGGCAGCCTCGCCGCCCATCTGGTGGCCACCGGAAGGCGCGTCCACCTGCTGGATCTCGCCCCCGCCGACACCGCCGAGCGCCCGAGCGGGCCCGCCGCCTGGATCGGCGAGGCCCTCCCCGACGCCGTCCGGCGGATCAGCCGCGACGCCGGGGGCCAGCCCGTCCAACTGGTCGGCTGGAGCCTCGGCGGCCTCCTCGCGGTGCTCGCCGCCGCGGCCGACCCGACACTGCCCCTGGCCTCCCTCGCCACCATCGCCGCACCCGTCGACCGCACCGCGGTCCCCGTCGGCGCCGATCTGATCACCCATGTCTCGGGAAGCCGCGGAGCACTCCCCGGCGCCGTTCAGAGAATTGCGCCGGAACCGCTGCTGCGCGGTTATGAGATGTGCGATCTGGATGCACGTCTGACGCGTCCGATGAAAATGCTGATGCATCTCGACGACGCGGACTTCCTCGCCCAGGCCGAGGCGCGCGAGGCGTTCGCCGCCCGCGTGTCGGCCGCCGACCCGGCCGCCGCGCAGGCCGCCGCCCGCTTCTTCCACCGCGGCGACCTCGCCTCGGGCGCCGTGCTCGTCGGCGGGCGGCGCGTCGCCCTGTCCGACGTCCGCGTCCCCGTCCTGGTCCTCGCCGGCCGCGACGACGCCTTCGCGCCGCTCGCCGCCGTCCACCCGCTCACCCGTCTGCTCATCGGCAGCCCGGAGGTCAGGTTCGCCACCGCCCCCGGCAGCCACCTCGGCGTCCTCACCGGCCGCGCCGCCCGCGCCACCACCTGGCCGCGGCTGGGCGCCTGGCTCGACGAGGCGACGCTCCAGCACGGGCTCCGCCCGGCCCGCAAGCCCCCGGAGGCGGCCGCCCGGACGCGCCGGTGACCCTCGCCCCCGGACACGACGAAGCCCCCGCACACGGGCCCTCACGGGCGTGTCTGCGGGGGCCGGAAGATCACGGCGCCAGGAGCGGCGGCCGGATCAGCTCTCGTTCGGCTCCTCGGCGGACGGGGCCCGCCGCGGGGTGATCCTGATCCGCCCCGAATCCAGATCGGGCCGGACGCTCTTGGGTGCGTCGCCCTCCTGCTCGTGGTCGTCGACACGGCGGAGCTTCTCGGCCTCCTGCTCCTGGAGTTGGATCTTCTTCGCGCCGCTGAACGCGGCGTGCAGATCCTCGAAGATCCCGGCGCCGAACCCGGCCCCGGCCTCCCCGTCACCGCGCAGCGCGGACATCAACCCGCCGCCCCCGGTGCCCTCGTGGGCCCACTCGGGCACGGCCATCTTGGCCTCCAGCTTCGCCTTGCGGCGCAGCTCCTCGGCCTTCTTCGACCGCTTGCGGCGGCGGAACGGTGACTTCACGAACACTCCAACGATCCCACGGCCGAGTTTGATCCCCTTGATCGCGTTCGATCCCCGTGCCCACCGTCTCTTCCGAGACGTAGCGTGCACGGTAGCGCTCCGGCTCGGATCCAGGAAGACCGGTGCGAAACCACGATAACCTTTCGGACGTGCGTCTCTCCGAACTGATCCGCCGGATCGAGGGCCGATACGACCCGGCTTGGGCGGAGGCCTGGGACGCGGTGGGACTCGTGTGCGGCGACCCCGAATCCGAGATCGGCTCGGTGCTGCTGGCCGTCGACCCCGTCGCCGCCGTGGTGGACGAGGCGATCGCCGACGGCGCCCAGCTCCTCATCACCCACCACCCGCTGCTCCTGCGCGGCGTCCACGGCGTTCCCGCGAACACGCCCAAGGGCCGGACGGTCCACCGGATGATCGGCTCCGGCGTGGCGCTCTACACCGCGCACACCAACGCCGACGTGGCCGACCCCGGAGTGTCCGACGCCCTGGCCCGCGCCGTCGGCGTCACCGGGGCGCTCCGCCCGCTCAGCCCCTCGCCCGCCGACCCCCGGCGCGGCCTCGGCCGGATCGGGGAGCTCGCCGAACCCGTCGCGCTGCGCGAGTTCACCGCCCGCGCCGCCGCCGCGCTGCCCAGGACCGCCTGGGGCGTGCGCGCCGCCGGCGACCCCGACCGCGTCGTGCGGACCGTCGCCGTCTGCGGGGGAGCGGGCGACTCGCTGATCGACACCGCCCGGGCGGCGGGAGCCGACGTCTACCTCACCGCGGACCTGCGCCACCACCCCGTCTCCGAGTCCCTGGAAAGCGGGCCGATGGCGTTCGTGGACGCAGCGCACTGGGCGACCGAGTGGCCATGGCTGGCCGATCTCGCCGCCTTCCTCACCCCGCACGTCAAGACCCGGGTGTCCACGCTCGTCACCGACGCCTGGACCCACGCCGCCGAAGGAGCCCAGTGAAAGCCGCACCCCGAGACCAGATCCGTCTGCTCGACCTCCAGGAACTCGACTCCACCCTCGACCGGCTCGCGCACCGCCGCCGCACCCTTCCCGAGATCGCGGAACTTGCGGCCCTGGAGGGCAGGATCGCCGAGCTGCGCGACAAGCTCGTGGGCGCCCGCACCGAACTCGGCGACCTCGACCGCGAGCAGACCAAGGCAGAGCAGGACGTCGACCAGGTCCGCACCCGGGCCGACCGCGACGCCAAGCGGCTGGACTCCGGCATGGTGACCTCGGCCAAGGACCTCGCCTCCCTCCAGTCCGAGATCGCCTCCCTCCAGCGCCGCCAGAGCGACCTCGAGGAGGTCGTCCTGGAGATCATGGAGCGGCGCGAGGAGGCCGAAGGCCGCGTCGCCGCCGTCGAGGGCGACCAGCGCGAACTCGACACCACGCTCGCCGACCTGAACGAGCGCAAGGACAAGGCCGAGCAGGAGATCGCGGGCCAGGCCGCGCTCACCGCCGACGCGCGCAAGGGCGTCGCCTCCGACATCCCCGCCGACCTCCTCGGCCTGTACGAGAAGCTGCGCGACCAGTTCGGCGGCGTCGGCGCCGCCGCGCTCACCCGCGGCCAGTGCCAGGGCTGCCGGCTGGCGCTCAACACCTCCGACCTGAACCGCATCCGCGCCGCCGCCGCCGACGACGTGGTCCGCTGCGAGGAGTGTCGCCGCATCCTCGTCCGCACCCCCGAGTCCGGCCTGTGAGCCGGAAGCTGATCGTCGAGGCGGACGGCGGCTCGCGCGGCAACCCCGGCCCTGCCGGGTACGGCGCCGTCGTCATCGACGGGGTCACCGGCGAACTGCTCGCGGAGGCCGCCGAGGCCATCGGGCGTGCCACCAACAACGTCGCGGAGTACCGCGGCCTCATCGCGGGGCTGCGGGCCGCCGCCGCCCTCGACCCCGGCGCGCGGGTGGAGGTCAGGATGGACTCCAAGCTCGTCGTCGAGCAGATGTCGGGCCGCTGGCAGATCAAGCACCCGGACATGAAGCCGCTGGCGCTGGAGGCCCGCGACGCCGCGTCCGGGTTCGCCGCGATCTCCTACACCTGGATTCCGCGCGCCCGCAACACCCGCGCCGACGCTCTGGCCAACGCCGCCATGGACGCCGCCGCGCGCGGGGAGATCTGGTCGCCCTCGACCCCGGTCGCGGAGGCCGCCGAGCCCGCCGAGCCGCCGCGCAAGGGCGGCTGGGTGCCTCCGACCACCCAGCCGACCCGCACCCTGCTGCTCCGGCACGGCCAGACCCCGCTGTCGGTCGAGCGGCGGTTCGCGGGCGTCGGCGACATCCCCCTGACGGACGTCGGCTTCGCCCAGGCAGAGGCCGCCGCCCGGCATCTGGCGAACGCCGGGATCGACGTGATCGTCGTGTCCCCGCTGCGCCGCGCCCAGGACACCGCCAAGGCCGTCGCGGCCGTCACCGGCGCGGAGATCCGCACCGACGAGGGCTTTCGCGAGACCGACTTCGGCGCGTGGGAGGGCCACTCCTTCGCCGAGGTCGCCGAGCGCTGGCCCGATGACCTCGCGGCCTGGCTCTCGGACTCCGGCTACCCCCCGACCGGCGGGGAGAGCTTCACGTCCGTCGCCCAGCGGGTGGCCGTCGCGCGGGACAAGCTGCTCGTGCGCTACCGGCACCAGACCGTCCTGGTCGTCTCGCACGTCACGCCGATCAAGACGATGCTCCAGCTCGCCCTCGACGCCCCCGACACGATCCTGTACCGGGTGCATCTCGACACGGCGTCGCTGTGCACCGTCGACTGGTTCGACGACGGGCCCGCGGTGGTCAGGTCGATGAACGAGACGCACTATCTGCCGAACGCGTAGCGGACTATTTAGCTGTTCATCCGGTATTGGGCTTTTGTCCTATTCGACGTGTGCGTTAACGTACATCGCACTTGCCGCGATACGGGAGGATGAGCGCATGGTGAGCATGACGTTCGACACCGGGCGGGACATGGACCCGGTCGCCACGGTGAAGCTCTGCGGATCGGGCTGGGAGATCAACGTCCGCGCGATCCCCGCCGAGTTCGCCCGGCTGGCCGCGCTCCGCGACACCGACTGGGAGACCTCGGGTTCCATCGGCGCCGGCACCTGCGCCGGCGCCCCCGCCTTCTGGGTCCAGCACGAGGGCAACGCCGTCATCCTCGTCGGCCAGGACGACGAGACCTGGGACTTCGCCGTCACCGTCCCCCTCGAAACCGTCGACGAGATCGCCCAAGCCGCCCAGGCCCTCACCCCGGTCTGATGCCGGCGGCCGACGACCGCAGGTCGTCGAGGATGCCGGTCAGGATCGTTTCGGTGTTTTCGGGCGGACAGGCCTCCAGGGCCAGGTTCTCCATGACGGCCAGGTACCTGTCGGTGTCGTGCCTGCGGTCCAGGTAGATCGCGCTGGTGAGCTGCTCCAAATAGACGATGTCGGGCAGCTCAGGCTCGGCGAAGCGCAGGATGTCGAACGAGCCGGCCACGACCGCGCGCTCGCTGGGCATGAGCGGCAGGACCTGCACGATGACGTTCGGCAGTTCGTTCAGCTCGATCAGCCGCCGCAACTGGGCGCGCATCAGCTTCCGCCCGCCGCGTCGGGAGAAGGCGCGGCGCAGCACCGCTTCGTCGATGATCGCCCAGTAGTGCGGGGCCTGGTCGGACTCGAGCAGGCGCTGCCGCTGGGTGAGCACCTCGATGCGCCTGTCGATCTCGGCCGGGGGCAGCTGGCGGTTGTTGAGCCGGATGGCCTGCCGCTCGTAGTCTTCGGTCCGCAGCAGGCTCGGGACGAGCTGCGCCTCGTACAGGCGGATGCGGATGGCGGAGTCCTCAAGGCCGATGTAGTTCTCGAACCAGCGCGGCACCACGTCGCGGTAGTCGCGCCACCAGTTGCGGGCGTTGGAGAGCTTCGCGAGCTCCGTCAGCTCCTTGCGCCTGGGGGGGTCCATCACGCCGTACAGCGAGAGAAGGTCGACGACTTCGCGTTGCCGGATGACCACCTCGCCGTGCTCCATCCTGCTGATCTTCGAGGCCGAGGCGCGGATGGCCCGCCCGGACTCCACCCGGGAGATGCCCCGGATCTCGCGAAGTGCGCGCAGCCGAGCGCCGAGCAGTGCCCGCACAGCCGGCGAGCCGGCGGTGGACAGCTTGCCTTGCGGGAGCTGGGAGAGCCCCAGCCGGTCCGTCCAGCGGGCGAGGTCGGCTTTGAGGGTGAGGGTGTCGGGGTGATTGTGGGCGAGGAGGCGGAGTCGTTGGGTGAGGAGGTCTTCGGCGGCGGTGATGGCTCCGGTGATGTTGCCGGCTTCGGCTCTCCATCGGGCGAGGTGGTGTCGGGTGGTGAGGGTTTCGGGGTGGTCGGGTCCGAGGATGGTGATGCGGTCGGCGAGGAGGCGTGCGTAGGTGTCCGCGGCGGCTTTGGGGTCGCCGGCCTTGCCCGTCCAGTGGGCGAACGCATCGCGGCTGGCCAAGACGTCCGGATGCCTGTCTCCGAGGAGGCGCAGGCGCTCGGCGAGGACGAGGCCGTGCTCGGTGGCGGCACGACGGGCGTCGCCGAGCCTCCCGGCCCACTGGGCGAGGTGGTGCCGGGTGGTGAGGGTGTCGGGGTGGTCGGGTCCGAGGACGCGCACGCGATCGTCGAGCAGTGTCGAGGTGAGGGATCGCGCGCCCGCCGCGTCCCCGGCCTCGGCCGTCCAGCGGGCGAGGTCGGCTTTGAGGGTGAGGGTGTCGGGGTGGTCGTGGGCGAGGAGGCGGAGTCGTTGGGTGAGGAGGTCTTCGGCGGCGGTGATGGCTCCGGTGATGTTGCCGGCTTCGGCTCTCCATCGGGCGAGGTGGTGTCGGGTGGTGAGGGTTTCGGGGTGGTCGGGTCCGAGGACGCGCGCGCGATCGTCGAGCAGGCGTGCGTAGGTGTCCGCGGCGGCTTCGGGGTCGCCGGCCTTGCCCGTCCAGTGGGCCAGGTCGTCTTTGACGCCGAGCGTGTACGGATGGTCTGGGCCGAGATGGTCCTCAGCGGAGGCCACGGCCCTGGCGCACTCGATGCGGGCGGCGAGCACCTCGCCGGCCGCGCCGAAGCTCGCGATCGAGCGCGCGACCACCGGATGAGCTCCGCCGTGCCGCCAGAGCACCGCCCCGGCGACCGCGCCGAGCGCCGCCGTGCTCTCCCGCAGGGCTCTGGCCAGGGGATGCTTCTCACTCGACGGCCAGATCTCCTGCAGCGCGTCCGCCGCGACCAGCGCGGCCTCGGTGAACCGCTCCGTGCAGAGCCGCTCGCGAACGGCGCGCTGGAGCAGCCGGTGGAGGCCGATCTCCAAGTGCGGGGCCTTGGTCCCTTCGGCGATGGTCACCAGGCCGAAGCGGTACAGGACGCGCAGCGCTTCGGAGGCCGCGTCGGCGGGAGGCGAGGCGGAGTCTTCTGACGCGGAGTCACGGGCGGCGAGGTGGTCGCGCAGCCTGGAACTGCGAAGGATCTCCATGGGGACGCCCGAGGGCGCGAGCATCGCCAGGACGTTCAGCAAGGGGCGCGCGGCCCCGGCGGGACGCGCTCCGTCCGCGAGGCCGATCGAGGAGTCCCAGACGGTGTCGACCGTGCGGTCATGGTCGTCGGGAAGGAGGTCGGGCACGGGCAGCAGTTGCGCAAGGCGCAGCCTGGGGTCGGAGAGCCTGGTCCGGTACGTCGCGCAGTCCTGATCGCGTTCGAGGAGGACGTTCGACGCCTGCGCGAGGGCCATGGGCAGAAGGCCCAGGTCTTCGGCGAGGGCCTCCATCTCGCCGGGGGAGTCCTTGCGTCCCCGGCTGGCGAGCTGTGCCGTCAGATGGCGCCTGGCCTCGTCCGAGGTGAAGACCGGCACGTCGACGGACTGCCGCCCATGCCCGGACAGCGCGGCGTCACGGCGGCGGGTGGTGACGATGACCCGGTGGGGAGGCGCCGCGTCGGGCCAGAGCCCGCGCAGATCCGCGGGATCGCGCAACCCGTCCAGGATGATCAGGCACGGCCTCGCCGAGGTCTGCAGCCATTCGAGGAAGGCCTGCGCCCCGCGGTCGGGATCATCGGCCGAGCGGAGATCGAGCCTCTGGGCGGCGGCGGCGTAGCCTTCCAAGATCGTCGCGCGCCGGGAGGCGTCCACCCACAGCAGCGCGTCGGCCGTTCCGTTCTGCCAGGCGTGTCTGGCGCAGGCGACCGCGATCTGCGTCTTGCCGACCCCGCCCATGCCGGTGAGCACCTGGGTCGGAGCGGTGTCGGCCCGCGAGAGACGCGCCTCGAACTCCGCGGCGATCTGCCTGTCGATGAAGGCGCCCGCGAGCCGCGGAAGGACGCCCACCCGGAACCGGATGGGTGAGGAGACGGTTTTTCCTTCAGCCCGGCATTCCCGCCACAGACGCCGCCATTCCTCCGCGTCCAGCAGTTCCTCGAACTCCGGCCTGAGCGGGATTCCGGCCTGGGCTTGCACCAGACCGAGCGCTCGGACGAGGGAAAGAAGGGAACTCAGGTCCGTGGGAAGGGAGACGCCTCGGCGCCAGTCGCTGATCCGCTGCACGCTGAGCTGCGGCTCCCGTCCTGGGCGCAGATGCTGGCTGCGCGCGATGACCGTGCGCATCGGAGGGGAACCCGCGAGGGCGAACAAGCGGCTCAGCCGTGCGGCGAACAGCTGCCTGGGACTGTCGCTCCGCACCGTCGTCCTCAGCCCGAACTCGTTGCGGAGCGAGCGCGCGTCGACCCAGCGCCGGTGCCAGATCTCGAACTCGCCGGGATCGACGGCACAGGCCCGCAGGAAGCCTTCGACGATCTCCCAGGTGGGCAGCCGGTCTTCGCGCGTCACCGTGGCGAGGCTGGACGCCGAGTAGTTGGCCAGCTTCGCCATCGTGCGGTACGGCGGCGCTCCGGCCTTCTCCCGAAGCGCCCGCAGGTCCCGCGCGAACGCGGCGATCGACCTGCGGGCGTCGGCGGATCCGGGATCCGTCACGGACATGGGCCGGCGTCCTCCCGCCGTCGCTGCCACAGGGGGAGGTCGGAGTCGGGCACACCGCACGCGGTGAGATACGCCGCGGCGAGGGGCCAGGTCGGCAGCCGCTCTCCGCTGGCGGCCTGGCTCAGCGAGGTGACGCCGTAGTTGCAGAGGGCCGACATCTGCGCGTAGGTGATCCCTGCCCGGTGGCGCTCGGCGCGCAGACTCCTCGCGAAGCGCGCCGCGGGCTCGTCACCCTCGATGGGTTTCTCTGGACGGGCCATGAGGGGCTCGGCGGGCCCGGTCAGGCGGAAGGGATCGCGCGGGGCGCGGCGGTCCCGGCCGCGGTGAGCCGCCGAGCGGCCCCGGCCACCGCGTCGGCGGTCGCGAGGAGGCCCAGGACGGCGATGAGCGGAGGGCCGCCGGCCGCGATGAGACCGACCACGAGCACGAGGACGAGGATCACGACCGTGATCCTCATCCTGATCCGCCGCGAGGGGCCGGTGGCCCGGCGGGCGACCTCGACCCCGCCCACCACGCTCGCCATGACGATGATGAAGGACTCGCCGAGCGGCGTTCCCGAGCGGGTGAGGACGCCGCCGGCCGCCGCGGCGAGGACGAGGAGGCCGAGACCGACCCGGGGAATGACGGCAGAGCACATCGAAGCACGCATGAAGCCACACCTTTGTAGTTCATTGAGCCGGACATTTAGTTACTTTTTGGGCAGCGGGCATGATTCCCGGAGGTTGGCGCCATCCAGGTCCCGTCCCGGATCAAGGATCCTCCGAAAGGTCATCAGAACCAAATCAACTAGGATTTTCCGAACAATTCTCGTTCGGCATTTTCCGCGGCTTCCGATCCGGAAAATACCGAACGCTCCGATAGGCCCCAGGTCAAGGCTCCATCCGGACGAGGATCCAGGGGCCCGCACCCGCCGCGATTCGTGGACAGAGCCGAGGAGAACCACAGTGGGCTTGGCCCCGTCTCCAACGGCGGGGCGGCGACGCACGTCTGTTGAGCCGGACGCCGTCACCCGAGAAGGCCCTCCTGTTGGCGCAGGGGGCCTTCTCCGCCCGGCCCCTCCGCTACCGCTGACGCGTTCGGGAAATTCCACTCGGAGAGGCAACCTCTGGGCCTTCACCGCGTCTCTGGGACATGACCACTGAAACGACGATCCCTCCCCGTATGGACAAGGGGTCGTTCTCCTCGCTCTACCGGGAACACGCCTTGGGGCTCACCCGGATGGCGTTCCTCGTGGTCGGCGACAGGGAAACGGCCCAGGACGTCGTCCAAGAGGCGTTCCTTGGGCTTTACAGACGCTGGCCATCCTTGCGGGACCCGTCGAAGGCGCTGCCTTACGTGCGGTCCGCCGTCCTCAACCGGTGCCGTTCCGTTCTGCGCCGGAGGCGGCTCCCGTTCGTCGGGGCGCACGAGCCGCCCGCCTGGTCGGCCGAGGCGGAGGCGATCCTCGGGGAGGACCGCCGAGAAGTCCTCGCCGCCCTCCACCGGCTGCCGCCGCGCCAGCGCGAGGCCCTCGTCCTGCGCTACTTCCTCGACCTGACCGAGGACGAGACCGCCACCGCCATGGGCGTCAGCCGCGGCACCGCCAAATCCACGGTCTCCCGAGCCCTCACCTCCCTCTCCCGCCACCTGGAGCCTTCGCGATGACCCCCACCGAGACCCGGCTCCGCGACGCCCTCACCGCCGCCGCCGAAACCGTCGACCGCGTCCCCGACTTCGCGGCCCCCGCCCGCCCGTTCCGCCTGCCGCACATCCCACGCCCCCTCGCCGCGGCCATCGCCTCTGCCGCCGTCGTCGGCACCATCGCCTACCTCGCCGCCCCCGACCCCGTCCCCACCGAGGCCGTCGCGCCGCCTCACGACAGCTTCCAGCTCAGCGTGT
Source organism: Actinocorallia aurea (assembly GCF_054783995.1). Taxonomy (NCBI): domain Bacteria; kingdom Bacillati; phylum Actinomycetota; class Actinomycetes; order Streptosporangiales; family Thermomonosporaceae; genus Actinocorallia; species Actinocorallia aurea. The sequence continues at coordinate 34,621 of NZ_BAAGPQ010000022.1, forward strand.
ACCTGTGCGCCGAGCAGTCGAGCAATCCGTCCTGCGCGAAGAAGGACGCCACGGCCGCCCAGCGTCAGACGATCTCCGAGACCCTCCTGTCCCTCCCGGAGATTCGCTCCTTCGACTACGAGTCGAAGGATGAGGCCTATGAACGCTTCCGCACCCTCTTCAAGGACACCCCGGGCCTGCTGGCCGTCGCCGAACCCGGCGACATCCCCGACTCCTTCCGCATCCGCACCGACCCCACCTCCATCCCCGCCGTCGAAGCCGCTCTCACCGCCCTCCCCGGCATCGACCAGATCGTCAACGAAGTGCAGGTCGGTGCCCCACACCCGCAGAAGCGCCCGGACACCCCCTGAACGCCCCACGGCCCCGGGGCCCCGTAGTGACCAGCGGGTGGAGTCCGGCGCAGGCCCCCGGAGTTCGCACTGCCCCTCCCGCCAGCGGTATCTCCCCGAACGCGGGGAGTAGATGTCCGGGCACGGACGTCAGGAGGCGGAGGCACCGGGGGCCGCCCCGCTCGAAGGAGCGCCGCTCCGAAGCCGCGGTCCTCGCCGATGAGCCGATCCCCGTGGAGGTGTTCGGAGGACTCCTCCGCGCGGTGGTGCGGACGGGAAGGGCGGCCGGCGCAGAGGCAGCGCGCCTGCGCCGCGACCCACCAGACGAGGAAGCCGCCCTCCGGCCTCCTGATCTGTGCGCGAGCCGGCACCGCCCTATGGGGCTCCGGCGAAAAGGGCGTTCCTGAGGGCCGCGCTCTTTTCGCGCTTGCGGCATTTCGGCTGGCCGTCTTTTCGTCGCACGTGGAGTACCACCTCGCCGAAATCTCACCCGGATACCGTTTCGTCCCATCATTGACCGGACCGGAGAATCCACATTTGTCCCGTGAAGTTACTATCTGGGCGCTACGCTGACCGGCAATCGCCGCGTCAGGCGTCCGGAGTTCTCGCATCGGCAGGTGGTGGAATGGCGTCGCGTGAGGAATGGGGACACCGGACGGGATCGGGCGGCTGGGCGCCCGGCCGCTGGTCCGTACCCCCAGGTCGTGGGAGGGCCGCCTGGACGAGGGTCGTGGCGCTGTTCGTCCTGCTCGCCGCGCTGCTCGTCGTCGGCGCGTGTCAACTGGTGCGGTCCGACGTCGAGTCCGTCCAGGAACTGCACGTCAAGGCCGGGTTGCAGGGCAAGCCGCGGATCCTTCTGGGCATTCGCGACGACATTCCGGGCATCGCCCTGAGAACCGCCGACGGCGGCTACAGCGGGTTCGAGATCGACCTCGCGCGGGCCGTCGCGCGCGAACTCGGGTTCCGGAGCGAAGAAGTGGTCCTGCTGCCCATCGAGATCGAGTCGCGCGCCACGATGCAGGCCCGCGTCCCCGATGAACTGCGCGCCGTCGTCGGCAACAAGGAGTTCGTCAAGGTCGACCTCGTGGTGTCCAGCTTCAGCATCACCGACGAACGCAAGGCGCAGGGCGTCAACTTCTCCTCGGCCTACCTGACGACGACGCAGGCGGTCCTCACCCGTCCCGGCTACACCGAGACGCTCCAGTCCACCGCGGACCTGGAAGGCAAGAGGGTCTGCACGACCGGCACGTCCACCGCGATCGAACCGCTGCTGCAAGTGGGGATCATCGCCAAGGCCAGACACCACATCAGCGACTGCGTCGCGGACCTGAAGAAGGGCGACTTCGACGCGGTGCAGACCGACGCGGCGATCCTCGGCGGATTCGTCCACCAGACCCCCGACGAACTGGAGATCCACGACATCGCGATCGGCCCGCCGGAACGCTGGGGCATCAACGTCGGGGAGAACCCGGCGATGGGCAGGCTCGTGGAACTCGCGCTGCACGACATCGTCGCCGACGGCGAGTGGAGCCGGCTCTACGACGAGCACATCGCCCCGATCCAGCGCACCGTCGGCGGCCACCAGCAGATCGCGTTCGCCGACCCGCCGCGCATCGACCGGCCCGAGGTCCGCGAATGAGCGGCGGCGAGCCCCCGGCCGGGGGCCACCGGCGCGAATGGGCTCTCGCCCTCCTGCCCGCAGTGCCGCTGCTGCTGCTCACGGTGCGGGTCTGGCGGATCAGCGGCGAGAACATCGACACCACCCAGCTGCTCATCCAGAACATCAGCCCGGTCGCCTGGGGAACCGCGCTGCTGCTGACCCTGGCGTGGACCCTGCCCGCCGCCGTCCTCGTGCTGCGGCTCGTCGCGTCGCTGCTGCGGTTGAGCGTCCCCGACGCCGAAGGCTCCGCGCTCGTCAGGGCGGGCGGCTCCATCCCGCTGCCGGTCGCCGCGTTCGCCGCGCTCGTCGCGGTGCTGACCTGGAAACTCCAGTTCCTGCCGATCCTGCTGCTCGTCGCGCTCATGCTGGTGTGCGTGGAACTGCGGCTGCGGTTCCCGGCACACCCGAGGACGGTCACCGCCGCGTCCCTGGTCCTCGTCGCGGCGGTCTGCGCGGTCTTCGCCGCCGCGACGAGGGAGGTGGCCCGCGACGCGCTGGAGCAGGGCGACCACCTGGTGCTGCTCCTGCTGGCCCTGCCGCTGTTCGCCCTCATCCTGAACGGCCCGCTTCCCGCGCGAGCCGCCAAGCCGGTGCTGCGCCTGGTGACCTCGGTCTTCGCCCTCGTCATGTCGGCGGTGATCGTCTCGGAGTTCCTCAGGGTGCCGCTGCTGCCCCTCACCGCCGTCGAGATCGGCGAAGGCGACCACACCGAACGCGTCCTCAGCGGCTACATCGTCGCCATCGACGAGCAGGTCATGACCTTCCTCGACCTCAAGGGCACCCTCCACTTCGTCCCCAACGACGACGTCCTTTCCCGAACCCTCTGCCGCGACTACGCCCGCGCCCCCTACACCCGCCTCACGTTCCACGGCCGCAACCTCGAATCCTCCCTCTTCGGCCCCCCGGCCACCTCCCCCCGAGGCACCGCCCTCGACCAGCGCTGCTACGGCCGCACCACCTCCAAGTAGCCGACCGCGCAGCCGGGTCCGGGCGCGGCGGCGACGCTGCCGCCCGATGTGACTGCGTGCCCATGTGGGAACTCGACATGGGCGATCGGCCGCCCTCAGAACGGGTCGCGGTACCAGCCGACGGTGAAGAAGATGCCGAAGATCAAGAAGGCGACGCTGAAGAGGATCGCGAACACCCCTTCGGCGATCCCTCCGTCGTCGACGGCGGAGGCGGCCCGGACCTTCCCCGGCGCGTCCTTGTCGTAGACGACGTCGACCTTCTCGCCCGCACGGTACTCCCCGGTGATCTCCTCGACGACTTTCTCGGCGTTCCGTGTGAAACCGACCTTCGTGTAATGCACCGTGTGGGTGGACCCGGGTGTGTAGGAGACACTGCCCGTAAGCGGGTCCGTATGGCTGCTGCCGGGAGTCGTCCACGTCTCCGACCTGGTCTCCAGCGCGACTGCCTCGGTGCGCACCCCGTCCTCCCGCAGTGCCAGCACCTCCCGCAGATCCGCGACCGCCCCCCACGTGAAGAAGACCGACATCCCGAGGAACACCACGAAGAACGCCACCGACCCGATCCCGTGAAACGGATCGAACACCCTGAACCGCCGCCGCCCCACCACCGTCCACCCCCGATCCGTCCGGCCCTCCCGATAATGAGCCGCCCCGAGCCTCCGGGCAACTCTCAAAACGCCCCCGGACCGCCCACAGGACAAGCCCCTGAATTTCGCGCCAGGGGCCGTGTGGGCCCACGGACGAGCCGCCCCACAACCCGCGAACGAAGCCCCGACCCACAGTCCCCGCGCTCGCGCCGGTTCAGACCGGCATCGTCTCCGTGCTCATCGTGTGGCTCGATGCTCGACGGCCCGACGAACCCCGAGCCGGGACGGGGCCTCGCACAAATGACCCAACAGGCGTTGATGGTCTGCGGGAGGGCCGGGCGCGGCAGCGAACCGCCCAAGAACTGCGCGCGTGGATCACAGAGCGCCCAGAGGGCGATCGGTGGTTCGGAGCAAGGCGGCAGACGAGGCGGCCTGTAAGCCGGGAACGCCACGAGATCGTCCATGTCGACGAGGCCGTCGCCGCAGGTCAGAAGCCCATGACGGACCTCGACTCGGCCATCGTTTCGACCCGCTGATCGGGGCGGAAGGTCGCGGAGGTCATGGCCGAGTTCGGGTCTCGAAATACCGCATCGGCAAGGCGATGAAGGCCGCGTGCGCGGCGTGAACCACCGGTCCGAGCCCGGCGGTTGCCGGGCTCGGCCTGGTACCTGCACCGGGCCGCGCTGATCGCCGTATGGACCGCCCACGGCGACAGGGCCCTCGCCGAGCAGGCCGAGCGAAGGCCACCCTCGACGCCGTGCGGACCCTGCTCTCCCAGGGCTGGACCACCCGCGGCGCGGGCAAGGCCCTGAACCTGTCGCACCAGCGGATAAGCCAGCTCGCCCCCGGCGGCACCGCCTAAGCTGAAAACGTCCTTTCAACCTCTTGCCTGGTTGGGACGAGCCGCCGCCCTCGGGCTGGTTACCCGAACCACGGGCGGCGACCAGAGCCCCCGCTGGCCACGCGCTGGCGGGGGCTTCTGCATGCCCTGCGAGATCGAGCGGACCGCCGAACGAGCGACACCCTGCCGGCTTCCGAACGGCAGGGTGTCGGCGCTGGTGCGCGCGGATTCAGGCTATGGGCTCGGCGCCGTGCGTCGGGGCGATTGCGACGATTCGGCGGGCGAGCTCAACGTCGTGCTCGGCGACGCGTCCGCCGAGGTCTGAGGAGCTGATCGTGAGCGCCACGGTCTTGTAGCCGAGGGTGGCATTGGAGTGGTGGCCGAGGTCGTCTTGGATCGCGGCGATGTGCGAGATGAAGGCGGCGCCGCGGATGTGCGGGATGGAGTAGACGGCCTCGATCTTGCGGCCGTCGGTGCTCCAGCCGGGGAGATCGGTGATGCGTTCCTCGATCTCCTGCTGGGTCAGTGGTTCGGCCATCATGCCCCTTTCACCGGTGCCAGGATCTCGGCCAGTTCCCGGCCTTCGGGCGCATCCTGCCACGGCGCCATGGCGGCTTCGAGGTCGGCCAGCTCCCGGAGGGCGCGCGCTGAACGGGTCGAGCGGACGATGGGGACGGCGGTGCGGGCGAGGTCCAGCGCGTGATCGGCGGTGCCCGCACGCGCCCGCACAACGGCATGGCGCGCGGTCCAGACACCGACGTCACGGCGGGCCCGTCCGGTGTCGGCGGGGATGAGCTGCTCCCACAGGCGCGCGGCGTCGTCGAGCAGGCCGAGCCTGCCGTAGCAGGTGGCCCGCTGGATCTCGACGTAGTCCGGGGTGCGTAGGCACGCGGTGCCCCACTGCTCGACCTCGACCCGCGCGACGGCGGCGCCGGCCTCATCGAGAACCCTGTCGAGTTCGGTCCGGTCGTCGGAGGGGAGCAGGGAGAGGCCGTGCGCCTGCTGTTGAAGGGCGAACACCTGCACCTCGGGACTCAGCCGCCGCGCGTCGGTCAGGGCGCTGGCGCACAGGTCGACGACGGCGCCGCCGCGACCCTGGTCGGTGTGCGCCATGGCGAGGTCGACGAGGGTGCAGGCGACGGCGTCGCGGTTCATGGAGCGGTGCGCCAGTTCCAGAGCGGCGCCATGCCACACGGCCGCGGACGGGGCGTCGCCGGCGTCGAGGTGCAGCCACCCGATGAACGCCCGGTAGGCCGTCCCGACCTCGGTGAGCCGCTGCCTGACGGGTCCGCCCGCAGCGTTGAGGAGTTCGGTCAGCAGGTCGCTTTGGGCGGTCACGGTGCCGATGAGCGCCCGCGGCCCCAGCATCATGTCGGCCTGATAGTGCCCTGCGAGCTGACCGGCGAAGTAGTCGACGAGTTCGGGCGCCACAGGCCCGTCATGCCGCACCGGGGCGGGGAGACCCGTGACAACATTTGTTGTCACGACGGTCTGGCCTGCGCCGAGGAGCTGGCCGAGAAGCTGCTGATACAGCCTGCTCGGCTCGGATACCCGCCCGTTCTCCCACTGCTTGATCATGTCGGTGAGGCTCGCGACCGAGGGAAGCAGCGTCGGCGACACGGCCCGCAGCTCCCGCGCGAGGCCGGGCCGGGACCACCCCTTGGCCTCGCGTCGCTCCCGCAGGACGGCGCCCGTGATGATGTCCGGCATGGCGCGCACCCTTCGCCACCGGGAGGGGGAGAGATACCCCTCGCACTCCCCCCAGTCTCCCCTTCCGCACGACATCCGGACGGGGATTCACTGAGCGCAATGTATCCGTGACGACAGGGAGGTCCGCGATGGTGCGCGCGGAATCCGCAGAACAGACGATCCTCGCCGAGCTACAGGCCACGTATCCGACCTACAACGTGTGGAGGGCGGAAGGCGGCGAGGCGTCATGGATGGCCACCCGCAAGGCCCCGAGGACGGCCGAGCAGTTCGAGGCCGGGATCTCGCCGACGCTGATGGACGACACCGACCGGGGCTTGCGTCAGCAGCTCGTCGTCGAGGCGCGCACTGACGAGCACGTCGCCGCCGGGCACGCCTGCCATGTGCAGCTCGTGCGGGCCCATCTGGACAAAGGGCGTCCGTGCTGCGGGGCCGCGCGGTGACCCTGGCCGAGTCGCGGGCGCTGGCGGCGCTGCTGACGTACCTGAGCAGGGACCGGCCGGCCTTCCCGCTTGAGCTGGTGGCGCCGTTGCTGACCGCCGGGATGGTCACGGTCACGGCCGACTCGCACGGGGATTCCGTGCGGCTCTGGGCGGGCGGGGACGTGCTGCTGTGCGACACGGCGGACGAGGGGTGGCGGGAGGAGGCGGAGGCGCGTCTCATCGCGCTTCAGCGGCCCGCGGGCGGCGCGGGGGCGGAGTCATGATCGCCGAGTTGCACCACCCGGACGTGGTCGGCCTCGACGGCGTTCGCCCGTACCTGCGCGTCCTGGTCGACCTCGCGGCCGCGGTCGGTGCCGACCCGTCGAGGCGGGGGCAGGTGCTGCACGCGCTTGCGCGGCATCCCCACCTCGTCGAGGCGGTGCCCGACGACGGGGAGCGGCTGGAGATGGTCGCGCGCCACCTGGCGGAGTGGGGAGCGATCGAGGCCCGGCTGTGGGAGTGGGACCGGCTGACCGCTCTGCTCGTCGAGGTCGTCGAGGCGGTCGACGCCGCGCAGGACCCGCGGCTCCGGTGGTGGTGGCAGGAACAGCGGGACATGGGCCGAAGTGCGTCAGGTACTCCGGGGCCCGTCTCTAGCCGCCCGAGGTAGTCGAACATGCGTTCGCTATGACCCACCTACAAAGCCAGGGGAGGCGGGCCGCCATCGTCTGCGACGGAAACGGCCTCGATCCGGGGTCGACGGTGATGGCCTGGGCGTAGTGCTGCCTAACGCCGATCTTCGATTCCCTACCCCTGTTCAGCATGGATTGCCGGATATTGTCCAACTGCCTAGACAAGTCGCGGCTATGGGCCCTAGGTTTCTCGTCGTGAGTCACTTCGAAGCGATCTTTGATGAGCCGGAGTTCGAAGGCCCCGGCGAGCCGATCGACACCAGCCAGGTCAAGTTCACGACGTACCGGGCCGCGCTCGTGCGCGACGGCAAGTGGTGGACTGCGACCGTGCGCGACCTCCCCAACGGCGGGGTGGTGGTGGCGCAGGGGTCGACGTGGGCCGAGGTCCACCGCAACACGCACGCGGCCGTGATCTCCTCTCTGGGGGTGGAGCCCTACGCCGTCGGCATCAACCTCGTCACCGACGACTCGGAGGTCGAGGACGCGCTGCACGCGGTCGTGGCCGCGCGGGTGGCACGCGGCGAGGCCGAGGAGGCGGAGCGGGCGGCCGTCCGGCACGCCGCGCAGCTCCTGACGGGCAAGGGCTGGAGTACCCGCGACGCGGGCGGGGCGCTGAACCTGTCGCATCAGCGGATCTCTCAGCTGGCCCCGCGCGCGAGCGCATAGCCTGGACCTGTTCCTTTCGGCTGGAACGGCGCCGTCTCCCGGATTTGACTACCCGGACCACGGGACGGCGCGAGCCCCCGCCGGTTCCTGCTGGCGGGGGCTCTGCATGTGCTGGAGGGGTTTTCGTGAGGCGGGGCCTATCCTCCGGTCGGGCGGGGCGGGCGCTCGTCCTTGAGCATCTGGAGGACCGTCTTGCCGTTGGCGGCCGCCCACTCCCGCCGTGCATCCATCCATCGGCGGCGGGCGCGGAAGACGTGGTACGGGTACGTCTCGCCGGGCCTTTTCCATGACTCGGGGATGGGCTCGGACTCGTCCGCCCAATCCTCGTAGCGGAACTCCCGGACGCAGGCGTGCTCCCACTCCGAGACAACATCGGGATACCTCGTCACCCGGGGCCCTCGCCCGCCCCAGCGCCCCTGAGAGGCAGCCGCTCGCAGGTGTTCCGTCCTCCGCCGTAGTTGAAGCTCGCATGCTCTGCGCGCAGGTTGCTCGGGTCGTTCGTCCCACCATCTGTGCGGGCCACGATGTGCCCAGCAGTCAGGGGGTCGTTCACCGTGCCGGGCAGCCCGCACACCGCGCACACGGTGGTGCTGGCGAGCAGGACGCGGTGTGCCCGGTCGTACTCGCTGTTGAGTCCGTGCTGGTGGCGGTTGCCACGTAGTGCGTGGCGCGCGGCTGAGTGCGCTGGTGCAGCGCGTGCGCAGGCTCAGCGCTCCGCAGCTGAGACAAGGTCGCTTCGGCAGCCAGGCTTGGGCACGCGACGATCGCCGAGACGATGGATACGTGTGGTCACCCGTTCTCCGATGACGAAGACCTCGGTCGGGTGCGATCGAAAGCCTGCTCGGGGGAGTGGCAGAACCACGGCAGAACTCGGCGGGGGTCTGAGGGCCAAGCCCCAGGTAGAAAGGGTGGCGGCGGACGAGGCGGCCTGTAAGCCGGGAACGGAGATCCTCAACCCCCTGACCAGCCAGTACACCCCCTAACCAGCCCGAACGCTCCTCCTCATTTCGGGCCAGTTCTCATCGTTTCCCGCCTCCTCGCGCCCTCATGTGCACGAAATGTGCACTGATCTTGGTCGGTCGACTCCCCGGGTGGAATGCTGGTCGGGTCCCGACGACAGGCACCGCCGGGGTGCCCGAGGCCGAGTGCCGAACCGCTGGGAGTAAGAGGTGCCTCACGGGGCGGTCGCACGCGTGGCGCACGATCGGCGTCCTGAGAAGACCCCGGCGGAACCCGGCACGAACCTCCCCGAGCCCAGTCCTCGGTCCAGAGCGCTCATCCGCGCAACGGCGAGAAGCCGTGACAGAGAGCAGAGCGCGGATGAGTGCTCTGGGATGGCGGGGTCTGGGGGCGCCTGAGCCCCCAGCGAGGATCCCGCGTCCGTAGTCCCCTGCGCCTCGGTCCACCGGCCCTGAGACGAGTTGGGCCGCCCCCGTCCGCCGCTGAGGGACCGGCGCCCACGCCGCACGCCCGAAGCGGCGTGCGGGGGCGGCCGGCGGCGGCGAAGCCGCCGCCCTTGATCCCAAACAGCCAAACTCGGCAATACCAGTGAGTATAAAGATAACGGTTGTGACTCTAGATATATAGATTCGAGGACGGCCATGGTCAGCTGAGGTACCTGAGAGTTACTCTTGGCACATGTCGGGCGAGGAGACGCAAGCTAAAGGAGCTGATGGAGCTCGGAGAGCACGGAATTGGCTCGATGCCACTACACGTGTGAACGTTCAATGGGTTAACCCTGAACCGGTCGCAATACCTAAGTTGAGTTTTCATTGGGAGAACCATAAGGAGCCGTTCTCGTTCGATCTAGGGGGGATTCTCCTCGGGGGAGAGCTTCAGGGGCAAGAATTTCTCGCAGAATGCAAGAAATATGCAACGGCTTCCGATCAGGGCAAGCATTATATAAAGTACCTTGCTCAATGCTATCAGGCCCTGAAGTCGAGGCCCGATAGGTGTGATAATTTTATGTGGATCACCTGGTCTCCTTTTAATGTCACGGAATGGGACCAGCAGATGACTCCGCTGAAGGTTAGATCTTCGGTGCTTGATTACCGAAAGTTCCTCTTTGGGGAGGATGATAAGAACGTAGCCGGCGATCTTATCTCGGATGAGCTGTGCAAAGATGTTGCTGATCGCCTTTGGATGATAGTGCTTTCGGACCGTCAAGAAACTCTCACACTGACAAGGGAGCATCTCGGGGTAATTCGTCGGTATGATACAGAAAAGAGGGTGTGAGAATTGTCCGAGAGTTATGCTAGTAGGGTTAATCAGGCACTCGCATTGGCCGAGCCAAGAGATAGTGTTCGAATGGTGAAGGCTACGATTACAGACGAGCTCAAGGCGCTTGATTCGAGAATCTCAATCAAGCAAACCGAGTACTTTAATCACTCGTTTGTTCCTGATCTTGTAGCCTCATGGCCACATGATCCTACGGTTTCTGAGCGCTATGTCTATCTCCGTATAGCGTCTAGGTCGGACTACCTTCTCGAAGACATCGGTCTTGTGGCTGATCATCGTCCAATAATGTTCGCTCTAGGGGGCCTGGAGCCGGGTTTTGGTGATCGCTCGGAGGAGATAAATCACATCTCGGCTGAAACAAATACGCTGGTAGCCGATCCGGCAGGTGTCGAGAGTCTTATTGGTGATCGATCTTCAGAATTTCTGGCGCTCGTCTCTACCGCTGTAACGCAAGGTGGCCGGGGAGCAATTGATAGCCTTACCGGAATTTCAGCGTCTCGGACGCTTCATGCTGGCTTTGAAGGTGCGCTACGGATAAATAAGTCTGCAACTGGTGATGCTGCGCAATTGCTGGGATCGATTCTTGATGACCGGCATGCTGGAAGAGTCATGCGTCTCCTTCAAGCCGCTTGGGTTGGGGCTGGGGGAAGCATGGAGAATTTTCCAGGATCTCGGACATTTAGCGGAGATATCTCAGATGAGGCTCTTCAATTTCTCCTTGAATATAGTTCTATCCCAAATCTAGATTTTTGGGCCAGGCTCGGCCGGCACGTTGGCCTTGGGCAACTCTGCCGCCTTAGTTTGCCCGAAGGGTCATCCAATCTGGATAAGTTCATGCTGGCTAATATTAGTTCCGTCTGGGGGCGATCGTGCCGAGTAAGCCGGGATCAGCCGAGACTTGATGACTCCGAGTCGGGGCCGGAATATAATTGGGCAATCGATAGAAAGCTTCTTGCCCTCCGCGGTCCGAGATTTACCGCCTTTGCTGCTGAGACTGTAGATGAAATCAATAAAAATGTCGAGGCGGACCGTGCTGATGGTCTTCCCATAAATGAGTTCATGAGCAGGGCATCGGAGTTTGCGGTCGACGAGGTTGAAGTGGGCGTTAATGGTGGAACCATTAAGTATACCCCTACCTCTGTGGTGCCGATATCCGAAGACAAAACATTCCGTGGACTTTCTCGAACGCTCGGATTGTCTGCGATGATAAAAAGGGTCGGGGTGGTAATTGCGAATGGTCGGCATTTGTCTTGTGATTTGACTAGCTCTACGGGAACGGCGCGAACGAATAGCAGGCTTGAGCTTGCGCATCTGATTAGGGCAACGGTTCTAATCACACAAGATCTGACTGGTGCGGCTCAGGATTGGCTTAGTGGGGTGTTGGCGGCTGGAAGTATTGAAGAACCAGAAGACCGGCTATTCTAATTCTTAGAGATGTGGCGTTACATCTGAGATGCGGCGTCGGTGGTCGCACTGAATTAGGCCTGCCTGAAGAGCAGTCGTAAGCTAGGCGCATGGTGATCAGGGCTGTCGTGTTCGATGTTGGTGAGTGTCTGGTTGATGAGACCAGGGAGTATGGGACGTGGGCGGACTGGTTGGGGGTGCCTCGGCATACGTTCTCGGCGGTGTTCGGGGCGGTCATCGCGAGGGGGTTGGACTACCGGGAGACGTTTCAGGTGTTCCGGCCTGGGTTTGAGCTGTATGAGGAGCGAGAGAAGAGGGCGGAGGCGGGGCAGCCCGAGTGGTTCGGGGAGGGGGATCTGTATGCGGACGTGCGGCCGGCGTTGGGGAAGCTGCGGGAAGCTGGGCTGTGGGTGGGGATCGCGGGGAACCAGACGGTGAGGGCAGGGGGCATTCTGCGGGAGCTGGAGCTTCCGGCGGACTTCTTGGCGACGTCGGATGACTGGGGGGTGTCGAAGCCTGATCCGGAGTTCTTTCGGAGGGTGGTGGAGGTGGCGCCGTGTGAGGCGCACGAGATCTTGTATGTGGGGGATCGGCTGGACAACGACATCCGGCCGGCGGTGGAGGTCGGGTTGAAGACGGCGCTGATTCGGCGGGGGCCTTGGGCGCAGATCCAATGGGAAGACCCGGAAGCTCGGAGTGTTCCGACGATGCGGATTCACTCGCTGGGGGAGCTTCCGGGTCTGGTGGAGGCGTTTAACGCTGGAGGGTGCTGAGGGTGGTCTGCCACCCATAGAGGCGGTCGTCTAGGCGTTGGACGCATTCGTTGTCCTGCCAGGGCTGGAGGGCTCGGCGGACGTCGTGGATGCGCTCCATGCCGGTGGCGTACCAAGTGAGGGCCAACTGGTCGAGGGCCTGTTCGGCGTAGGTGCAGGCGGCTTCGGGGTTCTTGCGGGCGGCTTCGACTGCGGCCAGGTCGCCTAGGACCACTACGCGCTGCTTGCCGGCTTCCTCGGGAAGGTCGGCCAGGACGGCGGTCAGAGTTTCGTGGGCCTGGGGGTAGTGGCCTGCTACGAGCTGGGTGTTGCCCTTGAAGGCGGCCAGACGGACGGGGGAGAACCAGTCGAACCACGCTGGGTCCTCGTGGTGCGGGGCCGTAGTGAGAATCTGTTCGCCGTGGTCGATGAGGCGGAGGGCTTCGCGGGGGTGGCCTGAGCGGGTTTCGCATTCGGCTTCGACGGCGTCGAGCCATGCGAGGAACTGGGCGCTGGCGCCTGCGCGGCGGGCGTAGGTGCGGGCGGCGCGCATGCGTTCGGTGGCTTCTTCGCGGCGGCCTGCCCAGCCGGGGACGAATGCGGCGTGGGCGAGGATGGCGGCGCCGAGGAGGGCGTCATCGGCTTCGCCTGCGGCTTGGAGGGCGCGGACCAAGGTGGCGTCGGCCTCGTCGGGTTGGCGGAGGTCGAAGAACTCGATGCGGCCGGCCATGAGGAGGGACTCGGCCAAGGCGGTGGCGAGGATGCGTCGGGACACTCCGCTGGTCTCGCCGAGGAGCTGCGTTCCGAGGCGGGCGTGTTCGGTGACCGCGGGGTGCATCTGGGCCGGTTGGACCGTCCAGTAGAGGCGGCGGTGGGCGGTGGTGATGGCGGCGTAGTCGCTGCCTGCGGTGGAGGGCTGCACGCCGGTCGACGCTTGGGGGAGGGGGAGCGGGACGCCTTGGGCCGGGGCGGTGTGGGGCGTCGTCCTGGTGCTCGTCGGCTGGGCGGCTTCGGTGCTCCACGGTGCGGTGAAGCCCAGGTCTTCGACGGGGCGTTGCAGGACGTGGACCAACAGGCGCTGATGGTCGGCGCGGGGCCACGGGGGAGTGCTGGACTCCCAGCGGCGGACCTGGCGGGCGCTGATCTCCATGCGGCCGAGACCGAGTTGCGGGGCGGCTCGGGTCAGCGCATCGGCGAGTGCCTGCTGAGAGGCGAACCCGGCGTGCTGCCTGGCGGCCTTCAACCTCGTGTTGCCGACTGGACGTGACATGCGGTCCTTCCTCCGGACGTACGGGCCGTTGCTGGCTCGACTGTAGCTCTTCAACGGACTTTCAAAGGACTAACCGGACACAGGTTAGCTAGAAAGGCCGCTAAGAGTCCTCTTGATGGCCTCAAGAGGACCTTTGATGGGCCGTTTGGCTCGTCCACCCTTGACGCAACGCAGTCCAGCGTGTGGAGGGCTTGATGGCAAAGCAGGACGGCTCCGGGTCCGGGCGTTGCACTGGGAACAGTGGCCGACGCGGGAGGGGTGAGCATGGATCGTGAGGAGAAGACGGCGGTGCTTGGGCGGCTGTGCCGGGTGCTGGCGCCCTCTGGAGTGGGACTGCAGTTGCGGGATGCGGTGCCGCGTCTGGTCGTGAGTTCTGCCGCAGCGTCCGTTGTGGTCTGGGTCGGGGATGACGGGCTCGTCGCGTGGGGGCCGGGCGGTTGCAGGGGTGAGCCGGAGCGGATCTATCACGTCGCCGCCGAAGTCCTGGCGCTGCTCGCCCATGGCCGTGAAGAGCACCGCGATGGGTGAGGCCAGTGACGTCGCTCAGCTTGTGCCGCTTTCGATGTCGTTGCGGGCGAAGGGCATGAGCACTCAGATCCGGGTCGAATTCGGGTCTGTGTTCTTGCGGGTTTGGCATCCGCGGCTCGCCGGGGTCGGTCTCTGCGTCGAGGTGTGCCCGCGGCCCGGGGCGGGCGAGCTGGTCGAGGCCTGGTTCGAGTCGAATGGCGACCTGCTGGCCCTGTGCTCGGAGTGGGATCGGGCTGCGGGCGAGGTCGTCAAGCTGATGTGGCCGATCCTGGCGGTCGTCGCAGGGGCGCAATGAAGTGCACCGCGCTCCAAAGAACGCTCGGCCTCGTTGGCTGCGGTATGCGCGCGGCCTCGTGGCGTGTGAACCGGGGAGTGGCGGAACCACAGCAGAACTGGGCTGGGGCCTGAGGGGAGAGCCCCCGGTAGAAGGGGCGGCGGCGGACGAGGCGGCCTGTAAGCCGGGTTCTGTTCTGGAGGGTCGTTGCCGACGTCTCCTTGGCGGTCATCCATCTTGGGGGGCCGTTGCCGACTCCCTCTAGCGACCTACCCGCGGACTCGGGCGGGCAGCCCTCGGTCATCCGCTGTCTGGTCTTGCTCCGGGTGGGGTTTACCTAGCCGCTCGGATCACTCCGGGCGCTGGTGAGCTCTTACCTCACCGTTTCACCCTTACCCTGCGCCCCAGGGGGCGCAAGGCGGTCTGTTTTCTGTGGCACTGTCCCGCGGGTCGCCCCGGGTCGGCGTTACCGACCACCCTGCCCTGTGGAGCCCGGACTTTCCTCGGCAGGAGACCCGAAAGCCCCCCGACGCGACCGCCCGGCCGGCTCGTCCGCCGTAACACCGATCTTACCCTTGCCAAAGATTCCGAACGACTCGCAAGGGCGCTCACGGAAGGGCTTCGAGGAAGTCCTGGACCGGGACGCGGGCCTGCCGCAGGATCCCGTGGATCGTGCCCGTCTTCAGGTCTTTGCGGCCGTGGTCGGGGATCGTGACGGCCCGGCCGTCGGGGTGCCTGAGTCGGACGTGGCTGCCGGACTGGCGGACTCGGACGAAGCCCAGGGTGTCGAAGGCCTTGAGTACCGCACTGGCAGGGGTCGGAGGTATGACGCGCGGGCTCATGCGCTGAGCTGGACCTCGAAGGGAATGAGAGCGGGGGTCGGGTGGAGTTGGGCCGCGAGTTCCTCGGGGGTGAGGTCTCCGAGGGTGAGTTCGACCGCCTCTTTGATCATGGCGAGGGCGTGGTCGAAGCTGTCGCCTTGGCTGGTGACGTCCAGCTCAGGGCAGTGCACCACGTAGGCGTCGCCCTCCTGCCAGATCTGCGCGGTCAGGTGCAGCTTGCTCATGGAACCCAATCTACTTGGGGTTGTACGGGGAACCCGTACAACCCCGATCTCGCGCCGGGAAACGGCGAAGGGGCACGGTCCGGGTGGACCGTGCCCCTTTCGGGTGCCGGAGGTTACTTGGCGGCGCTCTTCACGACGGGGGCGGGGCGGTCGGTGGCGGCGGCGAGGGCGAACTCCTCGAAGGGGGCCTCGATGCTGCCGAGGGAGACGGTCTCGCGCTTGAAGAAGAGGGCGAGGGTCCAGTCGGCCACGACGCGGACCTTGCGGTTGAAGGTGGGGACGCGCGACAGGTGGTAGGTGCGGTGCATGAACCAGGCGCTCAGGCCGCGCAGCTTGGTGCCGTAGACGTGCGCGACGCCCTTGTGCAGGCCGAGGCCGGCGACCGAGCCGACGTAGGCGTGGCGGTAGACCTGGAGGGCCTTGCCGCGGTAGGCGGCCACGATGTTGTCGGCGAGGACCTTGGACTGGCGGACGGCGTGCTGCGCGTTCGGCGCGCAGGTCTCGTTCCCCTCCTTGGTGAGGTCGGGGATCGCGGCGTTGTCGCCCGCGGTGAAGGCCCGGACGGTGCCCTCGATCTGGAGGAACTCGTTGCCCTTGATGCGGCCGCGCTCGTCGATGGGCAGGTCGGTCGACTTGCCGAGCGGGTTGGCCTTGGCGCCGGCGGTCCAGACCAAAGTGTTCGTCGGGAACTTCTCGCCGTCCGAGAGCTCGATGACGTTGTCGACGGCCGACTGCAGGAAGGTCTTCAGCTTGACGTCGATGCCGCGTCCGCGCAGCTGCTCGGCGGTCCACTTGCCGAGTTCGGGGCCGACCTCGGGCAGGATCCGGTCCGCGGCCTCGACCATGACCCAGCGCATGTCGTCCTGGCGCAGGTTCGGGTGCAGCTTGATCGCGTCGCGGGCCATGTCCTCCATCTCGGCCAGCGCCTCGACGCCGGCGAAGCCGCCGCCGACGACGACGAAGGTGAGCGCGCGCTTGCGCAGCTCCAGGTCGTCGGTCGAGGAGGCGATGTCGAGCTGGCCGAGGACGTGGTTGCGCAGGTGGATGGCCTCACCGATGGTCTTGAAGCCGATGCCGTTCTCGGCGAGGCCCGGGATGGGCAGGGTGCGCGAGACGGATCCGGCGGCCATGACGAGGTAGTCGTAGGTGAGCCTCTTCGGCGGGCCCTCGACGGGCTGGATGATGGCCCAGCGCTCGGCGTGGGAGAGCTCGGTGACGCGAGCGGTGACGATGTTGACCTTCGGCAGGACGCGGCGCAGCGGCACGACCACGTGGCGCGGCGAGAGGTTGCCGGCCGCGGCCTCGGGGAGGAAGGGCTGGTACGTCATGTACGACTGCGGGTCGACGATGGTGATCTCGACCTCGCCGCGCTTCAGCTCGCTCTTCAGCTTCTTCTGGAGGCGGAGCGCGGTGTACAGGCCGACATAGCCACCCCCCACGATGAGGATGTGCGGGGCGTCGGGGTTCGCGTCAGGCCTAGTGGCCATCTCAAGCTCCTAAAGAGGTGTCACCTTGTGAAGACATTCACAATGTAGCGGACTTGTCTGGTCTAGTCCAAACAAGAACCAAGGAAGTTCCTCAAAAATTTCCAAGTTGGTAAAAGTGGACCGGTCTATAGCGGTGAACTACGACACAAGTTCTCTGTATCTCAAAACCTGACCACTCTTCATGACCAACGTCACATCTCCCGTGCCCCAAGGTCCGGTGAGGCCCTAGGGTTTTGCGGGGACCGCGCGCGAGCGCGCGTGCTCGCGTACGATCTCGACCCGGGAGTGCTGATCTGATGAAGAAGACCTCGGGACGGGCCGCCGTCCTCCGCGTGGCCCTGACGTCCCTTGCTGGGGCGTCCCTGATCTCGGGCTGCGGTGTCGTGGGCAGCGGCTCGGGAAGCGGCGAGCTGGCGGAGTTCACCGTCAGCAGCCCGGCGTTCGCCGACATGAAGGATATCCCCGACCGATTCAGCTGCGCTGAGCTGGGGGGCCAGGGCAAGATCCTGCCCCTGCACTGGTCCGGCGTGCCGGAGGCGAAGGCCTTCGCCGTCGTCGTCGACGACCCGGACGCGCGCGGCGGCACGTATATTCACTGGGTGCTCGCCAACCTGGACGGGACGACCGCCGACCTCGTCGAGGGAGTGGTCCCCGACCGCGGCGTGCAGGGCCGCAACTCCGCGGGCAACGCCTCGTACCTGGCGCCCTGCCCGCCCAAGGGGGAGCGGCACAGGTTCCGTTTCACGGTCTACGCGCTGTCCTCGCCCATTCCCGAGGACGAGGTGAGCGGGCTCAAGGACTCGCTGCCCGCGATCGCCGAGCGGACCGTCGGACGCGGACGCATCACCGGATACATCGGGCTGCAGCCGGCTTCGTGAGAGTTCCCGGACCGGTGGCCAAAACGAGAGAGATCGTGTGATGGTAGGGGTGCGCGAACGGATGGGCAGGCCGCGGTGAACAGCGGTACCGGGCACGTGCGGCCGCACCGGCCGACATCGACGGGGCCGGTTCTGTGCGCCGGGCCATGGCACTGGGTGGAGCGATGATCATCGTTATTGTGGGATTGGTCGTACTGGTCGGTCTCGTCGTGGTTCTCGTCGCGCTCGGCATGCGGGCGCAGCGCGAGCGCGACGACGATGACGACTGGATGAGCGACGACCCCGGACCCCGCAAGGACGGCGAGGAAGCGGGCCCCGACCGCAGGGTCGCCGGCGCTCCGCTGTCCGCGCCCACCGCCGGCGAGCCCGGCCGAGGCGGCCGTGCCGCCGCCCGCGGCAAGGGCAAGGGCGGCGACCAGATGGGCGACGACGACTACTGGGCGACGATCACCTTCGACAAGCCCAAGTTCCCCTGGCAGAACGGGGAGGGCGCCGAGGGCAAGGCCGCCGTGCCCGATCCGCTCGACTCCGTCGCACAGCCCGAGCCGGAGCCCGTCCACGCCCAGGCCGGCCAGGACGACCAGTACGCCGACGGCTACGGCGACGGCCAGTACGCCGACCAGCAGTACGCCGACGGCTACGGCGACCAGCAGCAGTACGGCGACCAGCAGTACGCGGACCAGCCCTACGGTGATCAGCAGTACGGCGACCAGCCCTACGCCGACCAGCCCTACGCCGACCAGCAGTACGGCGACCAGCAGTACGCGGACGGCTACGGCTACGCCGACGAGACCACCACCGCCTACTACCCCGACCAGGGCGACGGCCACGGCTACGACCCCGAGCCCGCGCAGCGCCCCCTGCGGCCCGATCCGCTGGAGCCCGCGGCCGCCGACTGGCAGAACGACCCGCTGACCCGCTTCGACCAGCCCCCGGTCCGCGGTTTCGACCAGTACGAGCAGCAGCCGTACGAGCAGCAGCCCTATGAGCAGGCGCAGCCCGCCGCGGCGGCCTACGAGGCGCCGCAGCAGCGCGTCCCGCAGCCCGACCCGCTCGGCCTGCCCGACCCGTTCGCCCGTCCCGCGCCCGCGGCGCAGCGCAGCGACCCCGAGGCGACCCAGGCCTATCCGGCCTCCCCGCTCGGCAACCTCGGCACGACCACCGGCCCGCTCGGCTCCTCCTCCTACGGCGCTCCGGCGCCGCGCTCCACCGGTCCGCTGCCCACGCAGGGCACCGGCCCGCTCTCGACGGGTCCCTCGATCCCGCCGTCGCCTCCCGTGCGCTCCACGGGCCCGCTGGGCACCAACCCGCTGGGCACCAACCCGCTGGGCACCAACCCGCTGGGCACCGGCCCGCTCGGCACGGGTCCGCTGAGCACCGGCCCGGCGTCCCCGCTGGGCGGTCCGCTCGGCGGCGGCACTCCCGCGGCTCCGCTGAGCCCGCCGCTAAGCGGCGCGCCGTCCTACGGCGCCCCGGCCGACGCCCCTTCGCCGAGTGAGAACACCGACGGCAACCGGCTGCCGACCGTGGACGAGCTGCTCCAGCGGATCCAGGCCGACCGCCGCAAGGGCGACCCGCCCGGCGCGGGATCCTCCTACAGCCCGTCTCCGTCGCTGGACCCGCTGACCGATCCGCTGAACGCGGGAGACCGCGACTACGGCTCGTCCTGGACGTCGTCGGGCACCGGCGGCTCCGACACGGCCGGTTCCTCCTACGGTTCGTCCTCCTACCCCGGCTCCACCGACTACCCGACGGCTCCCGCCTACGGGGCCGACCCGAGCCCGGCGCGCTACGACGACCCGCTCGGCGGCTACCCGTCGGGCACCGCGGGCACCGGCGGCTACCCGGCGGGGTCCTCCTACGGGCAGGGCGCCGAGGGCGCCGGACGCTACGGGGACTTCTCCGGCAGCAGCTACGGCGGCTCGGAGCAGTCGGGCGGGACGGGTTCCGGTTCCTACTACCCGGGGGAGCAGCCGCCGCTCAGCGCGCCGATCGACCCCGCGCAGCAGTATCCGACCCAGCAGTACCCGACGGCCCAGTACGCCGACCAGCCTCGGCCCACCGAGGAGTGGGACGAATACCGCGACTACCGGCGCTGAACCGCGGAGGTCACCGGCGCGAATGCCCGCCGGTGACCGAGCGGCTGTGATTCGATACGGCATGTGACCTTCGAACCACAGAATGTAGTGACGCGTTTCATCGCGCCCGGCAGGGATATTCCCGCGTCGTTCGTGGTGTTCCTGGTGGCGGTCCCGCTCTCGCTCGGCATCGCCGTGGCCTCCGGGGTGCCCGTGGCGGCGGGTCTGATCGCCGCGGCGGTCGGGGGCATCATCGTCGGTCTGATCGGGGGCGCGCCGCTCCAGGTGAGCGGCCCGTCCGCCGGGATCACCGTGATCGTCGCCACGATGGTCCAGACCTACGGGTGGCAGGCCACGTGCGCCGTCACCATCGGTGCGGGCCTGCTCCAGATAGGGCTCGGCGCCTGCCGGGTCGCCCGGACCGCGCTGGCGGTGTCGCCCGCGGTCATGTACGGCATGCTCGGCGGAATCGGCGCGGTGATCGTGCTGTCGCAGCTGCACATCGTGCTCGGCGGCAGTCCGCAGCACTCGCCGATCGCGAACCTGATGGACCTGCCGCGGCAGATCGGCGAGAACCGCTCGGCGGCGGTGCTGATCGGCGTGCTGACCGTGGTGGTGCTGCTGGTCTGGGAGCGGCTGCCGTTCCGCAGGGTGCCGGCGCCGCTCGTCGCCATCGCGGTGGCCACGCTCGCGGCCTGGGCGGGCGGGCTCGACGTCCCGCGCGTCGACTTCCCCGACGCGATCTTCGCCGGCTGGCGCGCCCCGGAGATGCCCGACGCCCCGCTGCCCGACCTCGTCGGCGCGGTCGTCGCCGTCGCGCTGGTCGCGAGCGTGGAGTCGCTGCTGTGCGCGGTCCTGATGGACCGCACCCGGCCGGTCGGGGTGGGGCGCAGCGATCTGGACCGCGAGATGATGGGCCAGGGCGTGGGCAACTGCGTGTCCGGCTTCCTCGGCGGCCTTCCGATCTCCGGCGTGGTCGTGCGCTCGACGGCCAACGTCCGGGCGGGCGCGCTCACCCGCGCCTCGACCGTCCTGCACGGGGTGTGGGTGGTGGGCCTGTCGGTGTCGGGCGCGCTGCTCCTGGAGCAGATCCCGCTGTCCGCGCTCGCCGCGCTGCTCGTGGCGCTCGGCCTGCGCATGATGGATCCCTCGCCGCTGAAGGGCGTACGGGCGCACCGCGAGACCTGGATCTACTGGCTGACCTTCGCGGGCGTGATCGTCCTCGGCCTCGGCGAGGGCGTGCTGCTGGGGATGGCCCTGGGGGCCTGCCTGGCGCTGCGGCGGCTGACGCGGGTGCTGCTGCGCACCGAGCAGCGCGAGGGCAAGTGGCATGTGGTGGTCGCCGGATCCCTGACGTTCCTCAGCGTGCCCAAGCTGAACGCCGCCCTCGCCGACATCCCGCCGGGCGTCCAGGTGGACCTCGACCTCGACGTCGATTTCATGGACAACGCGGCCTTCGACACGATCCACACCTGGCGTGTCTCCCACGAGAGGCAGGGAGGTAGGGTCGATATCGATGAGATACACGAGTCTTGGTATGAAAACGCTATGACAGGTGAAGCTGCACCCAAGGACAAGTCGTCCGGTGGCGTCCGCTGGTGGGCGCCCTGGTCGCGGCGTGAGCGCGGTCCCCTGCAGGACCTCGACGACGCGTCACCGCGCGAGATCCTCCTGGCGGGCGTCCGGGAGTACCACGGGCGGACCGCGCGTCTCGTGCGCCCCATCATGGCCGAGCTGGCCATGGCCCAGACCCCTGACCATCTCTTCATCACGTGCGTCGACTCCCGGGTGGTGCCCAATCTGATCACCTCCAGCGGGCCCGGCGACCTCTTCATCAACCGCAACGTCGGCAACCTCGTGCCGCGCTACGGCTCGCGGGTGTCCGACGACTCGGTGATGGCCACCGTGGAGTACGCGACCTCGGTCCTCAGCGTGAAGACGATCACCGTCTGCGGGCACTCCAACTGCGGCGCGATGGCCGGTGTGCTGGCGGGCGGCAGCGAGGTGGAGCACCTGCCGCAGCTGTCGAACTGGCTGAAGCACGCCAACTACAGCCTCGACAGGTTCCTGCACGAGCCGGAGGGCGAGGCCTCGGTGAGCCCGCTCACCCGGCTGTGCCAGGCCAATGTCGTGCAGCAGCTCGACAACCTGCTCAGCTACCCGTGGCTGAAGCGCCGCGTCGATCTGGGCGAGGTCGAGCTGGTCGGGATGTACCTGGACCTGGAGACCGCCCAGGTCCACATCCTCGACCCCGAGCAGGGGTCGTTCCTCGCGGTGCCCGATGAGGTGCCCGCCGAGGACGGCGACGGCCAGCGCGCGCCCGAGGCCACCGCCTAGCCCGCAGCCCCCAGCGAGTCTGCAGAGCCCCCGGACCACCGGCCCGGGGGCTCTTCGGCGCCCTGGGACGCCGACGCCTCCTGAACGAGCTGAGGGGCCCCGGGGGACCCCTCTCGGACGAGGAAGGGCTCGACCCACGCGGGGGTGACGGACCGGGCGAACGCCACGGCCTCGGCGGCGTCGGCGTCGATGATCGCGTAGCCGCCCTCGCCCGCGCCGACGGCGGCCGTCAGCGTGGCGACGCCGCCGCGCCGCTGGAAGACGCTCTGGCGCAGCTTCCACGCGACGACGGCCCGGTTCTCGATGATCTCCTGGTGCCGGACGAGGGATCCGGACCTGACCGACAGCAGCCGCCCGTCGGTGGAGTGGCCGAGCTGGCGGTACCTGTCGAGGCCGAGTGGGACGGCCAGGGCCGTCGCGACGGCGCAGAGCGCGGCGAGCCACGGATGCCCGGTCCAGGCGGCGAGCGCGGTGAGGGCCAGCGGCGGCCACACCGCCCGGCTGATCCGCCGGGTGCGGGCCGCCGGGGGATGCGCGGCCATCGGCGCGGTGAACGGCCCGGCGAGCCGCTCGACGACGCGGTCGGCGACCTGGCGGGGCGCGGTCGGAAGGAGCCGCCCGCGCTGCTCGGCGTCGCCGAGGCCGGTGACGAGCGCGGTCAGCCGCACGACGCCGAGGGCCCGCTCCAGCGGATTGTCGCGCAGCTCCACCCCCCGGATGCGGCGCCGTTCCAGGGTGACGCTGCGCCGGGTGACGAGCCCGCGCTCGGCGAGCAGCGCGCCCCGCCCGCCCGCGCCCAGCCCGTCCTCCTGCCCGTCCTCCGCGCCGGGCACGGACCTGAGCTGGAAGTCCCAGTTGAACCAGGCGAACACCAGCACCGACGCCAGCGGCATCGCCAGCACGAACAGCAGCAGCACGACGACGGCCAGCACGGGGGACAACCCGAGGACCCGGTCGCCGAGATGGCTGAGGGTGCCCTTGGAGATCAGGCCGACCTCGCTGCTGAGGTTGTAGAGGGTGCCGAGGACGCTTCCGGCGAGGGCGAAGGGCGTCAGCAGGTAGGCGCCGCTCAGCGGGGCGTACCAGTACCACGACGGCTCGGAGCGGGCGATCACCTCCGGCGTCGGCCCGCCCCGGGTGGCGGGGCTCCGGCGCAGCAGCTGCGCCCTCAGCCGCTCGGCCTCCTTGCGCCCGACGCCGTCCAGGACGCCCTCGTCGCCGCCGGCCGCCGCGTCGATCCGGACGACGGCGAGGCCGAGGAGCCGGTGCGTGGGGCTCGCGTTGATGTCGACGCCGCGGATCCGCTCCAGCGGGATCGTCTTCACCGACCGGCCGATGAGCTGGTGGCGCAGCTCCAGGCGGTCGGGGTACAGGGTGTAGGTGAACGACCACCAGCGCACGGCCTGGTGCAGCAGGCCCATGCCGAGGGCGGCGAGGGTGAAGTAGACGGCGACGTTGAAGCCGCTGATCAGCAGCCCGCTGACCGCCACGACGAGCAGCGCGGCGAGTTCGCGCAGCGCCGAGGCGACGCAGCTCACCGGGCTGAGCCGGCGGACGTCGGGCGCGGTGGATCCCGTGGGCTCCGGCGCGGTCGCGGGGAGGCCGTCGCCCTCGGCGGAGGGGGGCCGCCCCTCGATGATCATGTGGCGTCGTCCCGCAGGTCGTGGGCGCGCCGGGCGAGCTGCTCGGCCAGCGCGGTGGCGGTGCCGACGGGCAGCCCGGTGAGCTCGGAGGAGCCTTCGTGCGACGCCGTGGTGACCTTGAGCGTGGCGAGGTCGAGCAGCCGCTCCAGCCAGCTCTGCACGGCGTCGACGGTCTGGATCCGGCTGACCGGCACCAGCAGCCACTCGCGGCTGAGCCACCCTGCCGTGGTGTACACCACGTCGGAGCTGACCTCCCAGCGGTGCACCCGGTAGCGCCAGGGCGGGATGACCAGGACGGCCAGTGCGCTGAGCACGCCGACCGTCCACGGCAGCCAGTGGGGCTGGAAGTTCCAGCGCGCGCCGGTCGTCCACGCGGTGAAGCCGTAGGCAACGCCGGTCAGCACCGCGCCGCCGATCAGCAGATCGGCGGCCCACTTGATCACTGCCCGGCCGGAGACCCGGTGCGCGGGCGGCCTCAGCCGCGTTGTCACGATCTCACCCTATGCGCCGGTGCGCGGTAAGAGCGTGGCACGTGCCGCGGGCCGCGCCGCCTAATCGGGGCGGCGGGCGCCGAACATGATCTCGTCCCAGGAGGGGACGCTCGCCCGGCGGTTGCGGGCGGGGCGCTTGCGCGGCCGGGGCTCCGGCTTGGGCGCGGCGGCGGCCGCCGCGGGCACCGGCGCGGGCTTCGGCATCTTCACCGGCACCGGCACGGGCTCCGGCTCCGGCGCGGGCTCTGCCGCGACGGGCTGGGGCTCGGGCGCGGGCGGCGCCACGGGCGCGGCCGGCTCGGGCACGGAAGCGGTGATCGGCTCTTGCGGCACGGTGGCCTCCTCGACGGCGACGGTCTCCGGCTCAGCCTGCTGAGCGGAAGTCGTGATCGGGGAGTCCTCCGGGGCGGGCCGCTCCGCGGCCAGGGGGGACGGCCGGGGGTCGGCCGGGGGCGCGGGGTTGTCGGACGCGGGGTTCTCGGACCTGGGGCTCGCGGACGCGGGGTCCTCTTCGGGGGAGGGGGCGACGGGCTGCGCGGGGGCGGCGTCGGCGGTGGCGGTCTCCTCGTGCGGGGCGGACGGGGCGGGAGTCTCCGGCGTGGTGGGCGCGGTGGGCGCGGTCGCGTCCAGGAGGGCGCCGAGCGCGTCGAGGTCGGGCAGGTCGGCGGTGCGCACCTCGCGCTGGAACCGCTCGGGGGTGAAGGGCTCGGGCGACAGGGGAGGGGTGGGAATCGAGGGCAGCGCGTCGGCGAGATCGGGTCGCTGGCTGAACGGCGCGGGCACCGGGCGCCCCGCCGGGAACTCGCGCCGGTGGTCGGAGACGATCTTCATCGCGGGACGGCGCAGCGGCGTGACGATGTCGGCGGGCTGGTCCGGCTCCTCCTCGCCGAGGTGGATGAGCCGCGCGGCCTCGTCGTCGAGGGAGCGCACGACGCGGCGGCGCGGGTCGAACTTCCACTCGGCGGCGTGCGGACGGCCGGCGTCGTAGAAGGACAGCCGGATCTGCCAGGTGTTGTCCTCGCACTTCCAGGCGTCCCACGTGACCTCTTCGAGGTCGGCGCCGCGACGGCCGAGGCGCTCTTCGACGAGTTCGCCGAGCGGGGGTCCGGGGGTGGGCTCACCCGGGGTGCGCACGACGCAGCGCTGGGCCTGCTGCGCCATGTACTCGCGCTCCTGAAGGACCGGGCCCTCGAACCACCGGACGCGTTCCACGGGAATGCCGGCGGACTCGGCGATCTCCTCCGCCGTCTCCCCCGCGCGAATGCGGGTCTGGATCTCCTTGGGGCGCAAAGGGCTCTCCACTTCGATCTCGAACTGACCGAGTCGGGAGAAGTGCCCACGGACGGCGGCGCGGAGCCGATCGTCCACGGGCAGGGTGAACCGGGTGCCCCGGCCGGCGGTGGCCAGCACGAGGTACGAACCGTCCTCGCTCACCGCCACGAGGCGCAGCTCCTGCATGCGTGTCCTTCCCAGCCTTGTCCCGGGCCCTGACGCCGTCGGTTGCGACAGCGGGCGCATGCGTCCCTTCCCCCGGATGCCCCGCGCGCGTCACCGCCCGGAGCGTTCCCAGTGTCTCGTCAGGGACACATCCGCTGCCAGCACCGTACCCGGCATGTCCGAACATCGTCGCTCCGATTCGTCCGGTGTGCTAGTGCTCGCGGGTCCTCCGGTTGCGCGGTGTCACCCGGAGTGCAGGACAAAGCCGTTCTTCTCCCGCGGCTAGCTTGCCTTGCGCGGGGCCGTCGCGGGGCACGGCTGCGGGTTTCTTGTGCATCCTTTTCCCTGGCGGGAGGCCCGTGGGCCACCCGGCCAGGCGGATGCGGGTGGTCTGCGGCGAATGTTCCGGGTGGCCTCCGCGACCGGAGCGCCGTTACGCTCCGAACACGCGCTGCGTGTAGGCGTTGCGGAACAGGCGGTCGGGGTCGAGCTCGTCACGCAGCTTCGTGAAGTCGCCGAAGCGCGGGTAGACGGTCTCCAGGTAGGCGGCGTCGCGGGTGTGCATCTTGCCCCAGTGCGGGCGGCCGCCGAGGGCGGTCAGGATCTCCTCGACGCCCTCGAAGTACGCCTCGTGGTCGTTGCGGTGGTAGACGTGCACCGCGATGAAGGCGGTGCGCCGCCCGTGCGCCATGGACAGCCACGCGTCCTCGGCGGGCAGCACCCGGACCTCGATGGGGAAGCTGATCCGCCAGCCGTGCCGGTCGAACGCGGCGCGGATCTCGCGCAGCGCCGGGACGAGGTGCTCGCGCGGGATCGCGTACTCCTGCTCCTTGAACCTGACGGCGCGGGAGCTGGTGAAGACCTCGTGCGAGGTGTCGGTGAAGGTGCGCGCACCGAGCAGCTTGGCGGAGATGCCGTTGATCGGGCCGATCGTGGCGGGCACCCGGCGGGTGAGGCCCTGGGCGACGCCGAACACCTTGTTGGAGATGAACTCGTCGTCGAGCCACGCCTTGAACTTCGGCAGCGGCTCGCGCGGGCCGTCGACCCGGTTGTTGCGCTTGGTCAGGCAGCCCTCGCTGTGCGGGAACCAGTAGAACTCGAAGTGCTCGTTGTCGGCTTCGAGTTCGTCGACGCGGGCCAGGACCTCGTCCCACGCCATCGGCTCCTCCTGAGCGCGCAGGAGGAACGCCGGGACGGTCTGCCAGGTGATGGCGGTGACGATGCCGAGCGCGCCGAGGCCGACGCGGGCGGCGTCGAACAGGTCGGGCCGCTCGGCGCGCGAGCAGGTGACGACGGACCCGTCGGCGAGGACGAGTTCGAGCCCGGCGATCTGGGAGGCGAGGCCCGCGTGGTCGCGGCCGGTGCCGTGGGTGCCGGTCTGGCTGGCCCCGGCGATGGTCTGCTCCTGGATGTCGCCCATGTTGGCCAGCGCGAGGCCGTGCTCGGTGAGGATCTGGTTGAGCCGCCACAGGGGCAGTCCTGCCTCGGCGGTGACGAGGCCGGTGGCGGTGTCGATGGACCGCACGCCGGTGAGGCCGGACGGGCGCAGCATCACGCCGTCCGCGAGGGCCGCTCCGGTGAAGGAGTGGCCGGTGCCGGGCATGCGGACCGCCAGGCCGTCGGAGGCCGCCGCGCGGACGGCCGCCGCGACCTCCTCGGTCGAGCGGGGAGTGACGACGCGGGTGGGGACGACCGCATGGTTGCCCGCCCAGTTGCGCCAGGTTTCCACAGACATGGAAGGGAGGGTAGCGGTCACCGATTATGAAGAAACTTCGCGTTTGCTGTCTTTATCAAAACGTGACGTGTATTTCAGCCGCCTCACGGCGGCCAGGCCGAGCAGCGCGCCCATGATCCCCACCCCGAGGGAGAAGCCGAACGCGGGGCCGGAGCCGTGCGCGTCTATGATCGCGCCGGCCGCCGACGCGCCGCCCGCGACGCCCAGGCCCACGGCGGTCGAGCCCCAGGTCATCCCCTCGTTGAGCTGCCGCTCCGGCACCAGGCGCTCCAGCACCCCGTAGGCCGGGATGATCGTCGGAGAGATCGCCAGCCCGGCGAAGAAGATCACCACCATCATCAGAGGCAGGCTCTTCACCAGGGTGATCGGCACCAGGCCCAGCGCGAACAGCAGGAGGCCCAGCCGGAAGCGCCGCGCGAGCGGCCAGTCCCAGGTCCGCGCGCCGTACCAGAGGCCGGCGAGGCAGCTGCCCGCCGCGAAGCACGCGAGCACGAGCCCGGCCATGCCCCTGCTGCCCTGCTCCTCGGCGAAGGCGATCACGGCGACCTCGACCGCCCCGAACACCACGCCGAGCGCGAGGAAGACCAGGGCCATGCCCGGCATCCCCGGGTAGGTGATGGCGGCGCGCCCGCCCCGCCGCGCGGGCGAGGCCGGAGGCTGGGTGCGGTGCTGGGCGGCGAAGGCCAGGCCCCCGGCGAAGGTGAAGATCCCCGCCGCGATCAGGCCGCCGGCCGGGATCACCGCGGTGGCCAGCAGGGTCGCCAGGGTCGGGCCGGTGATGAAGACCACCTCGTCCAGGACGGACTCCATCGCGAAAGCCGTCCCGAGCGGCGGCTTCGCCCGCGCCGCCAGCAGATGCGACCAGCGGGCCCGGACCAGCGCCCCCATCGACGGCGAGGTGACGCCGACCAGGACGCCGGTCGCGAACAGGCTCCACGAGGGCGCGCCGAGCTGGGCGCAGAGGATCAGGGCGGTCATCGCCACCGCGTTCGCCGCGACCAGCGGCGCGAGGACGCGGCGCTGGCCGTGCCGGTCGATCAGCCGCGCGACCATCGGTGAGGCGACCGCGTACGCGATCTGCGTCGTCGCCGAGACCGCGCCGGCCAGCGTGTAGCCGCCGCCGGTGCCCCGGACCATGAGCACGATGCCGATCCCCAGCATCGCCATGGCCATGCGTCCCACGAGCGCCGCGGGCACGAACGACCGCGCGCCGGGCACGTCGAACAGCGCCCGGTACGGATTCGCCATGACTTTCACCCCCGAGTCGGCAACCGTACCGGGCGTCCGAAAATGCCCGCGGTCGCCTCCGGCGCTAGCCTTCTCAGGTGCGCAAAGACCACCTGGTGACCGCCGTGGCCTCCGTCGCCGTACTCGCCGTGACGGCCGTCGCCGTATGGGCGGCGATCCGGCTGGGCGCGGTGGACCAGCCCGCTCCCGCCTCAGTCCCGGCAGCGGGGCCCGCGCAGGTGAGCGCCGCGCCCGTCGTCGCGCCGCTGGAGCGGGTCGTGGTGCCTGACGTGCTGGCGGTCGTGCCCGCGGGGGCGAGCGCGGACCAGATCGGGCGGATCGGGAAGATCGCCAAGGTGGCCGACGTGATCACCGCGTCGGGCGGGGCGATCACGCTGGAGGGCAAGACCGTCGACGTCCTCGCGGTGGACCCGTCGGCGTTCCGGTCCTGGACGCCGCCCGTCACCGCGCAGAGCCAGGAGCTGTGGACGGCGCTGGCGGGCGGCAGGTTCGTCGCGGCCTCCGAGGCGGCCGAGGACCTCGGGCTGAGTCTCGGCGCGACCTACCGGCTCGCCGGGGGCGAGGCGCCCTCCGCCGTGCTGGGCGGCACCGCGCCGCTCGGCCTGCCCGGCGTGGACGTCCTGGTCCCGCCGGAGACCGGGACGCGGATGGGGCTCGTGCCTTCCGTCGCCGTCCTGGTGAACGCGCCGGGCGTCAAGCCCGCGACGCTGGTGAAGAAGGTCCGCGCGGTGCTCGGCAAGAAGGCCGAAGTGGCGAACCTGCACACTTCGGGCGGCGGCACGGCCGGCAGCTACCTCGACCTGTACAAGGACGCGGCGACGAGGTGCCCGGGCCTGTCCTGGACGGTCCTCGCCGCGATCGGCCAGGTCGAGAGCGACCACGGCAAGAACGTCGGCCCGTCCAGCGCGGGCGCGCTCGGCCCGATGCAGTTCATGCCCGCGACCTGGAAGACCTACGGCGTCGACGGCAACGGCGACGGCGCGGCCGACATCATGAACCCCTACGACGCCATCCCCGCCGCGGCGAAGTACCTGTGCGCGGCCGGCGCCCAGCGCGACCTCTACAAGGCCGTCTACGCCTACAACCACGCCGACTGGTACGTGCAGGAGGTGCTCGCCCTGGCGAACGCCTACGCCAAGCAGTTCGCCTAGCCCGGCGGGCCGGGCGCGGCCGGTCCCCCCGATCCGGGGAGGTCTCATAGGCTGATCCCATGGACGCGTTGCTGCTGGTCTCCTTCGGCGGCCCGGAGGGCCCCGAGGACGTCATGCCCTTCCTGGAGAACGTCACGCGGGGGCGGAACATCCCACGCGAACGGCTGGAGTCGGTCGCCGAGCACTACCACCTCTTCGGCGGCGTCAGCCCGATCAACGGCCACTGCCGCGCGCTGAAGGCCGAGATCGAGAAGCTGGTCGACGTCCCCGTCTACTGGGGCAACCGGAACTGGGCGCCCTACCTCGCCGACACCGTCGCGCGGATGAAGGCCGACGGGATCGCCTCGGCCGCGGCGTTCGTCACCTCCGCCTACAGCGGCTACTCCTCCTCCGGCCAGTACCAGGAGGACATCGACCGCGCCCGGGAGGCGGTGCCCGGAGCGCCCGAGATCACCAAGCTGCCGGCCTACTGCCTGGAGCCCGGCTTCGTCGGCGCGTTCACCGAGGCGACCGGGAAGGCGCTCGCCCAGCTTCCCGGGGCGCGGCTGGTCTTCACCGCGCACAGCGTGCCGCTGGCCCAGCCGGGCCGCGCGGACTACGAGGCGGAACTGCACGAGGTCGCCCGCCGCGTCCACGCGGCCTCCGGCGCGTCGGGCGGCTTCGACCTCGTCTACCAGAGCCGTAGCGGTCCGCCGAGCCAGCCGTGGCTGGAGCCCGACGTCCTGGACCACCTGCGGGTCCTGCAGGAGCGCGGCGTCACCGACGTGGTGCTCGTCCCGATCGGCTTCGTGTCCGACCACATGGAGGTCCTCTACGACCTCGACGTGGAGGCCCGCGACCTCGCCGCCGAGCTGGGCCTGAGTCTGGTCCGCGCGGCCACCCCGGGCACCGCGCTCGCGCCCCTCGCCCGCGACCTGTTCGAAAGGCTCTGACCGTGACCGCGCACCCCGATCACACGGCCCTGCTCGACCTCGCCGCCGCCACCGCCCGCGAGACCGGCCGGATGCTCGTCGACAAGCGCCCGCCGGGCGGCCCCGACGTGGTCGCCACCAAGTCCAGCGCCACCGACGTCGTCACCCAGATGGACCAGGCCGCCGAGCGCCTCATCCGCGAGCGGATCGGCGCGGCCCGGCCGGGCGACGCGTTCCTCGGCGAGGAGGAGGGCGACACCGTCGGCTCCACCGGCGTGCGCTGGGTCGTCGACCCGATCGACGGGACCGTCAACTACCTCTACGACCTGCCGGACTGGGCGGTGAGCATCGCCGCCGAGGTCGACGGGACCGCCGTCGCGGGCGTCGTGGAGGTGCCGCGGCGCGGCTGGACCTTCACCGCGGTCCTCGGGGGAGGCGCCTTCCTCAACGGCGAGCCGATCCGCTGCACCGCGGAGACGGAGCTCCAGCGGGCGCTGATCGCGACGGGATTCGGCTACGCGGCCGAGCGGCGCGCCGCCCAGGCGCGGGTGCTGTCCGGGGTGCTGCCGAATGTCCGGGACATCCGCCGCAACGGGGCCGCGGCGATCGACCTGTGCCAGGTCGCGGCGGGAAGGCTGGACGGGTACTACGAGCGCGGCGTGCACGCCTGGGACATCGCCGCGGGAAGTCTGATCGTCACCGAGGCCGGCGGGAAGGTCGGCGGCCTCCGGGGTGCCCCCGCGGGGAACGAGCTGACGATCGCGGCCGGTGCCGAGCTGTTCGGCCCGCTGCACGATCTTCTCGCGCCGCTCGACCCCGCGAGGGACTGACTCCTCCTGGGAGCAGAGCGCTCTCCGGGAGCCCGCGGCTAACGGGTGGGGAGGTCGTGGGCGTCGGCGATGCGCCGCAACTCGTCGATCTCCGACTGGCGCAGGTCTGCGAGGTAGGCGTCGCCGTCCCTCGTGGCGGCCTGAAGGGAGGCGTAGGCCTCTTTGAGCCGCTGCTGGATCGTCTCGTTCAACTCGCGCATGGGCATGGTCCTTCCGGGTCAGATCCCCCCTACCCCCGGGCAAGACTGGTCTAAACCTTTACCTATAGAGAATTTCAATGTTGGCCACCGTGCCGTCACCTGCGCGGTGATCGTCCGGCCCTTACCGGTCGCTTACCGGTTCTGTGGCATAACGGAAGGGTCGCGGACCCGCGAACGCGGTGCTCAACAGCCGCGGTGGGGGAAAAGAGGAGCCGAGGGTGCGAGTTCTGGTCGTCGAGGACGAACGGGTCATGGCCGACGCGATCGCCACGGGACTGCGCCGTGAGGCGATGGCCGTCGACATCGCCTATGACGGCGCGGGCGCGCTGGAGCGCGCCGGGATCAACGAGTACGACGTGATCGTGCTCGACCGCGACCTGCCGAAGGTGCACGGCGACGACGTGTGCCGCACCCTCACCGCGCAGCGCTACCCGGCGCGGATCCTGATGCTGACCGCGGCGGGCGAGCTGGAGGACAAGGTGGCCGGGCTCAACCTCGGCGCCGACGACTACCTGCCCAAGCCGTTCGCGTTCAAGGAGCTGATCGCCCGGGTGCGCGCGCTCGGCCGCCGGGTCGCCACCCCGGTGCCGCCGGTCCTGTCCCGGGCCGGGATCGAGCTCGACGCCGGTCGCTTCACGGTGACCCGCGACGGCCACCCGATCGAGCTGACCCGCAAGGAGTTCGCCGTCCTGGAGGTGCTGATGGCGGCCGACGGCGTCGTGGTCAGCTCCGAGCAGCTCCTGGAGAAGGCCTGGGACGAGCACATCGACCCGTTCACCAACGTGGTGCGCGTCACCATGATGACCCTGCGCAAGAAACTGGGCGACCCGCCCGTCATCGAGACCGTCCCGGGCGTGGGGTACCGGCTGTGACCTCCCCGAAGACCCTCCTGAAGGACCTGCGGGAACTCCCCAGGCGCGTCAGCGTCAGGCTGCGGCTCACCCTTCTGTACGGTGTGCTGTTCTTCTTCGCGGGCTGCCTGCTCATGGCCGTCACCTACGTGTTCGTCGGCCAGTCGTTCAGCGACGTCCTCCGGCCGGGGAGCGACCTGACCTACCGGGCCAAGGACGGGTTCTCCTACACCGTCCCGGTCGACGACCTGCGCAACGGCATGCTGGGCCAGCTCGTCAAGCGGATGATGTTCGCGCTGTTCGGGGTCAGCCTGATGGCCCTCGTCCTCGGCTACATCGTCGCCGACCGGGCGCTCGCCCCGCTGCACGAGATCACCGCGGCGGCGCGGCGGCTGTCGGAGAGCACCCTGCACGAGCGGATCGCGCTGGAGGGCCCCGAGGACGAGATCAAGGAGCTCGCCGACACGTTCGACGCGATGCTCGCGAGGCTCAGCGAGGCCTTCGACTCGCAGCGGAGGTTCGTCGCCAACGCCTCGCACGAGCTGCGCACCCCGCTGGCGATCAACCGGACCCTCCTGGAGGTCGCGCTGACCGACCCCGAGGTGTCCCCGGACATGATGACCGTCGGCAAGACGCTGCTGGCCACCAACGCCAGGCACGAGCGGCTCATCGAGGGCCTGCTGCTGCTGGCGCGCAGCGAACGGGAGCTGACCACCCGCAAGACCGTGGACCTGAAGGACGTCGCCGAGACGGTCCTGGACTCCGTCCGCAAACGGCCCGAGGCCGAACGCCCGGACGTCGCCCTGCACACCGAGCTGACCTCGGCCGACACCGTCGGCGACCCCGTGCTGCTGGAGCACCTGATCGCCAACCTCGTCGACAACGCGCTCAAGCACAACGTCGAGGGCGGCGAGATGTTCCTGCGCACCGGGGTGCTGGACGGCGCCGCGGCCTGCCAGGTGGAGAACTCGGGGCCGGCGATCCCCGCCTACGAGATCGACCGGCTCTTCGAGCCATTCCGGCGGCTCAACAGCGACCGGATCGAGTCGGCCAAGGGCGCGGGGCTCGGCCTGTCCATCGTGCGCTCGGTGGTCACCGCGCACAAGGGCACCGTGGTGGCGAGCCCGCGGACGGGCGGCGGCCTCATCGTCACCGTGCGGCTGCCGCTCCAGCCGCAGCCTCCGGCGCGCTGACCGGTCGGTGCGGCAGGTCGGTCCGGCCGCGCCGCGGTCGTCCGGCGGGTCAGGCCGCCGCGCCGGCCTGGCGCTTGAGCTCGCCGATGGCGTTGTGGTCGTCGTCGACGTCGGCGGCCGACTGGTTGAAGTAGTTCTTGTAGTAGAGGCCGTCGTTCGAGCCGCCGCTGTTGTCGGGCTTGGGGAACAGCGTCGTGTACGACAGGGCGTCGCAGACCGATGAGCCCTGGGTGTCGGTGATGTTCTCCTGCACGACCGACTTGAACTCGGCCTCGGGCGTGTGGTGCAGGAACGTCAGGGTGCCCGTGCAGGAGAACGCGCTGGACGCGCCCGGCTCGTTGGTGATCTTGATCTCGGCCGTGGGGGAGCCCTCGGCGATCACCACGGACACGGTGTACTTCATCGAGGTCGGCTTGATCCGGATGACCTCGCCGGTCCAGACGCCCGCGTAGGCCTCCTCGAAGCCCCCGGCGGACGGCGTCGGCGTCCCGCCTCCGTCCTGCTCGTCCCGGGACACCAGGACGAGCAGGACGGCGGCGAGCACGACGATGACGGCGACGGCGGAGCCCAGCACCACGACGGCAGGGGACACCCCCCGCCTGGGCGGCGGCCCCGGGAACGGGGGAGGGGTGCCGTACGGAGCCTGTCCAGGGGGCGGAGGGTACACGCGGAGTCCTTTTGGCGGGGGCCTACTGACGGGTCAGCGTACCGATGAAGACGTAGTCGCCACCGCCGTCGTCGGCGGCGGCCTGGGTGGCGAACTTGGTGAGGAACATCTCCGTGCCGTTGTCCTTGGGGAACAGCTCGTTGTACGTCTCGCCGAAGCACTCGGCGCCGCTCTTCGAGGTGATGGTCTCGCGCGCGACGGTCTTCCACACCGAGTCGTTCGGGTGGTGCACGAACGTGATGGTGCCGCCGCACGACCAGGCGCTGTTGTCCTCGTTCGTGCCGCTGTAGGTGATCTCCCCGGTGGTGGAGCCCTCGGCGATGACCAGCCGGACGTTGTAGCTCGCGCTGGGC
The DNA here is from genome assembly GCF_054783995.1 of Actinocorallia aurea. Classification (NCBI taxonomy): domain Bacteria; kingdom Bacillati; phylum Actinomycetota; class Actinomycetes; order Streptosporangiales; family Thermomonosporaceae; genus Actinocorallia; species Actinocorallia aurea. The sequence goes on from NZ_BAAGPQ010000022.1 coordinate 69,515, forward strand.
TTGATCTGGGTGACCTTGCCCGTCCAGGTGCCGGCGTAGTCCTCGCAGAAGGAGGTGTCGCCGTCTTCGCCGCAGTCGACGTCACCGGTGGAGGTGCCGGTGCTGTCGTCGGTGTCCTCCGGCGTGGGGTCGTCGGTGCCCGGGTCGAGCGGGGCGCTGGAGGGCGGCTGGACCGTCGTGGTCGGCTCGTCGTCGGACTGCTGGGCCACGATGCCGATCGCGATGGCCAGCAGCAGGATGATGATGACCGAGCCGGCGATCGCGGCGATCACCGCGGTGCTCGACCTGCGCGGCGGCGGGCCGGTGAACGGCGGCGCGGGCGGGAAGCCCTGCTGCGGGTAGCCCCCCTGCTGAGGGGCGTAGGGCTGCTGGACCTGCGGGTACTGCGGAGGCGGCGTGTACGGGCCGCCCTGCTGGGGGTAGCCCATCGGCGGCTGCGGCGGCTGCGGCGGCTGCTGAGGGGGAGCCTGCTGGAGGCCGGGCTGGAAGGCCGACTGCTGGAAGCCGGGCTGCTGGAGCGGTGGCGGCGTCGCCGGGCCCGGCTGGGCGCTGATCGCGCCGTGCGGCGGCGCGAAGGGCGGCGAGCTGGGCTGGCCGGGTGCGGCCGCGTAGGGCTGCGCCGGGGAGGAGAACGGCGCCGGGGTCGGCGTGCGCGGGGGCGGCGGGGCCGGGAGCTGCGCGGCGATCCGGGTGCCCTGGTTCAGCAGCTCCTCGCGCTGGGTGGCCGAGGCGGGCGCGGCGCCGGACTGGGGCACCAGTTCGAGCAGGGCGTCCAGGGCCGACGGGCGCTGGAGCGCGTCCTTGGCGAGGCACCGGGCGATCAACGGGCGCAGCTCCTCCGGTAGACCGGAGAGGTTCGGCTCCTCGTTGAGGATCCGGTTGATGATCACCGGCAGCGTCTCGGCCTCGAAGGGCGACTGGCCGGTGGCGGCGAACACCATGGTGGCGCCGAAGGCGAAGATGTCGACCGCGGGCTGCAGCGGCGCCCCGGTGAGCTGCTCGGGCGCCAGGTAGCCGGGGGTGCCGACGACCATGCCGGTCGCGGTGACCGCGCTCTCCTGGGAGTTGACGGTCCGGGCGATGCCGAAGTCGACGACCCGCGGGCCGTCGGAGGCGATCAGCACGTTGTTGGGCTTGAAGTCGCGGTGCACGATGCCGACCTCGTGGATCGCCGCGAGGGCGGTCAGCATGCCGATGGCCAGGAGCTTCAACTCCTGTTCGGGCCGCGGGCCGCCCTGGGCGACCAACTCGTGCAGCGACGGACCCTCGATGTACTCGCTCACCACGTAGGGGGAGTCGCCGTCGACCTGCGCCTCGATGATCCGCGCGGTGCAGAACGGCTCGACCTTCTGCGCGGCGGCCACCTCGCGGACGAACCTGGCTCGCGCCTGAGGGTCGGCGTTCATCTGGGCGTGCAGCAGCTTGATCGCGACGAACTGGCCCTCGCCGGCGCGGCCCAGGAAGACGGCGCCCTGCCCTCCGGCTCCGAGGCGTCCGAGCACCTCATAGGATCCGAGCGCGGTCGGGTCACCCTGCTCCAATGGAGCGTACTTCGGCATGCGACCCCTCCCAGGTCAGCTCTTCCCCACGCGCGGCGGCGGCGGCGATTGCGGCGACGATATCGCGTGAGTCAGAACTATGAGATCTCTCTGTACTTCTGGTCCTTTGCCGGGGGTAGGACAGGGGGGTCGGGGCCGAGGCTCCGATCCGCCGCACCGGTCCCCGGGCGCCGTTCCACTGGTCTCCGATGGCCGGAACGTGGGTGTTGTTCGCCACAAAGAGTGATTCGCAGGGAGTTTTTCCCCGTGGATGGTCACGTCGTGACTCATGGACCCGTTCTTCCCAGGTATGATCCCGCCCGCGGTGGGCGCAGCAGGTGGGGACCATCCGCAGCCGCCGACCGTTCTTCCGGACGGGAGCCGGGCGGAAGCGCCCGTGCCGTCAGCGCCCATCGGAGTGGCGGTAGCGGCATGTGTGTCGGAGGTCGCAAACCGTGACAGAATTTCCCGCCCGGATCGGGCACAAGAACGGCGTCCCGTGCGTTACTTCCGCGCGACGGGGTGCATATAGAGGACTACGGAGCCTCCGGGCGGGAGCCCGGTAAGGCCAAGAGGGGGATGGAGAGAGATGGCCACCGACTACGACAGCCCGCGCAAGACCGACGACGACCTCGGCGAGGACAGCCTCCAGGAGCTCCAGGCCCGGCGGACCGACAAGTCCGCGGGGATCATCGACGAGGACCTGGACGCCGGCGAGGTCGCGGAGCTTCCGGGCGCGGACCTGTCGAACGAGGAACTGTCGTTCAAGGTCGTGCCCAAGCAGGCCGACGAGTTCACGTGCAGCAGCTGCTTCCTGGTGCACCACCGCAGCCAGCTCGCCAAGGAGAAGAACGGCGAGCCGGTCTGCACGGAGTGCGCGGCCTGACGGCTGCTCCGAGCAGGGAGGAGAAGACCGGGATGACCAGCGAGGGCGACCATCCCGAACCCCGGCAGGGGGACGAAGAACACGAGATCGGCGAGCTCGTCGGTCGCCTGTCCGGCACGGAGGAGCTGGACAAGGCGACCCGAGGGCGTCTGCTCGGACGGCTCGCCCAGCTCTTGGGCACCAGCGCCAGGCGCGCGGGCGTCAGAGGGCTGGCGGGCGGGCGCTGGCTCGCCGACGTGTTCACAGGCATCGCCCCCCGTATTCCGATACGCGACCTGGAGACCCTGCGGGCGCACCACCCGGGGCTGAGCGCCGAGGCGCTGGCCGACGAGCTGGTGCGCGGCGCGGTCAACCGGACGACGGCGGTGGGCGCGGCGGGCGGCGCGCTCGCCGCGGTGCAGTTCACCGCGCCGCCCCTGCTGCTGACCGTCCCGGCCCAGATCGTCGCCGAGACCCTCGTCGTGGCGGCGATCGAGACCAAGATGATCGCCGAGCTCCACGAGGCGCACGGGATCCAGATCCAGGGCGGGACCACCGAGCGCACCATGACGTACGCGCTGGCCTGGGCCAAGCAGCGCGGCGTCAACCCGATGGACTCCGGCTCGCTCAGCGTCGGGCTGGGCGGCGCGGCCAAGGCCGCGCTGCGCAAACGCATGATGGGCGTGCTGGGGCGGCACATGACGACCCTGGGGCCGTTCCTCACCGGGGCGGTCGCCGGGGGGACGCTCAACCGGGCGGCCACGAAGAAGCTCGCCGAGAAGGTCAGGGACGACCTGGCCCGCTACGGCACCCTCCCGAAGGGCGCGCCGGGACACGACCCGCACAAACACCTGGGCGGAGGACATCCCCAACTGCCGCCGCCCGGGCCCCCTCCGCAGGACTAGGAGCGCGCGGGTACGGGCGGCACACCCCGTCCCCGCGCGTACCTCGCGTCAGCGCAGTTCGTCCTTGAGCTCTTCCTTCAGCTTCACCAGGTGGGCGGGCAGCGACCCCGTGGTGTGCTCCCACTGCTTGACCGCCAGCCGGGTGACCAGCACCCGGGTGACCTCCATGCCCACGCCGATGAGCACGGCCCAGCCGAGCGCCTCGGCGAGGCTGACGTCCGGCGACTCGGGGCTGACGGGCGGCTTGCGCCCGGTCCCCTTGCGCCAGACCAGTTCCAGTGACTTGCGCGCGGCAAGTCCGCCGACCATCCCCGTGATGCCGGCGAAGACCTTCCAGCCGACATCGGGCTTCTGCGCCATCGTCGCCCCTTCCTCGCTCGTACGGCGCGCCCGCTCTGTGCGGCGCACCGGTGGACCCGACGCTATCGCGATCGCGCCTCCGGCCCCAGAGCGGCGATAACTGCGCGCCTTCTTCGCCGGGCATCCCTATCCTTGGCGGATGACCGAGACGCCACGCACCCGCGCCATCCCCGAAAGGGCCACCCTCGACGGCCTGGAGGACAAGTGGGTAGCCGTCTGGGACCGCGAGGGCACCTACGCCTTCGACCGGACCAAGGACCGCGCGCAGGTCTACTCGATCGACACGCCGCCCCCGACCGTCAGCGGCTCCCTGCACGTCGGGCACGTCTTCTCCTACACGCACACCGACACCGTCGCGCGGTTCCAGCGGATGCGCGGCAAGGAGGTGTTCTACCCGATCGGCTGGGACGACAACGGCCTGCCGACCGAGCGGCGCGTGCAGAACCACTTCGGGGTGCGCTGCGACCCGTCGCTGCCCTACGACCCTTCGTTCGAGCCGCCGGACAAGCCCGGCAAGAACCAGATCCCGGTCAGCCGCCGGAACTTCATCGAGCTGTGCGAGCGGCTGACGGAGGTGGACGAGAAGGCGTTCGAGGAGATGTGGCGCCGGGTGGGCCTGTCCGTCGACTGGAGCCACCTGTACACCACGATCGGTGCCCGGGCTCGGGCCGCGTCCCAGCGGGCCTTCCTGCGCAATCTGGCGCGCGGGGAGGCCTATCTGTCGGAGGCGCCGACCCTCTGGGACGTCACCTTCCGGACCGCGGTCGCCCAGGCCGAGCTGGAGAACCGGGATCAGCCCGGCGCCTTCCACCGGCTGGCCTTCCGCGGGCCCGACGGGCCCCTGCACGTCGAGACGACCCGGCCCGAGCTGCTGCCCGCCTGCGTCGCGCTGGTCGCGCACCCCGACGACGCCCGGTACCGCGCGCTGTTCGGCAGGCCGGCGCGCACGCCGCTGTTCGACGTCGAGGTGCCGATCCTGGCGCATCGGCTCGCGGATCCCGAGAAGGGCTCCGGCCTGGTCATGGTCTGCACGTTCGGCGACACCACCGACGTGGTGTGGTGGCGCGAGCTCGACCTGCCGATCCGGGCCGTCGTCGGGCGGGACGGGCGGATCGCGCCCGAGGCCCCCGCGGGCGTCCCCGCCGAGCCGTACGCGGAACTGGCCGGCCGGACCCTGCACGGCGCGCGCGAGCGGATCGTGGAGATGCTGCGCGCCTCCGGCGACCTCGACGGCGACCCCAAGCCCGTGACGCGGCCCGTGAGCTTCTACGAGAAGGGCAGCAGGCCGCTGGAGATCGTCACGACCCGCCAGTGGTACGTCCGCAACGGAGGCCGCGACGAGCACCTGCGCGGCAGGTTCGTCGAGGCGGGCCGGAAGATCTCCTGGCACCCCGCCTACATGCGCGCCCGCTACGAGAACTGGGTCGAGGGCCTGAACGGCGACTGGCTGGTGTCGCGCCAGCGCTTCTTCGGGGTCCCGATCCCCGTCTGGTACCCGCTGGACGCCGCCGGGGAGCCCCGCTACGACGCGCCGCTCGTGCCCGCCGAGGAACTGCTCCCGGTGGACCCGTCGACCGACGTCCCCGAGGGCTACGCCGCCGAGCAGCGGGACGTGCCGGGAGGCTTCACCGCGGACCCCGACATCTTCGACACCTGGGCGACCTCCTCGCTCACCCCCGAGATCGCGGGCCGCTGGATCGACGACCCCGACCTCTTCGCCCGCGTCTTCCCGTTCGACCTGCGCCCGCAGGCGCACGACATCATCCGCACCTGGCTGTTCTCCACGGTCGTGCGCAGCGAGCTGGAGTTCGGCGAGCTGCCGTGGACGAACGCCGCGCTGTCCGGCTGGATCCTCGACCCGGACCGCAAGAAGATGTCCAAGTCCGTCGGCAACGTCGTCACGCCGCTCGGGCTGCTCCAGCAGTTCGGCTCCGACGCCGTCCGGTACTGGGCGGCCAACGGCAGGCCCGGCACGGACACCGCGTTCGACACCGCCCAGATCAAGGTCGGCCGCCGGCTCGCGACCAAGGTGCTGAACGCCTCGAAGTTCGTGCTCGGGCTGCCCGGCGAGGCCGACCCGCAGGGGGAGGGCGCGGCGCTCACGGAGCTGGACCGCGCGATGCTCACCGGGCTCGCCGAGGTCGTCGCCGAGGCGACCGCGGCGTTCGAGGACTACGACTACACGCGGGCCCTGAACGTCACCGAGCGGTTCTTCTGGCAGTTCTGCGACGACTACCTGGAGCTGGTCAAGCAGCGCGCCTACGGCGAGGGTCCCGCGTCGGCCGCCGCGCGCTCGGCCCTGCGGACCGCGCTCGACACCCTGCTGCGCCTGTTCGCCCCGTTCCTGCCCTTCGCCACCGAAGAGGTCTGGTCGTGGTGGAAGGACGGCTCGGTGCACCGCGCCCCGTGGCCCGAGCCGGACGCGCCGGGCGGCGACGTGCGGGTGCTCACCGCGACGGCCGAGGCGCTGTCCCAGGTCCGCAAGGCCAAGTCGACGGCCGGCGCCTCGATGCGCGCCGAGGTCGCGGGCGCGGTCCTGCGCGGCGCGGACGCGGCCCTGGTCGCCCGCGCCGACCTCGCCGCCGCGGGCGTCATCGCCCACCTCACCGTCGCTGAGGACACCGCCGAGGGCGTGACGGCCGAGGTCGTGCTCGCCCAGGGCCCCGACGTTTCCTAGAGGACCGTCAAAGGCCCTTGATGAGCTCCTTGGTGAGCTTGGTCAGCCGCTGGCCCGAGACCCGGTAGGAGGCGCCCGCCGGGTTGAGGGTCAGCACGACGACGATGTAGCGGGACTGCGCGCCGAGGGTGCCGGTGGTGTGCAGGACCGGCCTGCCGAGTCCGAGGTCGGGCCCGGCGGCGGGGACGTAGCGGGAGCCGTTCGCGCACGGGTAGGGCGGGGTCAGCCCGAACCCGGACCAGCCCTGCTTGACGGCATGGGCCCGCTTCGTCGCCGAGGGGATGCCCCAGCTCTGGTCGAACCCGTCGGTGCCGCACTTGGTGGACTCGCGCAGGTGGCCCATGACGGTGTCGCGCACCTTCGGGGCCGCCTTGTCCAGCAGGAACCGGTAGCTCGCGGCGATGTCGGCGGCGCTGATCGCGGTGTAGCCCCAGTAGCCGGGCTGCGCCGCGGGAGGCGGCGCGGAATCCGCGAGGCCGATCTTCTTCCGCATCCGGGTGACGATCGCGCCCTTGCCGCCGAGGTTCCAGAAGAACGTCGCGCTGTCGTCGTCGCTGGAGCGCAGCATCTTGGCGAACCGGGCCGCGTGCGCGGCCTCCACCTTCCCCTTGCGCCTGCCGAGGTAGTCGAGCGCGATGAACAGCTTGACCACCGAGGCGGACCGCAGCGTCTTGTGCGCGCCGCTCTTGCTGAGCGTCTTGCCGGTCCGCCTGTCGTAGAGCACCCAGTACGCCGAGACACCGGGTGCGGGCTTCGGCCGCGCGACGGCGGCGGGGGGCTCGGGCGTCGCGGCCGGGGAGCCGTCCCCCGCGGCGGCGCCGGTCGGGGTCACCGCGGGCGGGGAGGCCGCGTTCGGCGCCGCGGGTCCCGCACCGCCGCCGCAGGCGGTCGCGGCCGTCGTCAGGAGCGCCAGGGAGGCCGCGACGAGCACGCGGCGGGCGGGCAGGTGACTCATCCGGGACACCCTAATGCCGCCGTCTAGGGTGGGTTCATGGAGCCTGTCGAGGAGGACTGGGCGTCGGCGCTCGCGATCGTGGCGCACCCCGACGACCTGGAGTACGGCGCCGCCATGGCGATCGCAAGGTGGACCGCGCAAGGCAAGAAGGTCGTAGAGGTGCTCGCCACCCGCGGCGAGGCGGGGATCCAGAAGATGCCGCCCGAGGAGACCGGGCCGATCCGGTCGGCCGAGCAGGTCGAGGCGGCGCGGATCGTCGGGGTGGACACCGTGGAGTTCCTGGACTTCCCCGACGGGACGCTGGAGTACGGCGTCCCGCTGCGCCGCGCGCTCGCGGCGGCCATCCGCAGGCACCGCCCCGAGGTGGTCGTCTCCCTGAACTTCAGGGAAACGTTCGGGCCCGGCGCGTACAACATGGCCGACCACCGGGTCCTCGGGCGGGCGGTCGCCGACGCGGTCCGGGACGCGTCGAACCCGTGGGTGTTCCGCGATCTGCCCGAGTCCGCCTGGCACGGCGTCCGGTTCTGCCTGTTCGCGAACTCGCCGTCGGCGACGCACTTCGTGGACGTCGGCGAGCACCTGGAGACGGGCCTGCGGGCGCTCGCCGCGCACCGGGTCTACTTCGCCGGCCTGGAGGACGCGCCGGAGCCGCAGGCGATGGTCAGGTCGATCCTCGCCGAGGGGGGACGGGCCGCGGGGGTGGCCTACGCGGTGCCGTTCGAGCGGCTGTGACGTCCCGTCGGCGGTAGGGTTTCCAGCCTGGACCTGCCTAAGGAGGACGACGGGTGGAACGCGGGGCTCATGCCGCAGGGGAGGCGCGCTGTGCGCGGTGACGTCGAGGTGCTGATCAAGCGGCTCGATCCGGAGCTTCCGGCGCCGTCCTACGCCCATCCCGGCGACGCGGGCGCGGACCTGTACGCGGCCGAGGACGTCGTCCTGGAGCCGGGGGAGCGGCGGCTGGTGCCCACCGGGCTGGCGATCGCCCTCCCGAATGGCTTTGCCGCTTTTGTCCATCCGCGTTCCGGTCTGGCGGCTACCCTGGGTGTCACGATCGTCAACGCTCCGGGCACGGTCGACGCCGGCTATCGGGGCGAGATCAAGGTGACGCTGCTGAACACCGACGGGCAGGGCACCGTCCGCCTCGCGCGCGGCGACCGGATCGCCCAGCTCGTCATCCAGAAGGTGGAACGGGCCGATTTCGTGGAAGTCGCCGATCTGCCCGGATCGGCCCGTGGTGCAGGTGGTTTCGGCTCCACAGGCGGATACGCTCAGCGAGCGCACTCCTAGCGCGCATCTAATCGAAGGAGTAGGGAAAGTGGCTTTCGGACGTCGCCGTCAGGACAAGGCGTCTTCGGCGCAGCCCGCCGAGGCCGCACCGGCCGAGGAGACCGCGCCGGACCGCTCGACGGGCCCCTGGGACGCGGTCGAGGACACGCCGACGGAGCTGGAGCGGCTCGACTTCGGCTCCCTCCAGGTCCCGATCGGCCCCGGCCTGGAGATCCAGGTCAACCTGGAGCCGAACGAGTTCGACGCGCAGGGCAACCCGGTCAACGGCCGGATCGTCGCGATCACGGTGATCGCGGGCCAGAGCAGCATGCAGCTCCAGGTCTTCGCGGCCCCCAAGCGCTCCGGCCTCTGGGACGACCTGCGCAAGGAGCTCACCCAGGAGCTGACCGAGAACGCGAACGCCCAGGTGCAGGAGGGCGACGGCCCGTTCGGCACCGAGATCCGGGCGCTCGTCCCGGCGCAGCTCACTGCCGAGATGCTGGAGCAGATGCCCGACGAGGTCCGCGCCCAGATCCCGCAGGAGGTCATCGACCAGGGCTTCGCCTGGCAGCCCCTGCGTTTCCTCGGCGTCGACGGCCCGCGCTGGTTCCTGCGCGCGCTCGTCGCCGGCGAGGCGGTGGAGAGCGACGAGGCCTTCCAGCCGCTCGGCGCGGTGCTCAGCGAGATCGTCGTGGTCCGCGGCGACGAGCCGATGCCCCCGCGCGACGCGCTCGCCCTGAACCTGCCCGCCGAGGCCCAGAACGCCATGGGCCAGCAGGCGGCCGAGGACGACGAGGACGAGGACGAGGACGACGACTTCGACCCGTTCACCCCGGGCGTCCACATCACCGAGACCCGCTGAGACGCACATGACGAGGGCGCGTCCGGAACTCCGGACGCGCCCTCGTCGTATGGGTCAGGCCGTGCGCGGGTTTCCGGTGGAGCGGCGGATCACCAGGTGCGCGGGAAGGGTCGCCGGTTCGGAGGGGCGGCCTTCGAGGACGTCCATGAGGTGGGTCATGGCGAGTTCGCCCATGCGCTCGGCGGGCAGCCGGACGGTCGTCAGCTCCAGGGCCTCGGCGAGGTAGAGGTCGTCGAAGCCGGTGATCGAGACGTCGCCCGGGACGTCGAGGCCCAGGTGGCGGGCCGCCTTGTGGGCGCCGGCCGCGAGGGTGTCGTCGTCGCAGACGAGGGCGGTGGGCCGGTCGGGGGCCGAGAGCATCCGCAGGGCGGTCTCGAATCCCGCGGCGATGCTGATCGCGGCCCGTCCGGTGACGAGTTCCGGCACCCGCCCGGCCAGCTCCAGCGCGCGGCTGCGGAACGTCCACACGTTGATGTCGGCGGCCAGGTGGCCGATCCGGGTGTGGCCGAGGCCGCGCAGATGGCCGACGATGTCGCCGATCGCCCCGGCGACGTCGAAGTTGACGGTCGGCGCGGGCCCTTCGGGGTCGCTGTCGACCATGACGAGGGGGACCGGGCGGCGCATGCCCGCCAGGGAGTTCTCGCCCATGGACGACGCCATCATGCCGTCGATGGCCTCCTGCGGGCCGCTGAACGGCCCGTCGGCCTCCAGGGGCCAGGGGAACACGACGAGGCTGAACCCGTTCTCCACGGCGACCTTGGCGGCGCCGGTGTAGACGGCGGCGAAGAACGGCGCGGTGATCGCCGGGACGACCAGCATGATCGTCCGGGTGCGGCCGAGCCGCAGGTTGCGGGCCGCGGGGTTGGGCCGGTAACCGAGCCGCTGGGCGGCCTCGCGGACGTTCTGGGCGGTGGCCTCGGAGACGCGGCCGGGCCATTTGCCGCTGAGCACCATCGAGACCGTGGACTGCGAGACGCCGGCCGCGGCCGCGACGTCCTTGCTCGTGGGCCGACTGTGTGCTGGCATCACGCCCCTTAGAGTAGATCCGTCGGTGCCGCCCCCATAGGTATCACTGATTCTAGTGATACGTATAACTGACGGGAATAAGGAATTATGCGCGTCTATCTTGAGTTGCTGCGGGCCCCGTACGCGGCCCGGCTTCTCGGCGGCACCCTTCTGGGCCGGCTGCCGAACGGGATGGGCGTGCTGGCCATCGTCCTGTTCACCCGGGCGGAAGGCGGCAGCCTCGCACTCGGCGGCATGCTCGCCGCGGTCCACGGCATCGCCGCGGGAATCGGGCAGCCGCTCCTCGGCCGCCTGATGGACCGGCTCGGCCAGCCGCGCGTGCTGCTGGCCGGGGCGGTGCTGGCCGGCGTCGGCTTCGGCGCGTTCGCGTTGGCCGGGATCGGCTCGGTGCCCGTCGCGCTGCTGGCCGTCTCCGTCGCGGGGGTGTTCACCCCGCCGCTGGAGCCGGGGCTGCGCGCCCTGTGGCCCGACGTGCTCAAGGAACCGGGCCAGGTCCACGCCGCCTACGCGATGGACGCCGCCGCGCAGGAACTGCTGTTCACCTTCGGGCCGGTGCTGGTCGTGGCCTCCAAGCTCGTCTCCGACTCCGCGCCCCTCTACGCGTGCGCGCTGCTCGGGCTGGCGGGCTCGCTCGTCGTGGCGTTGTCCGGCCCTTCGCGGGCCTGGCGGGGGCGGCCGTCCTCGGGAAGCTGGGCGGGGGCGCTGCGCTCGCCGGGGCTCGTCGTGATCGGCCTGTCCCTCGGCTTCATCGGCCTCAGCCTGGGCGTCTTCAACATCGGCGTGGTCGCCTACGCCGAGGGCATCGGGCGCGAGGCGGCGTCGGGCTGGCTGATGGCGGTCAACGCCCTCGGCGCCCTGACCGGCGGGCTCGTCTACGGGGCGCGGACCTGGCCGGGCCGCCCCGAGCAGCGCGTCGCACCCCTGCTCGCGGGCCTGACCGTCGGGTACGCGCTGCTGCTCCTCACCCCTGGCCTTCCCCTGATGATGGTGCTGGCCTACCTTTCCGGGGTCTTCCTCGCCCCGACCCTGGCCTGTGTCTTCGGTCTCGTCGAGGGCCTGGCGCCGGAGGGCACCGTCACCGAGGCGTTCGCCTGGATCGTCGCGTTCATGACGGTAGGGGTCTCGGTCGGATCCGCGCTCGCGGGCCGGATCCAGGACGAGGCGGGCACCGTCGCCGCGCTGTCGGGGGCGGCCCTCGGGGGTCTCGCCGCGGTGCTCGTGTGCGTCGTCGGCGGATGGCTCCTCGCAACGCGTTCCCCGGCCAGGGCCGGTTTGCCGTAGCCTCTGGAATATGGACGAAGCGCCCTCCAGCGGGCTGCGCGGCTTCCTCCGCCGACTCGCGTCGAGCAAGGCCGAGATGGAGGCGGAAGAGCTGCGGAAGGATACGGGCGCAGAAGGGGCGACACCCATCGCCGCCTGCGCCGAGCGCCGCCGAGCGCATGTCGCCGGTACGCTACGGACGGTGACATTGCGACCGCGAGGCGGCGCCCCCGCCTTGGAGGCCGAGCTCTACGACGGATCCGACGTGGTGAACCTCGTCTGGCTGGGCCGCCGCAGGATCGCCGGGATCGAGCCGGGCCGAAGGCTGAGCGCCGAAGGTCTGGTGAGCCTCCAGGACGGACGCAAGGTCATCTTCAATCCCCGCTACGAACTCCGAGGATCTACGTGACCGACGTGCAGGCGGCCAAGGACGCGGACGAGAACGCCAGGCAGACCGTCGAGGCGGCGGTCCGCACCCAGCTCGCCAAGGCGCTCGGCGGAGGCCGGGGCATCGCCGAGGGCGCGGTGCCGACGGTGCTGTTCACCGTCGCGTGGCTGATCAGCCATGACGTGAAGCTGTCGGTCGGGCTCGGCGTCGGCTCCGCCGTGCTGCTCCTGGTGATCCGGCTGCTCCAGCGCACCACCGTGCAGTTCGTGTTCAACAGCCTGGTCGGCATCGGCATCGCGGCGGTCTTCGCGCTGCGCACCGGCAAGGCCGAGGACGCGTTCCTGCCCGGCATCCTCTACAACGCCGTCTACTCGGTCGTGCTCATCGGCTCGATCGTCGCGCGCTGGCCCGTCGTCGGATTCATCATCGGCTCGGTGACCGGAGACCCGACGGCCTGGCGGCGCGACCCCGCGATCGTGCGGCTGTGCGCGAAGCTGACCTGGCTCCTGGTGCTCCCGTGCGTCCTGCGGGTCGTCGTGCAGTACCCGCTCTACCTCGCGGGCATGGTCGGCTGGCTGGCCACCGCCAAGATCGCGCTGGGCTGGCCGCTCCAGGTCGCCTCGTTCGCGGCGATGGTCTGGGTGCTCGCCCGCGGGCGCACGCCGCTCCCGGACGACGAGAGCGCCGAGGACGTCGCGGCGCATCTGGAGGGCACCGGGGAAGGGAAGGCCGGGGAGAAGCCCGGAGAATGACGCTGAGCGCCGGGGCGGCCGCCCGTAAGCCGCCTTGGGGACTCGCCGAAATGACGAACGGCCGCCCTCAGGACCGGTGGCCGGGCGCCCCGGCGAGGCCGGGCTCTCTAGCGGCCCGGCCACCGGTCCCGGAACAGCACGGCGGCCGTTCTGGCGTTACCGGGACCTCTAGCGCCGGGCCATCGCCGTCATGACGTGCCCCATCAGGCTGATGAGCGTCTGGCGGGTCGACTCGCGCGAGCGCGCGTCGCAGTTGACGACCGGGATCTCCGGGTCGAGGTCGAGCGCGATCCGGATGTCGTCGGCGGTGTAGGGCTTGGCCCCGTCGAAGGTGTTGACCGCGATGATGAACGGCAGGCCGCGCCGCTCGAAGTAGTCGATCGAGGCGAAGCAGTCGGCCAGGCGGCGGGTGTCGACCAGGACGACCGCGCCGAGGGCGCCTTCGGCCAGCTCGTCCCACATGAACCAGAACCGGTCCTGGCCCGGCGTGCCGAACAGGTAGAGCACCAGTCCGGTCCGCAGGGTGATCCGGCCGAAGTCCATCGCCACCGTGGTGGTGGTCTTGCGCTCCACGCCGTCCAGGTCGTCGACTCCGATACTGCGCTCGGTGAGCTGCTCCTCCGTCCGCAGGGGGCGCATCTCGCTCACCGACGCGACCATGGTGGTCTTACCGGCGCCGAACCCGCCCGCCACCAGGATCTTGACGGCGAGCTCGGCCTCAGAGGGCCTGGAGTCCATGAATTACCTCTTCGATGATTCTGGTGGTGGGGATCCGGGAGACGGCCGAGGGGGCGCGCACCGTGATCCTGCGATCGTTCAGCAGATCGCCGAGCAGCACCCGCACCACGCCGACGGCGAGGTCGAGCGCGGAGGCCAGTTCCGCGACCGTGAGCGGTTGGTGGGCGAGCTGGAGGATCGCCTCGTGTTCAGGGGACAGAAGGAGCGAACCGTACACCGGTTCGGTGGAGCGCACCACGAGTGTCATGAGATCGAGATCGGTCCGGTTGCCGGACTCGGTCCGGCCACCCGTCAGCCAGAAGGCCCGGACGATGGGTCCGGCCTCCTCGTCCAGCCACTCGTGCCCCGTCACGGAAGACTCACCGTCCGGGGCTTGGCCGACAGGTGCACGCCGACGCGTGTCACCAGCATCGCCATCTCGTAGGCGATGACACCCACGTCGGCGGCGGAGTCGGCGAGCACCGCCAGGCAGGCGCCCTGCCCGGCGGAGGTGACGAAGAGGAACGCGTCGTCCATCTCCACGATGGTCTGCCGGACCGCGCCGCCCTGGAACTGCTCGCCGGTGCTGCGGGCGAGGCTCTGGAAGCCGGAGGCCAGCGCCGCCATGTGCTCGGCGTCGTCGCGCTTCAGGCCCCGCGAGGCGCCCACGACGAGTCCGTCACTCGACAGGACGACCGCCTGTTTCACCTGCGCGACGCTGTCGACCAGGTTGTTCAGCAACCAGTTGAGATCACCGGGTTCGGTCATGAGTGCTCCTCGGAATGCGATAGGTGGTCGTCACCGGACGCGGCGGATTCGACGCGTCCGCGTTCCCAGCCGCGCTGCATGGCGGACATCCGCAACCGGAGGTTATCGGGCGAACGTTCCGGCGGCTCCGGCGCCGCCGGTTCGTCGTCCGTTCCGGCGGACGCCGAGACGAGACCTGTGGGGGCCGCGGGGGCCGCGGATTTCGGGGTCGAGACAGCCTTCGGGGACGCGGCGGGTTCGGCCGAGGGTTCGGCGCCCCGGTTCTTGCGCCGCCGCCGCGGCAGGTCGAGGTGCAGTCCGAGGTTCGGGTCGCCTTCCCCGGCGCCTTCGGCAGCGTTTTCCGAGGATGCCTCCGAGGAGGAATCCTCGGGCGGGCCGGAAAGCGGCAGGGCGTCGTCCGGCGGGCCCGCCGGGAGCTCGTCCCGTACGACCGCGACCGGGGCGGGACGCTGTCGGCCGCTCCGGCCCGCGGCGGTCAGCACCCGCTCCGCGCGCAGCGCGGGCGACGGCTCCGCGCCGCTCTCGGGGATCTCGGCGGCGAGCAGTTCGCGCGGCAGGAACACCACGGCGGTAGTCCCCCCGTAAGGCGAGACGCGCAGGGACACCCGGATCCCGTGCCGCTTCGCGAGCCGTCCGACGACGAACAGGCCGAGCCGCGCCGTGTCGGAGAGGGTGAACTCCGGAGGCGCCGACAGCCGCTCGTTGAGCTGCTCGATGACCTCCGAAGGCAGCCCCAGGCCGCGGTCCTCGATCTCCAGGACGTACCCGGCCGCGACGCCCTGGCCGGACACCTCGATGGCGGTGTCGGGCGGCGAGTACTGGACGGCGTTCTCGATGAGGTCGGCCAGCAGGTGGATCGTGTCGGCGACGGCGGGGCCGACCAGCGCCGCGCGCGGCATGGGCAGCACCCGGACGCGCGTGTAGTCCTCGACCTCCGACGCGGCGCCGCGCACCACGTCGACGAGGGGGACGGGCGAGCGCCAGCCCCGCCCGGGCGCCTTCCCGGCGAGGATGACCAGGCCCTCGGCGTGCCGCCGCATGCGGGTGGCCAGGTGGTCGAGCTGGAACAGCCTGCCGAGCTGCGCGGAGTCGTCGGCCTCGCGCTCCATCTCGTCCAGCAGCGAGAGCTGGCGGTGCAGCAGCGCCTGGTTGCGGGACGCGAGGTTGACGAACACCTCGCGGACGTTGGCCATGGTGGCCGCCTCGTGCTGCGCGGCCTCCAGGACCGCGGTGCGCGCGGAGGTGAAGGACCGGAAGATGCGCTCGATCTCGGTGACGCTGAACGTCACGCCGGGCTCGATCGGCTGGCTGTCGACCCGCTGGCCGTTGCGCACCAGCTCGGCCATGACCGGGAGCTGGTCGCGCGTGAAGTCCCCGACGGTGTCGGCGAGGGCGCTGCTCTCGCGGATGAGCCGGCGCGAGACCCGCCAGGCGATGATGATCGAGGCGACGATCGCGCCGAGGCCGAGACCGCCCGCGACGCCGATCTCCAGCAGCACGCCGATGGCGACCTTCTCGGCGCGCGAGGTGATGCCGCCGAGCATCTCCTGTTCGAGGTCGAGGAGGCCGCTCTGGACCTCCTCGGCGTTGGAGTCCCACGAGACCTGCGCGACGTTCCCGCCGCCGCTGCGGGTGATGCGGTCCTCGAACTGCAGGAGCCGCTTGTACTCGATGGTGTTGAGGAACGCGGTGTAGCGGTCGCGGTCGGCCTGGCGCAGTCGCGGCAGCGTGTCGGTGTAGAGCAGGTCGCGCGCGCCCGCGGCCCGCGCGGCCTCCTTGCGGTCCCAGGCCGACAGCGTGCCGCTCAGCCGGCCCGCCACCACCGCGTCGAACCGCGAGAGCTGCTCGCGGGCCATGCCGAGCGACGTCAGCGCCGACACGTCCTCGGCGATGTCGTGGTCGGGCGGCGACACCGCGCGGTAAATGGAGTACCCGTGGTCGATGTAGGTGCCGAACGAGGAGAGCACCTGCGGCCGGTTGCGCTGGGCGCCGCCGTCGACGACGCTGCGCAGCAGGTCGAGGCCGCCGAGGTCGCGCCCGAACGTGTCGATCGCGGTGCGGATGTCGCTCTCGATGCCGTCGCGGGTCCCCGGGTCGGAGGTGCGGTTCTCGAAGACCGCGCGGGCGTCGTCGACGGTCTGGCGCTGGAGGGCGAGGTCCTCGCGCGCGCCCGCCTGCGCGCCCGACAGGAACGCCATGGACGCCATGCGCTCGTTCTGGAGCGCGGCGATGAGCGTCTGCGTGGGGCGCACGACCTGTCCGTCGAGGGACTGCGCGCGGGCGAGCAGCATGCCGTCGCCGAGCGAGCCGAAAGCGGTGAAGGCCCACAACAGCACGAGGGTGGTGAGGGGGACGGCGATGAGCGAGACGATCGCGGATCTGATCGGCTGGCTGCGGGAACGTCGCATGCCCGGCAGTCCTCCGTGGGTTCCGGCGGGGTGGTTCAAGGTACGGCGCTGAGGGGTAAGCGGAGCCTACTACGGGGTGATCTAATGCGCTTCCCCGTGCATATGGCACAAAGTCAGCACGTTACGGGACTACCCTTGCCCCGTGACCGAACTCCCCGATGTGACTCCCGACTCGTTGCCCACCCGGCGCCGTGCGGGTCGTCGCGGCGGACGACACCGCGGCGGCTCCTTCACTCTGCCCTCCGACTCACCCGCCGTGGTGCTGACGGGTGCGTCCAACGAGGTCATGTCCGAGCTGGCCGACCTGATCGAGGCCGCCCACCACGGCATCCCGGTGCACGCCGGAGCCGACGAGAGCCTCGGTGAGCTGATCGGCGACCCCGCCGCCGTGGTGGTGCCGCTCCTGCTCGGCCCCGACCCGTCCTTCGAGGCGGCGCTGCGCGACGGACTGTCCGCGCTGCCCGTGCTCGTCTCCGAGACGCTCGGCCCGCACCCGCTCCTCGCCGAGGCCCTGCACCTGCGTCTCGCCGAGGCGGGCCTCGCCCGCGCCGACCGCATCCGCATGATGAGCATGGTGACCGCCGCCGACGGTGTCGTCCTCGGCTGCCGCGCCGCCGACGAGAGCGCCGAGATCACCTCGGTGCTGCTCGCGTCCCGGCTCGCCGTGCCCGTCGTCGCCGCGCCCCTCGGCGACCCCGCCGCGCTGGCCGCCGCCTCCGCGGCGCTGCGCGCCAACGGCGCCCAGCGGATCGCGTTCTCCCCCTTCGTCCTGGAAGCCGACCCCGAGGAACTGGCGAAGGCCGCCGCCGACGCGGGCGCCGAACCCGCCCCCGCCCTCGGCGCCCACTCCTCCGTCGCCCAGGTGGCCGTCCTGCGCTACGTCGAAGCCCTGGAAGCCATCTACACCGGCGAATAGGCCGAGCCCGCAGACAGAAGCCCCGGTACGCGACGCGCACCGGGGCTCTCCCGTCTTCGGCTAGCGGCGGCTGAGGAGATCCCCCAGCTCGTCCTCGACGTCCTGGCTGGCCACGAACATCAGCTCGTCGCCCGCCTCCAGGGTGTCGTCGGGGGTCGGGACGAGGACCCGGCCCTCGCGCAGGATCGCCACCAGCGCGGTGTCGCGCGGCCACTGCACCGCGCCGACCCGCTGCCCGTTCAGCGGCGCGTCCTCCGGCAGGGTCAGCTCGACGAGGTTCGCGTCGCCCTGGCGGAACGTCATCAGGCGCACGAGGTCGCCGACGCTCACCGCCTCCTCCACCAGCGCGCTCAGCAGACGCGGCGTCGACACCGCGACGTCCACGCCCCACGAGTCGTTGAACAACCACTCGTTCTTCGGGTGGTTGATGCGCGCGACGACCCGCGGCACCCCGTACTCGGTCTTGGCCAGCAGCGACACCACGAGGTTCACCTTGTCGTCGCCGCTGGAGGCGACCACGACCTGGCAGCGCTCCAGCGCCGCGTCGTCCAGCGAGGAGATCTCGCACGCGTCGGCCAGCAGCCACTCCGCGCGCGGCACCATCTCGACCTTGATGGCCTTGGGGTCCTTGTCGATGAGGAGGACCTCGTGCCCGTTCTCCAGCAGTTCCTGGGCGATGGACCGGCCCACCGCGCCCGCCCCGGCGATAGCCACCCGCATGTCAGTCTTCCTCCCGCACCCGTTTGGCCAGCGCCGCGGTGATCTGGTCCATGTCCGCGGCGCGCGCCATCACGTGGACGACGTCGCCGTCCTGCACCACGGTGTCGCCGGTCGGCACGACCGCCTCGCCCAGCCGGTTCAGGAACGCCACCCGGCACCCGGGGGCGGCCCGCTCCATGTCCTTGACCCGCGCGCCGATCCACGCCACGTCGGTCTGCACCTCGGAGAGCTTGACGTCGCCCGTCGGGTCGCGCCACAGCGGGAGCGCCCCGTCGGGCAGGAGCCGCCGCAGCATCTGCTCGGCCGTCCACCGGACGGTCGCGACCGTCGGGATGCCGAGCCGCTGGTACACCTCGGCGCGGCGGGAGTCGTAGATGCGGGCGACGACGTTCTCGACGCCGAACGTCTCGCGGGCGACCCGGGCGGAGATGATGTTGGAGTTGTCGCCGCTGCTGACGGCCACGAACGCCGACGCCTTCTCGATCTGCGCCTCGACCAGCACATCGCGATCGAAGCCCATGCCGATCACCCGACGGCCCTTGAAGCCGCCCCGCAGCCGGCGGAAGGCTTCGGGGTTCTGGTCGATGATCGCGACCGAGTGCCCCTTGTCCTCCAGGATATGGGCCAGGGTCGAGCCGACCCTGCCGCATCCCATGATGACGATATGCACGACCTGTCCCGTTCTTTGGTCCGGCGCTGTTGTTGGTCCAGACGCTGGATACGCGAGCTGTACGGGACAGTATCCCCCTGATCGCGCAAAGCGCGGTTCTGGCGGGCGCGTGGAAACCGGTCGTCGGTCCCGGCCGGGGGAGGCGCACGGAACCCCTGGACAGCGGCCGTTAGAGTGGCCTGCTGTGTCGAAGGCCTCTGACGTACTGAAGCGCGTCTTGCTCGGGCGCGCCCTGCGCAGCACGCAGGCGCACCACCAACTCCTCCCCAAGCGCATCGCCCTCCCGGTCTTCGCGAGCGACGCCCTGTCCTCCGTGGCCTACGCGCCGCAGGAGATCCTCATCACCCTGGGGATCGCGGGCCTCGCCGGGTACGCGTTCACCCCGTGGATCGGGCTCGCCGTCGTCCTCCTGCTGGTCGTCGTCGTCGCGTCCTACCGCCAGAACGTCCGGGCCTACACCAGCGGCGGCGGCGACTTCGAGGTCGCCACCACCAACCTCGGCGGGAACTGGGGCCTGGTCGTCGCCAGCGCCCTGCTCGTCGACTACGTCCTGACGGTCGCGGTGTCGATCTCCTCGGCGGTCGACAACCTCGGCGCGTTCACCCCGCTGATCGGCGAGCACAGGGTGTTCGTCGCGGTGGCGTTCGTGGTGCTGCTCACCGTGCTGAACCTGCGCGGCCTCAAAGAGTCCGGCATCGCCTTCGCGATCCCGACCTACCTGTTCATGTTCGGCGTCTTCAGCATGATGGCCTGGGGCTTCATCCGGCTCGCGGCCGGCACGCATCTGGAGGCCGAGACCGCCCACCTGGAGGTCAGGGGAGCGGGCGAGGACCTCGCCGGCATCGCGATGATCTTCCTGCTGCTGCGCGCGTTCGCCTCCGGCTGCGCCGCGCTCACCGGCGTCGAGGCGATCAGCAACGGCGTCCCGGCCTTCCGCAAGCCCAAGGGCCAGAACGCGGCGACGACCCTGCTCATGCTCGGCGTGGTCGCCGCCACCATGTTCGCCGGGGTGACCGCCCTGGCCTACGTGACCGACGCCAAGTACGCCGACCCCCTGCACGGCAGTCACCTGGTCGACCCGGCGACCGGCCAGGACGTCTCGGCCGGGCAGCACACCGTGATCACCCAGGTCGCCGAGACGGTCTTCAGCAACTTCCCGCCGATGTACGTCTTCGTGACGGTCATGACGGCCCTGATCCTCGTCCTGGCCGCCAACACCGCCTACAACGGCTTCCCCGTGCTGGCCTCGGTCCTCGCCCAGAACCGGTACCTGCCCCGCCAGCTCCACACCCGGGGCGACAGGCTCGCCTTCAGCAACGGCATCATCATGCTCGCGGGCGCGGCGATCCTCCTCATCTACGCCTTCAAGGCCGACGTCACCAAGCTGATCCAGCTCTACATCGTCGGCGTGTTCGTGTCGTTCACCGTCAGCCAGACCGGCATGGTCCGGCACTGGAACCGGCTGCTGCGCACCGAGACCGACAGCACCGTCCGGCGGCAGATGCGGACCTCGCGGATGATCAACGCGGTCGGCCTGCTCATCACCGGAGCCGTCCTGGTGATCGTGCTGATCACCAAGTTCACCCACGGGGCCTGGATCGTCTGCATCGCGATGCCCGCGCTGTTCCTGCTCATGCGCGGCATCCGGGCGCACTACGACCGGGTCTCGCGCGAGCTGGAACTCGACGACGCCGAGTACGCGCTGCCGTCCCGGACCCACGCGATCGTGCTCGTCTCCAAGATCCACAAGCCGACGCTGCGCGCCCTGTCCTACGCGCGGGCCACCCGGCCGTCCGTCCTTGAGGCGGTCAGCGTCGCGGTGGACGCCGACGAGGCCGAGCGGCTGCGCGACGAATGGGACGCCCTCGACCTCCCGGTTCCGCTCAAGGTCCTGGACTCGCCTTACCGGGAGATCACGCGGCCCGTCCTGGAGTACGTCAAGAACGTCCGCCGGAAATCGCCGCGCGACGTCGTCTGCGTCTACATCCCCGAGTACGTCGTCGGCCACTGGTGGGAGCACATCCTCCACAACCAGAGCGCCCTGCGCCTCAAGGGCCGCCTCCTCTTCCAGCCCGGCGTCATGGTCACGAGCGTCCCCTGGCAACTCCACTCCTCCGACCGCCTCAAGACCCGCGTCGAACGCCCCGCCCCCGGATCGGTCCGGCGCGGCGACCTCGAGTAGCCGAGGCGCGCGACCGGCCTCTGATCGGGATCAAGAGCCGGGCTCAAGGGGCCTGGCTCTGGTGTCGGGTTTCGGGGGTCGGCACGGGAACGGGCCGGGTCGATTCGGGCAGATCTAGGCCGATCTGGTCGGCGGGCGGACGCGGAGCGGCGGGGGGACCTGTCGCGGCCGACTAGAATCGCGGAACGTGACTGCTACGGATCTCCTCGAACTCGAAGTCGGCAACGTCGGGCATGGCGGCTTCTGCGTCGCCCGGCACGACGGGAAGGTCGTCTTCGTCCGGCACGCCCTCCCGGGCGAGCTGGTGCGCGCCCGGGTGACCGAGGAGACCAAGACCTTCCTGCGGGCCGACGCGGTGGAGATCCTCAAGCCCTCGCCCGACCGCGTGCAGGCCCCCTGCGAGTTCGCCGGGCCCGGCCGCTGCGGCGGCTGCGACTGGCAGCACGCCTCCCTTCCCGCCCAGCGCGCGCTGAAGGGCGAGGTCGTCGCCGAGCAGCTGCTGCGCCTGGCGGGCATCGACCGGCCCGTCCACGTCGAGGAAGTCCTCGTCCCCGCCCTGTACACCGAGGACGGCGAGCCGCTCGCGGCCCCGCCCGGACTCGGCTGGCGCACCCGCGTCCAGTTCGCGGTCGGCCCCGACGGCGGTGTCGGCCTGCGCAAGCACCGCTCGCACGAGCTCGAGTACATCGACCGCTGCCTGATCGCCCACCCCGGCGTGGAGATGATCGGCATCGAGCGGCACATGTGGCCCGGCGCGTCCGGGGTCGAGGGCGTGGTGTCGGCCGGGACGGGCGACCGCCTCGTGGTGATCTCCGAGCCCAAGGGCCGGCGCGGGCGCCCCGCGCGGGTGCCGCAGCTCGACGTGCCCGTCCGGGTCGTCAAGCCGGAGCGGCCGCAGCGGCACCAGGACCGCCAGCAGCCGGGCGTGCGCCGCCCCGTCGTGCCGTTCGTGCGCGAGGAGGCCGCCGGACGCCTCTGGCAGGTCACCGGAAGCGGTTTCTGGCAGGTCCACCCGGCCGCCGCCGACACCCTCGTCAAGGCCGTCATGGAGGCGCTGGACCCCCGGCCGGGCGAGATCGCCCTCGACCTGTACTGCGGCGTCGGCCTGTTCGCCGGGGTCCTCGGTGAGCGCGTCGGCCGCGACGGCCTCGTCGTCGCGGTCGAGACCGGCGGCCAGGCCGTGCGGGACGCCAAGTTCAACCTCAAGGATCTCGCGAACGTCAGCGTCGAGCAGGGCAAGGTCGAAGAGGTCCTGCCGCTGCTGGAGTTCGGCGCGTCCGCGCCCCAGGCCAAGCAGGGCAGGCCGCAGCCGGGCAAGGCGCAGCCGAAGCGCGGCGCGGTGCAGGGCCACCGCGGCGGCTCCCGCGTGCGCGGCGCCGACATCACCGTGCTGGACCCGCCCCGCGCGGGCGCCGGCGAGAAGGTCGTCGACGAGATCGCGCGCCGCACCAACCGCAAGATCGCCTACGTCTCCTGCGACCCCGCCACCCTGGCCCGGGACCTCAAGTACTTCTCGGCCCGCGGCTGGACCCTGGAGACTCTGCGTGCCTTCGACCTGTTCCCGCAGACCAGCCACGTCGAGTGCGTGGCGTCCCTGGTTCGCGGCTGACCCCTCCCGCACCCCCGGCCCCTGACGGATAAGCACCCGACAAGCACCCCCTCTTCCCCAGCAGATCCCGCACCTGGGTGCCCGACCGGGGAGGCAGGCCCGTCCCGGCCGGGGCGTGCCGACAGAGGCGGGGTCGGCGCGGTGGCAGGTCGGCGGCCGTGAATAATGCGATCTCCGACTTCGGACGGCCGGGGCCGGGCCGCGCACGGCGGCGGCCGGACGCCGGCTCCGGCCGAGACCCCAGGAGGGCTTCGATGAGACGTTTTCCCGATGGTTTCGTCTGGGGGGCCGCGACGGCCGCCTACCAGATCGAGGGCGCCGTCGCCGAGGACGGCAGGGCGCCGTCGATCTGGGACGGGTTCGGTCCGATCCTGGGTAGCGACACCGGTGAGCGCGCGTGCGACCACTACCACCGGTACGCCGAGGACGTCGGTCACCTGGCCGACCTCGGCGTCGGGTCGTACCGGTTCTCGGTGTCCTGGCCACGGGTGCTGCCCGACGGCAGGCCCGAGCAACGCGGCCTCGACTTCTACTCCCGCCTGGTGGACCTCCTTCTGGAGCGGGGGATCTCCCCGGCCGTCACGCTCTACCACTGGGACCTGCCTCGCGCGCTGGAGGAGCGCGGGGGCTGGCTGAACAGGGACACCGCGCACAGGTTCGCCGAGTACAGCGCGCTCGTGGCCGACGCCCTGGGCGACAGGGTCGAGACCTGGATCACGCTGAACGAGCCGTGGTGCGCCGCCTTCCTCGGCTACGGGTCCGGTGAGCACGCCCCGGGCCTGCGCGACGCCGCGTTCGAGGCGGCCCACCATCTGAACCTCGCGCACGGCCTCGCCGCCCCGCTGCTGCCGGGCCGCAAGGGCATCACGCTCAATCCGCACGTCGTCTGGGGCCCCGACGAGGCCGCCGTGCGCCGCGCCGACGGGATCTCCAACCGCGTGTTCGAGGGCCCTCTGCTTTCCGAGGGTTATCCCGCGAGCCTGATCGCCGACACCGCCCACCTCACCGACTGGTCGTTCGTGAAGGACGGCGACGAGGCGGCCATCAGGGCGCCGATCGACTTCCTCGGCGTGAACTACTACTCGGTGACGGTCGTGGAGCCGGGCGGCAAGGGCAAGCCGTCGTGGCCGGGCTGCGAGGACCTCAAATTCTCCTCCGCCCCGGGCGAGCGCACCGACATGGGCTGGTCGATCGTTCCGAACGGCCTGACCGAGCTGCTGCTGCGCCTGTCCCGCGAGAACCCGGGCCTGCCGCTGGTCGTCACCGAGAACGGCGCCGCCTACCCCGAGCCCGTCCACGACGACCGCAGGATCGCCTACCTGCACTCCCACCTGGGCGCGGTCCTCGACGCGATCGACGCGGGCGCCGACGTCCGCGGGTACCACCTCTGGTCCCTGCTCGACAACTTCGAGTGGGCCTTCGGCTACGCCAAGCGCTTCGGCATCATCCACGTCGACTACGAGACCCAGCAGCGCACCTGGAAGGACAGCGCCCACTGGTACCGCGCCGTGGTGGCCGCGAACGCCCTCCCGGCCTCCTGAGCCCCGGCCCGCACCGCTTCAAACGGGCACGGGAGCCGCCTCGACGCCTTGTGGCTCCTGCGGCCGGGCATGCCGGGGAAGCAGGAAGACCGCGGCGAAGACCACGGCGAGCATCACCAGCAGCGCCGCGATCGTGGCGTCCTCGGCCCCGGCGTACCCGGAGATGGGCAGGCTGTCGAAGAACACGGTGCCGAGGATCGCGGTGCCGAGCGCGGCGCCGAGCTGCTGGACCGAGGTGACGGTGCCCGACGCCGAGCCCGTCTCGTGCGGCTCGACCGAGGCCAGGACGGTGTCGAAGAACGGAGCCATCACCAGTCCCAGGCCGAATCCGCAGACCGCGAGGGCAGGGGCGAAGTCCCAGGGGCCGAGCGGCACGGCGTGGTGAATGGTGAACAGCAGGCCTCCGATGCCGAGGGCGCTGATGACGATGCCGGCGTGCATGATCCGGCGCCCGAACCGCAGCAGGGCCTGCGCCGTGCCGAATGCGGCGACCATGCCGAGCGACAGCGGGATCCCGGTGAGGCCGGACTTCAGCGGCGAGTAGTGCAGGCCGAGCTGGGTGTAGAGGCTGAAGGTCAGGGAGAAGCCTGTCATCGCGGAGAAGAACGCGAGGCCCATCACCAGGCCGCCGGAGAATCCTCGCTTGCGGAACAGGCTCGGCTCCACCAGGGGATCGCCGCCGCGCCGACCGCGCCGCACCTCGTGCCATCCGAAGACCCCGAACACGGCGACCGACAGCGCGATCAGGGTGAACGCCCAGGCGGGCCAGCCTTGCTCCCGCCCTTGCACGAGCGGGTAGATGACGAGTCCGGAGCCCGCCGCGGCGAGCGCCGCGCCGGGCAGGTCGAGGCGCACCGCGCGCTCGCCCGCGTGGGCGGGCAGGAACATCAGAGCGCCGACGACCGCGAACAGGCCGACCGGCAGGTTGATCAGGAAGATCATGCGCCAGCCCGTGCCCCACAGATCGGCGTCCAGCAGCCAGCCGGCGAGGATCGGTCCGCCCACCGTGGACAGTCCCATGACCGGGCCGAACAGGCTGAACGCGGTGGCCTGCTCGCGCTCGTCGAAGACCTCCTTCAGGAAGGCCAGGCCCTGCGGCAGCATGATCGCGCCGAGGAGCCCCTGGAAGCCGCGCGCCGCGATGAGCTGGGCGGGCTCGGCGGCCAGTCCGCAGGCCAGCGAGCCGAGGGTGAACCCCGCCGCGCCGAGCAGGAACATGCGGCGGCGGCCGAAGATGTCGCCGAGCCGCCCTCCGGTGATGAGCCCGACGGCCATGGCGAGGGTGTAGACGGCACCGAGCCACTGGACGGTGGATTCGCCGCCGCCGAGATCGGCGCGGATGGAGGGGGCGGCGATGGCGGTCACAAGGGCGTCGAGGAGGTCCATCACCTCGGCGGCGAGGATCACGAAGAGCGCGATCCACCGCCATCGGTAGGGCCGGATGTGCTGCATAGGGGCAACCCTTCGAACGTCGTTCCTCGGAACGAACACCGTGCTGGCGAACACCGTTCGTGCTGACGAACACCGTTCTACGCCTGTCGCGCAGCATCTGTCAAACGGTGTTCGTCAAAGCGAACGGTGTTCGCCGGAAGTACGATGGCGGCATGCCGGAGTCCCCGATCGAGTCCCAGATGCCTGATGCGCCTTGGCGCAGACCGCGCAAGAAGCCTCGCCAGAGCCTCGATCTGAACCTCATCGTCGACGTGGGGATCCGCATTCTGGGCGGGGAGGGCCTCGACGCGGTGAGCATGCGCAAGGTGGCGCAGGAGCTGGGCACCGGTCCGGCGTCGCTCTACGCGCACGTCTCGGGCAAGGAGGAGCTCCTGGAGCTCATGCTCGATCGCGTCGTCGGCCTGGTCCGCCTTCCGGCGGAGCCCGAACCGGAGCGTTGGAAGGAGCAGGTCGCCGAGGTGGTCCGCGACTGCATGCGGGTCTACGCCGAGCACCGCGACATCGCGCTGGTGTCCCTGGGCAACATTCCGGGCGGCCCCAACCAGCTCAGGGTCGCCGAGTTCCTGCTCGACCTCCTAGTGCGGGCCGGCGTGCCGCCGCAGATCGCGGCCTGGTCGGTCGACAGGCTCGCGCTGATGCTCGACGCGGACGCGGTGGAATCCGCGGTCTTCGCGCGCAGGCAGGAGAGCGGCGTTGGCACCGAGGAGTACCTCACCGGTGTGAAGGACTACCTGTCGAGGTTGCCCGCCGCGGCCTTCCCGCGGCTGACGTCGCTGCGTGAGGAGATCGCCGCGGGCACCGGCGCGGAGCGCCTGGAGTTCGGGCTGGACCTCCTGCTGCGCGGCATCGAGTCCCACATCGAGCGGCCGCGGGGCGCGAAGGCCCCGCGCCCCGCTAGCACGTCTTGAAGTCGGACTTCGCGTTGTTCCAGGTGCAGCCGTCGACCCGGGCGTTGGAGGGGTCGAAGAGGTAGGCGGCGCCCTTGGTGTTGGGCCAGGTGTGCCGGCGCAGGCCCTGGTAGACGTACTTCACCGTCTTCTTGCCCTCGCCCATGCGCATGGTGACGCTCTTGCCGGGCTGGACCCACACGCTGCGGGCGGGGAAGTAGAAGATGTACCTGGAGTCGGCGAGCCGGGGCGTCTGGCCGAGCGTCCAGCCCGCCAGGTTGACCTTCTTGCCGCTCTTGTTGGTCACGACGACGTACTCGCCGTTGACGTTCTTCTTCGTGTCCTTGCCCTGGGCGTCGTACCGAACGTAGGTGATCCGCACGTTCGGGGCGGCCTCCGCGGGGGCGGCGAGCAGCGCCGACAGCGGAAGGGCGACGGCCAGGGCACCGATCAGGGGCTTGCGCATCAGCGGGTCGGCTCCGATCTTGTCCGGGGGGAGTCAGCAGACTAGCGGCAACGCAAGTGAAATGTCGTCCGCCGGGTGAGATGTTCGCCTCGACGCCGAAGGGGCGGCGCGCCGTGCACGCCGCCCCTTCCGGGAGCCTTGGCCGACCGGGGGCGGGGGCGCCCCGGACGTCGGCCGCGGGTCAGGTCGAGAAGAGCATTCCGAAGAGGCTCGGGCCGTGGTGGTGCCCCCGGTGGGGGGCGTGGTGGCCCCAGCCGGGCTGCGCGACGGGCGGGGGCGGCGACTGGCGCCACTGGCTCTCGATCCGCGCGAGGGTCTCCAGCTCGCCGTAGTCGAGGAAGATGCCACGGCACATGTCGCACTGTTCGATGTGGACCCCGTTACGGTCGAAGGTCCGCATCGTGCCCCGGCACTTCGGGCACTGAAGCATGTTCTGCCACCTTTCCCTCGCGGTTCTCACCGCTCAAGGAGTCTTTGCGCAGCCTGATTGTGAGGGCACCCTACGCCATCAACCGGTACGTGAGCTGCTAATTCGGTCACAAGCGTCGATAAGGGTCGTCTCGTACTCATTGAGCGGCCGCCCCTCATCCACAGCCTTTGAGACGCAGCGGGCGGCCGTTTGGATCGCCAGAGCCTGTGCGGGAATGTCCAGCCTGGCCCAGGGGTCGGGCCCGAGGTCGACGCCGCCCGCACCGAGGTAGGCGTGCAGGAACCGCGACCACACCTCGGCGGGCAGCACCCCGGCGGCGAACAGGGCGGCCGGCCGGGCCAGGTCCCAGACGGGATCGCCCCGCCCCAGGTCGTCGATGTCGATCAGCCGCCAGGCGCCGCGGTACCGCACGAGCTGGCCGAGGTGGAAGTCGCCGTGGACGACGTGCACGGGCCCGGAGGACTCCAGGACGTCCGGCAGGGTCGCGTAGGCCCGCAGGATCGCCCGGGAGGCGGGGGACTCCGGCAGTGCTCGCGTCATCACCTCCCGCACCCTCAGCGGTGCGCCTTGCGGGGGCAGTCCGGCCGGGACGGGCAGCGCGTGGAGGCGGGCCAGGAGCCTTCCGGCCTCCTCCCACGGCGCGCCGATCGGATCGGCGGGGTCGACGGGTTCTCCGGCGGGCCAGACCGACACCGTCCGCCCGGCGACGGGCTCGGGCACCTCGATCGGGGGGAGCAGAAGCTCGGGACGGGCGGTCGCCACCGCGGCGCGGGCGGGTAGATTCGTCGTCTGGGCCCTGTGGGCCTTGGCCACGACCTCCCCGACGCGGACGACCAGGACGTCGCCGCGGGCGTAGAGCACCGCCGACTCGCCCGTTCCGCCCGCTTCCCGGGCGAGTGCGGAGAGCTGTTCGATCACCGGGTGAGTCAATCACCTCATCCCGCTTGGCGGGAGAAGTAAGGAGAATGCGGGTGATCGCGGGAATTTCGCGCTACGTTGAACAGATCACGCCGTTTACCCGTGGGTTCCCAGTCCGCCGGTTGGTGTGACGAGCCTCGCATTGAGTAAGCTCGCTCGAACGCTGCACCCTGCCCTAGGAGTTGAGAGAGACAGTGCCCGGTCCCCACGAGCCGGAGGCGGAGACCCTCACCCTCGCGCGCGGCGCCGGACCCTGGCTGGTTCCCGGACTGGTGGGTGCGGCGGGCGCCGTCCTGCTGACCCGGCGGTCACGGTACCGCGGCCTCGTCGCCGCCGCCGCCACGGCGACGGCCGCAGGCCTCACCTGGTTCTTCCGCGACCCGCCGCGCAGCGGCGAGGGCCTGCTCCTCTCGGGCGCCGACGGCGTGGTGCAGAGCATCACCCCGTGGCCCGACGGCCGCACCCGGGTCGCGATCTTCATGAGCCCGCTGGACGTGCACGTCAACCGGGCGCCGATCGCGGGCAAGATCCTCTCGGTCGACCACATCGAGGGCGGGCACGTCCCGGCCTTCAACAAGGACAGCGACCGCAACGAGCGCGTCGTCTGGCGGTTCGACACCGCGGTCGGCGAGATCGAGTGCGTGCAGATCGCCGGCACCGTCGCCCGGCGCATCGTGCCCTACCTGGAGGAAGGCGTGTCCGTGGAGCAGGGCGAGCGTCTCGGCCTGATCCGCTTCGGATCGCGCTTCGACACCTACCTCCCGGCCGGCATGGTCCCCGCGGTGACCGTCGGCCAGAAGACCCGGGCCGGTGAGACGCACCTTGTCTGCGGCTGAGAGCTGCGAGCCGGCCGGGAGCGAGCGCCTGTCGCCCGCGGACTTCCTGACGCTCGGCAACGCCCTGTGCGGCATCGCCGCTCTGCGCAGCATCATGGTGCAGGGCAGCTCCTCGGGCACCGAGAGCCGGCTGTTCGCCGGCGCGGTCCTGCTCATGCTGATCGGCGCGGTCTGCGACCTCTTCGACGGGCGCATGGCCCGGCGCTGGCGCAGCACCCCCTACGGTCCGCACCTCGACAACCTCGCCGACGTGATCACGTTCGGCCTCGTCCCCGCGGCGATGACGCTGGCGTGGGTCGGGTTCGACGGCGACTGGGCGATGCCCGCGATGGTGGCGGCGGCCGGGTTCTTCCTGGCGATCGTCGTCCGGCTGGCCCGGTACGTCACCGCGGCTCCCGAGCCGGGCATCTTCCGCGGCATGCCCGCGCCGCTGTGCGCCTTCACGGTGGTCTCGATCATCGTGCTGGAGCCCCCGGTGCCGATGGCGCTCGCCGCGATCGCCTGCGTGGCCCTGCTCGCGGTCAGCCGCCTGCCGTTCCCCAAGCCCTCCAGCCGCGGCCTGGCCGGGGTCATGGTCCTCTGGGCGGCCTTCGGCGCGCTCTCGATCGTCGCCTGGGCGGCGGACCTGCCCGGCGGGACCACCGGAATGCGCTTCACCGCGGCCTCGGAGCTGTTCGCCGCGTGCCTGATCCCGGTGATCATGCTGAAGCTGCGCCACACGATGCGCGCCGCGGTCGCCACGCACGTGACGCGCCGCCGCACCCTGCCCCGTCCGCGCCGCGTCGCCGTGCGGCGGCCCGGCGCCCAGCGCAGGGTCCGGATCAGGCGCTGATCCGCTTCTCCCGGCCCCGGTCGCACCGACCGGGGCCTTTTTTGTGCCTTCAGGTCGCCTCGGCGGGTCGGAATATTGACGACCCGGCATTGGTTCATGGTTGAATAATTGAACGTTCAATCTTGAGTTCCGGGGTAGGAGAGCCATGAACGCCGCGCAGACGCCGTCGAGGATGCCGACGCTGTACCTGAGCCACGGTGCGCCGCCGCTGGCCGACGACCCGCTGTGGCCGGGGCAGCTCGCGGCCTGGTCGGCGGAGCTGCCGCGGCCGAAGGCCGTGCTCATGGTGTCGGCGCACTGGGAGGACGCGCCCCTGGCGATCGGCGCGACCACCACCATCCCGCTCGTGTACGACTTCGGCGGCTTCGACCGGAAGTACTACCAGGTGCAGTACCGCGCGCCCGGCGCCCCGGAACTCGCCGCCCGGATCCGGGCCCTCGTCAAGGGCGCCCAGGACGTCCCCGACCGGGGCCTGGACCACGGCGCGTACGTGCCGCTCGTCGAGATGTACCCGGACGCCGACGTGCCCGTGCTGCAGATCTCGATGCCGACCCTGGATCCTGCGGGCCTCTTCGAGATCGGCCGCAAGCTCGCGCCGCTGCGCGACGAGGGCGTCCTGATCATCGGCAGCGGCTTCTTCACGCACAACCTGCGCGGCCTGAACCCCGGCCTGGCCGTCGACCAGGCCCCCGGCTGGTCGAAGGAGTTCGACGCCTGGGGCGCCGAGGCCCTGGCCGACCACGACCTGGACGCCCTCCTGGACTTCCTCCACAAGTCCCCGGCGGGCCGCATCGCCCACCCCCGCACCGAGCACTTCGCCCCGCTGTTCGTCACCCTCGGCGCCGCCGCCGACGAACTCGACACCCAACGCTCCACCATCGACGGCTTCTGGATGGGCCTGTCCAAGCGCTCGGTACAGTTCGGCGCCGCCTCCGGCGTCGCGTGATCGTGCGCTTGAGATCCCTGGGCTGGCCCTCCGGCCCTGGGGGTCTACGGGCAGCCCAGGGGCGCCCGATCACTGGTCCTCGGCCTGGCGGCCTGCGGCGTGCAGGGTGCTCGATGCGGGGCCTGTCGTTCAGATGCGCGGAGCGGGGCTCGTGGAGCGGCGGACCACGAGTTCGGGGCGGTAGAGGAGTTCGGTGCGCGGGACGCGGTTGCCGCCGATCTCCTCCAGGAGCTGGCCCGCGGCGGCGATCGCCATCTCGCGGACGGGCTGGCGGATCGTGGTGAGGGCCGGGTCCAGGTAGGGGATGAGCGGTGAGTCGTCGAAGCCGACGACGGACAGGTCGCCGGGGACGCGCAGGCCCCGCTGGCGGGCCGCCCGGATCGCGCCGATCGCCATGATGTCGCTGCCGCAGCAGATCGCGGTGCAGCCCAGGTCGAGGAGCTGCGCCGCGGCGGCCTGCCCGCCCTCCAGGGTGAACAGCGACGTGGCGATCAGCCGTTCGGGTTCGGTCTCGCCCAGGAGCGCCTTGACGGACCGCGCGAACCCCTCCGACTTGCGGATCGACGGCACGAACCGGGACTGCCCGACGGCGAGCCCGATCCGGGTATGGCCGAGGGAGACGAGGTGCTCCACCGCCATCTCGATCGACACGACGTCGTCGTTGGAGACGAAGGGGGCGTCGACCCCTTCGCGGTAGCCGTTGACCAGGACCAGGGGCAGGCCCTGGTCGGTGAGCCTCTTGTAGCGGCCGAGGTCGGAGGTGGAGTCGGCGTGCATGCCGCTGACCACGATGATCCCGGCGACGTCACGTTCCAACAGCAGCTCGGTGTAGTCGTCCTCGCGGACCCCGCCGGGCGTCTGGGTGCACAGCACCGCGGTGTACCCGGACATGACCAGCGCCGACTCCAGGGTCTGGGCGAAGACCGGGAAGACGGGGTTGGTCAGCTCGGGAAGGATCAGCCCGATCAGCCCGGCCCGCTGCTGGCGGAGCCGGGGCGGGCGGTCGTGCCCGAGGACGTCGAGCGCCTCCAGCACCACCTGCCGCGTGCTGGAGGACACTCCGGGTCTGCCGTTGAGCACACGACTCACGGTCGCCTCGCTGACCCCTGCTTGAGCCGCGATGTCGGCCAGCCGTGTCGCCATGATCCTTAATTTACCGTTCGCCGAGGTCGCGGCGGTGATCCGTCCACCAGACCGCCGCGTCGGACGGCAGCGTCACGTGTCCGCCGTCGACCGTCAGGGGGACGCTGGAGACCGCGATCTCGCCGGGCACGGGGATCCGGACGGCCTGTCCGCCGAGGTTCACCGCGCAGCCGAA
This sequence comes from Actinocorallia aurea, assembly GCF_054783995.1. Lineage (NCBI taxonomy): Bacteria > Bacillati > Actinomycetota > Actinomycetes > Streptosporangiales > Thermomonosporaceae > Actinocorallia > Actinocorallia aurea. The sequence continues at coordinate 101,985 of NZ_BAAGPQ010000022.1, forward strand.
GCCGGGCTCGCGCCGAAGCCGCAGGACGCCTTCGGGAGCGTCCTCCCAGACGAGCGCGCCGTCGCCCAGCGCGGCGGAGTCCCGGCGGAAGGCAAGAGCGGCCCGGTAGAGGGCGAGGGTCGAGCCGGGGTCGGCCTCCTGCGCGGCCACGGACAGTTCCGACCAGGAGGCGGGCATGGGCAGCCAGGTGTCCTGCCCGGTTCCGAACCCGAAGGGAGCGGCGTCGCCCGACCACGGCAGCGGCACCCGGCAGCCGTCGCGGCCGGCGTCGGCGCCCCGGCCGAGCTGCGGGTCGAGCAGGAACTCGGCGGGGAGGTCGAGGACTTCGGGCAGGCCGAGCTCCTCGCCCTGGTACACGTAGGCCGATCCGGGCAGCGCCAGCATGAGCAGCGCGGCGGCCCTGGCCCGGCGCAGGCCCGTCTCGCCGTCGCCGAAGCGGGTGACGTGCCTGCGCACGTCGTGGTTGGACAGCACCCACGTGGTCGGCGCGCCGACGGCTCCGGAGGTGGCGAGGGAGACGTCGATGACCTCCCGCAGTTCCGCCGCGTCCCAGCCGGTGCCGAGGTAGTGGAAGTTGAACGCCTGGTGCGCCTCGTCCGGCCTGACGTACCGGGCCAGCCGCTCCGGTGTGGACGCCCACGCCTCGGCGACCGCGACGCGCTCGCCGGGGTAGGAGTCGAGCAGGGCGCGCCAGCCGCGGTGGATCTCGTGGACGCCGTCCTGGTCGAAGTAGGGCAGCGGCTCGGTGCCGAGCATCCGGGACTGGTCGCGGTGGCCGACGTCGGGCAGCCCCGCGGCCTTGACCATGCCGTGCGCGACGTCGATCCGGAAGCCGTCGGCGCCCAGGTCGAGCCAGAACCGGAGGATGTCGTCGAACTCGGCGCGGACCTCGGGGTTCTCCCAGTCCAGGTCGGGCTGCTCGGGGGCGAACAGATGCAGGTACCACTGGCCGTCGGGGACGCGGGTCCAGGCCCGGCCGCCGAACACCGACTCCCAGTCGTTGGGCGGCTCCGCGCCGTCCGGGCCGCGGCCGTCGCGGAAGATGTAGCGCGCGCGCTCGGGCGAGCCGGGTGCGGCGGCGAGGGCGGCGGCGAACCACGCGTGCCGGTCGGAGGTGTGGTTCGGCACGATGTCGACGATGATCCGCAGGCCGAGGGCGTGCGCGTCGGCGATGAGCGCCTCGGCGTCGGCGATGTCGCCGAACAGCGGGTCGACCCGGCGGTAGTCGGCCACGTCGTACCCGAAGTCCGCCATCGGCGAGAGGTAGAACGGCGTCAGCCACACCGCGTCGACGCCGAGGGCCGCGAGGTACGGCAGCCTCGCCCGGATCCCGGGCAGGTCGCCGATGCCGTCGCCGTTGCCGTCGGCGAAGCTGCGGACGTAGATCTGGTAGATCACCGCGTCGCGCCACCAGCGCGTGGCGACCGTGGAGCCCTGCATGCTTCCCCCCAAGGAAGGTGTGCCGATACTGGTTACTTGACGCCGCCGGCCGTGAGGCCCACGACGATCCGGCGCTGGAAGACCAGCACGAGGACGACCAGGGGCACGGTCACCACGACGGCCGCGGCCATCTGGGTGCCGAACGGCTGGTCGAAGCCGCGCATACCGGTGAACTTGGCGATGGCCACCGTCGCGGTCTGCATGCTCTTCTCGTTGACCATGCTGAACGCGATGATGAACTCGTTCCACGCCATGAAGAAGACGAGGATGGCGGTGGTGAACACGCCCGGCGCGGCCAGCGGGATGATGATCTTGCGGAAGGCCTCGCCGCGGGTGCAGCCGTCGGTCATCGCCGCCTGCTCCAGCTCGAACGGGAGCTGTCGGAAGAACACCGTCAGGTTCCAGACGGCGAGCGGCAGCGCGAACCCGAGGCTCGGCACGATCATCGCCTGGTAGGTGTTGATCCAGTCGATGGTGATGAACAGCTTGAGCAGCGGCACCACCTGGGAGATGCCGGGGAACATCGACGTCGCGACGATCACGCCGAGCACCGCGTTCTTGAAGCGGAAGTCGAGCCTGGCCAGGGTGTAGGCGGTGAAGACCGCGATGAGCAGGGTGATCACCGTGGTCAGGCCCGCGACGAGCAGGCTGTTGAACAGGGCCCTGCCGAACATGTTGTCCGGGTCGAAGACCGCCCGCAGGTTCTCGGTCGACCAGGGCGCCGGCCACGGGCTGGAGTCGAACTGGTCCTGCGGCCTGCGGAAGGCCGAGACGACCATCCAGTAGAACGGCGCGAGGCAGAAGAGGGCGACGAACGCCAGGCCCGCGTAGTTCAGGACGCGCTTCATGCCGCGGCTCCCTTCGTCACGGCGGGCTTCTTCTCGGTCGCCTTGCGGGTGCGCGCCTCGCCGATGACGTCGGCGCCCGCGAGCTTGATGAACAGGTAGGCGAGCAGCGCGATGTAGAGGAAGAGGATCGTCGCGTAGGCGGTCGCCACCCCGTAGCTGAGCCGGTTGGCCTCGGACCAGGCGAGCATCGACAGCGTCTCCACCGACTCCTTGTTGCCGCCGATGAGCACGAACGGCAGGTCGAACATGCGCAGGGTGTCGAGCATCCGGAACAGGACGGCGACGGCCAGCGCGGGCTTGATGAGCGGCAGCGTGATCCGGCGGAACTGCTGCCAGGCGCTCGCCCCGTCGACGCGGGCCGCCTCGTAGACGTCCTGCGGGATCATCTGGAGCCCGGCGAGGGCGAGCAGGCCGATGAACGGGGAGGTCTTCCACACCTCGGCGATGATCACCGCGAGCTTGGACTGCCAGCCGTCGGCCGTCCAGAGGATCTCCTGGTGGAGGATCGCGTTGGCGACGCCGTCGGGCTGGAAGATCCAGCGCCACAGCAGGCCGGACATCGCCGTGGGGACCGCCCAGGGCACGAGCACGCTCGCCCGGACCAGGCCGCGGCCACGGAGCGCCTGGTGCATGATCAGCGCGAGGCAGAGGCCGATGGCCGTCTCCAGCACGACGGAGGTCGCGGTGAAGAACGTGGTGTTGAAGAACGCGTTCCAGAACGCGTCGCCGCGATCGCCGGTGAACAGCGCCGTGTAGTTGTCGAGGCCGACGAACTGCTCTCCCTCGACGACGAAGCCGTCCACGAGGCCGTCGGGCTTGTTGTACAGGGACTGGCGGATGCCGGCCAGCACGGGGTAGCCGACGATGAGCGCCAGCACGAGAAAGGTGGGGGACAGCAGCAGCAGCGCGAACCGCCGCGTCGAGCGGGCGCCCTGACCGGACGCGGCCTTTGCGGGCGGACGCGGGGAGGGGTCCGCGAGGGCTTTCGGTGGGGAGGCAGGGGTGGCCATTTCTTCTCCAGGGGTCCTCTCGCCAGAGAACCGGGGAGGGGCCGCGGCGAGGCGGCCCCTCCCCGGCCGGGGATCTACTGGGTGAGGGTCTCCAGCTTGGCCTGGAGCTCGCTCAGCGCCTCATCGGTGGTCTTGTCGCCCTTCAGCGCGGCGTACGCGGCCTCCTGGATGGCGGTGGTGACGTCGCCGTACTTGACGACCTTCGGACGCCCCTGGGCGTTCTCGATCGCGGTCTTCAGCGACGGCATGTACGGGAACTTCGCGACGATCTCCGGGTCGTTGTAGAGCGCGGCGACCGACGGCGCCTTGCCGATGACCAGGGCGTTGGCCTTCTGGACGTCGGGGGACGCCATGTACTTGATGAAGTCCAGCGCGGTCGCCTGGTTCTTGGCGAAGGCGGAGATGGCGAAGTCGTGCCCGCCGAGGGTGGAGACGCCGGGGCCGTTGGAGCCGGGCAGCGGGGCCACCTCGAACTTGCCGGCGACCTTCGACTCGTCCTTGTTGCTGGCCGAGGCGTACTGGTAGGGCCACTGGCGGTGGAACAGGAGCTTGCCGGCGTTGAAGTCGGCGCGGCCGAGCTCCTCGGTGTAGGTGATGGCCTTCTGGGAGATGTGGCCGTCCTTGAAGGCGTTCACCAGGACGTCCAGGCCGGCCTTGGCCTCGGGGGTGTTGACGGTCGGCTTGCCCTGGGCGTCGACGATGGATCCGCCCGCGGCGTTGATCGCCTCGGAGGCGTTGACGGTGAGGCCCTCGTACTTGTCGAACTGGCCCGCGTAGCAGTCGATGTCCTTGGCCGAGGACACCTTCTCCTTGACGGTGTCGCACGCGGCGAACAGCTCGGTCCAGGTCGTCGGGGCCTTGTCGATGCCTGCCTCGGTGAGCAGGTCCTTGCGGTAGTAGAGCAGGCCCGCGTCGGAGTCGATCGGGACGCCGTAGAGCTTGTCCAGGTAGCGGCCGGTGTCGACGGTCGGGCCGAGCAGGTCGGCGATCGGCAGCTGGTCCTCGGGCAGTTCGACGATCCAGCGGTTGGCCGCGAACTCCGCGGTCCACACGACGTCGAGGTTGAGCACGGTGTAGGCGTCGGACTTCACCTGGGCGTTCTGGATCATCTGCTGGCGCTGCTCGTCGGCCTTGTCCGACAGTTCGATGATCCGGACGGGCTCGTCGGGGTGGCTGCCGTTCCAGGTGTCGATCTGCTTCTGGAGGTTGCCCGAGGTGTCCTTGCCGGTCACGAAGGTGATCTCGCCTCGGCCTTCCAGGGCCGTGGACGCCTTCGTATCGGTGTCGCCGTCACTTCCGCCGCCGCAGGCAGCGAGCACGAGGGCGAGGCCGGCCATGGCGCCGACGATGGGGATGCGCCGCATGTGCTTCCTCCTTGGGGGGTTTTCTCACCGTGAGGGGGTAGGTGAGGGGAACTGGCCCGGACGGTAGTCCAGATGTTGCAAGCATGTAAAGAGTCTTGCTGAAAGATTTCTGCAAGACGTTGCAAGACTTGCGGGCGGGGGTTGCGCGGGACGCCGAAAAGGCCTCTCATGGAGAGGCCTGTGTCAGGAGACGGGGTGGGGGCGCCGCCTACAGCGCGGCGTCGACGGCTTCGGGCGAGAGGACCAGGTCGAGGATCATGGTCGCGCAGCCCAGCAGGCCCGCGTCGTCGCCGAGGACGCTCGGCTCGATCCGCAGTCGGCGCGTGGCCTGGGCCGCGGCCCGCTGGTAGACGCTCTCGCGGACGCCCGCGATGAGGTTCTTGCCCGAGAGGTCGCCGCCCAGCACGACGATCGCCGGGTTCAGGATGTTGACGGCCGCGGCGACCACCTCGCCGATCCTGCGGCCCGCCTCGCGCAGCACCGCGACGGCTTCGAGATCGCCCGCGCGGGCCAGCGCGGCGAGTTCGGGAAGGTCCTTGGCACGCCCGCCGAGCTGGGCCAGCAGCGCCGCGCCGCCCGCGACGGTCTCCACGCAGCCGACCGTGCCGCAGCCGCACAGCAGGCCGTCGGACACGGGGATGTGCCCGATCTCCCCGGCCCCGCCGTAGGCGCCGCGCTGGAGCCTGCCGCCGGAGATGACCCCGGCTCCTATCCCGGTGGACGCCTTGACGAACAGGAGGTCCGACACGTCGTTGCGGACCCGGTACTCGCCCTGGGCCATGACGTTCACGTCGTTGTCGATGTGCACCGGAACAGGGAAGACGTCCTGGACGGCCTTGGTGATCCGCTCGTCGGCCAGGGCCGGGCCGGGGACCGCGATGCCCACGCCGCGCACGGGCCCGGGGTCCATGCGCTGCCACGCCTCGATGGCCGACTCGATGCCCGCGCCGATCACCACGGGCTCCTGGCGAAGGACGGTCCCGGACAGGTCGCACACGGCGAGGTGCCCGTGGGTGTGGCCGAGAGAGGCCACCAGGACGCGCCCGCCCGCGCCGTTGAACTCCAGCCGCGCCGCGGGGCGGCCGCCGCTGGACACGCCGGGCAGTTCCTGGACGAAGCCGGCGTCGATCAGCTCGGTGACCCGCTGCCCGATGACGGGACGGGACAGGCCGGTGAGTCGGGCCAGCTCGGCCCTGGTCGGCACCTCGTCCTCGCGGATCAGCCGGAGGATCTCCCCGCTCGTTGCCGCTGCTCTCGACATGTGTCCAGTCTTCCACGATCTCTCGTCCGTCTTGTTTCTGATGATCCGTGACTTTTGTCATCTTGCCTACAGAAGTTTTCAAGATTCCTTGCTAAGGTGTCTCTCAGATTCGCCGATCTCTTCCCGGAGTTGTCTTATGACGGCCGTCCACCCCGTCCTCGACCGTGTCACCGCCCGCATCACCGAGCGCAGCGCCGCGTCCCGCGCCGCCTACCTCGCGCGCGTGGCCTCGGCTCAGGCAGAGGGTCCGGTGCGCGGCGCGCTCGCCTGCGGCAACCTCGCGCACGGCTTCGCCGCCTCCACGCCCGAGGAGAAGACCGCGCTGCGCGGCAACACCCGGCGCAACGTCGCGATCGTGACCTCCTACAACGACATGCTCTCGGCGCACCAGCCGTTCCGGACCTACCCCGAGCACCTGAAGAAGGCGATCCTGCTGGCCGGGGGCGTCGCCCAGGTCGCCGGCGGGGTCCCGGCCATGTGCGACGGCGTCACCCAGGGCCGTCCCGGCATGGAGCTGTCCCTGTTCAGCCGCGACGTCGTCGCGATGTCCACCGCGGTCGCCCTCGCGCACGACATGTTCGACGCCGCCCTGATGCTCGGCGTCTGCGACAAGATCGTTCCCGGGCTCGTCATCGGCGCGCTGTCCTTCGGCCACCTGCCGACCCTGCTCGTGCCCGCCGGGCCCATGGGCTCCGGCCTGCCGAACGCCGAGAAGGGCCGCATCCGCAAGCTCTACGCCGTCGGCGAGGTCGGCCGCGAGGAGCTCCTGGAGGCCGAGGCGGCCTCCTACCACTCGCCCGGCACCTGCACCTTCTACGGCACCGCCAACAGCAACCAGATGCTGATGGAGGTCATGGGCCTGCACCTGCCGGGGGCCAGCTTCGTCTCCCCGAACACTCCGCTGCGGGCCGCGCTGACCGCCGAGGCGGGCCGCCGCGCCGTCTCCGGCGAGGTCGCCCCGGTGGCTGAGATCCTCGACGCGAAGGCCTGGGTCAACGGCGTCGTCGCGCTGCTGGCCACCGGCGGCTCCACCAACCACACGCTGCACCTGCCCGCGATGGCCGCGGCCGCGGGCTACGAGCTCACCTGGGACGACTTCGCCGAGCTGTCCACGGTGACCCCGCTGCTCACCCGGATCTACCCCAACGGCGCCGCGGACGTGAACCACTTCCATGCCGCGGGCGGCACCGGGTTCCTGATCCGCGAACTGCTCTCGGCGGGCCTCCTGCACGAGGACGTCAAGACCGTCGCCGGCGACGGCCTGTCGCGCTACACGCAGACGCCCTCACTCGGCGAAGACAACGTCCTGTCCTGGGCCGATGCCCCCGAGCTCTCCGGCGACGAGGACGTCCTGCGTCCCGCGTCCCGGCCCTTCTCGGCCGACGGCGGTCTGCGCATGGTCGAGGGCAACCTCGGCCGCGGCGTCGTCAAGGTCTCCGCGGTCAAGCCCGAGCACCGCTCGGTCGAGGCGCCCGCCCGGGTCTTCACCACCCAGGAGCAGGTCCTCGACGCGTTCAAGGCGGGCGAGCTGAACCGCGACGTCGTCATCGTGCTGCGCTACCAGGGCCCGAAGGCGACGGGGATGCCCGAGCTGCACAAGCTCACCCCGCCGATGTCGGTGCTCCAGGACAAGGGCTTCCAGATCGCTTTCGTCACCGACGGACGGATGTCGGGCGCCTCCGGGGCGGTGCCCGCCGCCATCCACCTGACGCCGGAGGCCGCCGCGGGCGGCCCCCTGGCGCGGGTCCGCGACGGCGACCCCATCCGCTTCGACGCCGACAGCGGCAAGCTGGAGATCCTCGCCGACCTCGCCGCGCGCGAGCCCGAGGGCGCCGCGCCGACGGCCGAGGAGTGGTCGGGCACGGGCCGCGACCTCTTCGGCGCGTTCCGCGCGTCGGTCGGACCCGCAGAGCGGGGTGCCTCGGTCTTCTAGAGACTTCCTCGCGGGGCCGCTCCGACGCGGAGGGGCTGAGGAGCGGCCCCGCGAGGAGAAACACTCCCGCACGGGACCGGGCACGGCGGAGGGGCCGTTCCCGGGCCCGTGGGGAACCCGCTTCGCGGGACCGCGCCGGCGGAGGGGCCGGTTCCGGTCCCGCGGAGGAACGTCCCTGGGGGCGGCGCAGGCGGAGGGGCCTGCCGCCGCCCCCGGGGAAACCCCCTCCCGGGGAGAACACAGCCCAGGGGGCGAACACAGCTATTTCCCAAGGAGAGAGACCCAGATGCGCGCCGAAGACCTCATGAACCTCGCCCCGGTGATCCCGGTGGTGGTGCTGGAGGACGCCGACGACGCGGTGCCGCTGGCGCGGGCCCTGGTCGCGGGCGGCCTGCCCGTCATCGAGGTCACCCTGCGCACCGAGGCGGGCCTGGAGTCGATCCGCCGCATCGCCGCCGAGGTCGAGGGCGCCGTCGTCGGCGCGGGCACCGTGACCGGCCCGCAGCAGGTCAAGGACACCGTGGCGGCGGGGGCGAAGTTCCTGGTCAGCCCGGGCGTCACCGACATCCTGCGCACCGCGATGAGCTACAGCGGGGTCCCGTTCCTGCCGGGCGTGGCCACCGTCGGCGAGGCGATGGGGCTGTTGGAGCAGGGCATCACCGCGATGAAGTTCTTCCCGGCGACCGCCGCGGGCGGCCCGGGGTTCCTCAAGGGCATCAACGGCCCGCTGCCGGAGATCACCTTCTGCCCGACCGGCGGGATCAGCCTCGCCAACGCGCCCGAGTTCCTCGCCCTGCCGAACGTCGCCTGCGTGGGCGGCAGCTGGATCACGCCCGCCGACGCGATCGCGCAGGGCGACTGGGCGCGCATCGAGAAGCTCGCCGCCGAGGCGGCCGGGCTGCGCGCCTGAAAGGCGTCACGTTCCGCCGCCTGCGTTGACGGGTGAGCGGCGGGACGTGCCGGGAGGCGCCGGACGCGACACCGTCCGGACGCCTCCACGCGGCGTCCCGCTCCGGGTGGGGGAGCGGGACGCCGCCTGCGTTCTCCTACCGCCGCGAGCGAGCCCGGCGGAACATCCTGGCCACGAAGAAGACCAGCCCCACGAGGAACAGGACGCGCACCGCGGCGAAGACCGCGACGGCGCCCCCTCCGAAGAAGATCAGCGGCAGGCCCACCACGAGGAAGAGCCAGAGCGCGAGCGAGAGCCGGTGCGGGCCCCGCCGGGTCCGGTAGCCGGGCGCGTGCCGCTGGGGCGTGACAGGGGCCTCCCAGGGGTGCGGGCCCGGCAGGTCGTCCATGAGGCCGCGGAGATCGGCCCCGGTCTTGGCCGCGAGGGCGCGGCTGAGCCGGTCGTCGAGTTCGGCGGAGTCCAGGCGGCCCTGCGCGTAGTGCTCTTGGAGCGCGTCGGCGACGGCGTTGCGCTCGGTGTCGCCCACGCGCAGATGGCCGGTGTCCGGCACCGCGGGCGCGCCCCAGCCCTGGAGCGCGGAGATCCCCGCCATACGGGCCGCGCGGCGCGCCTCCCGGCCGGCCAGGTGCGCGGCGCGGTGGGCCTCGTGGGCGGCCAGATGGTTGCGCCAGTGGTCATCGCGTGACTTTCCCGACATCAGAGGTCCTCCTCGTGGGTGTCGGAGGCGAGGATGCCGTACAGGCGGCGGCGGGTGTCGCCGAGCACCTGCCGGGCCTCGGCGACCTGCCCTGGCGAGCCCGCCTGCACGACCTGGACCAGCGCCTTGCCGAGCTGGGCCATCTCGCCGAAGACCGCGGCGGTCTCGCCGCCCGGCCAGCCGTGCCCGTCGGCCTTGACGCCGCCCTTCGCCCTGTCGTTCCACGGCGCCTCGGGAGGGTTCCGCTCGACGTACGCGCGGCCCTCCTCCGTCAACGTGTAGGTCTTGCGGCCCTCTGCCTCCGCGCCGCGGATGAGGCCCTCGTCGGAGAGTTGCTGGAGCGCGGGGTAGACCGCGCCGGGGGAGGGCTTCCAGGAGCCTTCGGTGCGCTCCACCACGTCCTGGATGATCTGGTACCCGTTGCGCGGGCCCTCGGTCAGCAGGACGAGGATCGCCGCGCGCACGTCCCCCCGCTTGGCCTTGGGGGGCGGCGGGCCGAACGGGAAACCGGGCTGCGCCCAGGGCGGTGTGCCCTGGTGGCCGCCGCCCCACCCGAAGAGGAAGTCGGGGCCCGGCCCCTGCCATCCGTGCCGTCGTCCTGGCATGGCGACGTCCCTTCAAGATCGTGCCGTCAAGATCGGTCGAACGGTGTTCTCGATAGTCTTGACGATATATCTAGAACACTCTCGTTGGAAGGCCTGCGGCCTCACTGCCCGAACACTTCTCCGTGAGATTGCTACCCATGAGTAACTTGATGTCAAGACAAATCTTGGATACCTTGACGTCGAGAGAAAAAGTGACGGAAGTTAGGCCGACCTGAGTTCAGGCGCGCTTCCGGACTAGGGCAGGATTCTGTGTGGAGGACCGGAAGCACCGGACCGCGAAGGCAGGCAGCGCACCGGTGTCCTCCCGCAGCGCCCAGGTAGGCAGAGGTACGGCGCGCCTCGATGAGCCGGCAATATCGGTCGGCCGGTCGTCAAGATCGGTTCATGTAGGAGGAGACGGCAAGTGTCCGCGAACAGCTTCGGCAGCAAGAGCGAGCTGCGGGTAGGCGAGAAGACCTACGAGATTTATCGGCTGGACGCGGTCGAGGGCTCGGCCCGCCTTCCGTACAGCCTCAAGGTTCTCCTGGAGAACCTGCTGCGCACCGAGGACGGCGCCAACATCACCGCCGACCACATCAACGCCCTCGGCCAGTGGGACGCCAGCGCGCAGCCCGACACCGAGATCCAGTTCACGCCCGCCCGCGTGATCATGCAGGACTTCACCGGCGTCCCCTGCGTCGTCGACCTCGCCACCATGCGCGAGGCCGTCCGCGACCTCGGCGGCGACGCCTCCAAGATCAACCCGCTGGCGCCGGCCGAGATGGTCATCGACCACTCCGTCATCGTCGACAACTACGCCTCCGCGAAGGCGTTCGGCCTCAACATGGCCGTCGAGTACGAGCGCAACAACGAGCGCTACCAGTTCCTGCGCTGGGGCCAGACCGCCTTCGACGAGTTCAAGGTCGTCCCGCCCGGCACCGGCATCGTGCACCAGGTGAACATCGAGCACCTCGCCCGCGTCGTGTTCGACCGGAACGGCGTCGCCTACCCCGACACCTGCGTCGGCACCGACTCCCACACCACGATGGAGAACGGCATCGGCGTCCTGGGCTGGGGCGTCGGCGGCATCGAGGCCGAGGCCGCGATGCTCGGCCAGCCGATCTCCATGCTCATCCCGCGCGTCGTCGGCTTCAAGCTGACCGGTGAGCTGCCCTCCGGCACCACCGCCACCGACCTCGTGCTCACCATCACCGAGATGCTGCGCAAGCACGGCGTCGTCGGCAAGTTCGTGGAGTTCTACGGCGCGGGCGTCGCCGCCCTGCCGCTGGCCAACCGCGCCACCATCGGCAACATGAGCCCCGAGTTCGGCTCCACCTGCGCGATCTTCCCGATCGACGACCAGACCCTCAACTACCTGCGCCTCACCGGCCGCTCCGACGAGCAGATCGCGCTCGTCGAGGCGTACGCCAAGGAGCAGGGCATGTGGCTCGACCCCGAGGCCCAGCCGGACTTCTCCGAGCACCTCGAGCTCGACCTGGCCACGGTCGTCCCGTCGATCGCCGGCCCCAAGCGCCCGCAGGACCGCATCGAGGTCTCCAAGGCCAAGGACACCTGGCGCCGCGACGTCCAGAACTACGTCAAGGACGCCGACGAGGCGGGCCTGGAGTCCTTCCCGGCCTCCGACGCCCCGGCCGAGTACGACGGCGGCGACCGCCCGCACAAGAAGGTCCAGGTCACCCTGGCCGACGGCACCTCCTTCGAGCTCGACCACGGTGTGGTGACGGTGGCGGCGATCACCTCCTGCACCAACACCTCGAACCCGTACGTCATGGTCGGCGCGGGCCTCCTGGCCAAGAAGGCCGTCGAGAAGGGCCTCACCCGCAAGCCCTGGGTGAAGACCTCCCTTGCGCCCGGCTCCCAGGTCGTCACCGGCTACTACGAGCGCGCGGGCCTCACCCCGTACCTCGACAAGATCGGCTTCAACCTGGTCGGCTACGGCTGCACCACCTGCATCGGCAACACCGGCCCGCTGGAGCCGGAGATCTCCAAGGCGATCAACGACAACGACCTCGCGGTCACCGCGGTCCTGTCGGGCAACCGCAACTTCGAGGGCCGCATCAGCCCCGACGTGAAGATGAACTACCTGGCCTCGCCGCCGCTGGTCATCGCCTACTCGCTCGCGGGCACGATGGACATCGACATTCTCAACGACCCGATCGGCACCGGCTCCGACGGGCAGCCGGTCTACCTGAGCGACATCTGGCCGTCTCCGGCCGAGGTGTCCGAGGTCGTCGAGGCCTCCATCTCCCAGGACCTCTTCGTCAAGGACTACGCCGACGTCTTCGCCGGCGACGCCCGCTGGCAGGGTCTCGACATCCCGACCGGCGACACCTTCGAGTGGGACCCGAACTCCACCTACGTGCGCAAGGCCCCGTACTTCGACGGCATGCCCGAGACCCCCGCGCCGGTCTCGGACATCTCCGGCGCCCGGGTCCTGGCCAAGCTCGGCGACTCGGTCACCACCGACCACATCTCGCCCGCCGGCAACATCAAGCTGGGCACCCCTGCCGCGCAGTACCTGGAGGCCAACGGCGTCGCCGCCAAGGACTTCAACTCCTACGGCTCGCGCCGCGGCAACCACGAGGTCATGATCCGCGGCACCTTCGCCAACATCCGGCTGCGCAACCAGCTGCTGGACGGCGTCGAGGGCGGCTACACCCGCGACTTCACCCAGGAGGGCGCGCCGCAGTCGTTCATCTACGACGCGTCCGCGAACTACATCTCCGCGGGCATCCCGCTGGTCGTCCTCGCGGGCAAGGAGTACGGCTCCGGCTCGTCGCGCGACTGGGCCGCCAAGGGCACCGCGCTGCTGGGCGTGAAGGCCGTCATCGCCGAGTCCTACGAGCGCATCCACCGCTCGAACCTCATCGGCATGGGCGTCATCCCGCTCCAGTTCCCCGAGGGCCAGAGCGCGGAGTCCCTCGGCCTCACGGGCACCGAGACCTATCAGATCATCGGGGTCGAGAAGCTCAACGAGGGCATCACGCCCAAGACCGTCAAGGTCAAGGCCGACGGCAAGGAGTTCGACGCGGTCGTCCGCATCGACACCCCCGGAGAGGCCGACTACTACCGCCACGGCGGCATCATGCAGTACGTCCTCCGCTCGCTCATCGCGAAGTAGGACAGTGGCGAAGCCGCCGCCGGACCCGTCCGGCGGCGGCTTCGCCGTCTGTAAGGGCGGGTGTCAACCCTGTCAAGGGCCGGAAGTCGGGCCCCGTGTGTGTGCCCCATGACACAGCGAGTTTCCCGGCTGTAGGGGCTTGATTAACCTCTGCGAATCCTCATAATCCGGCTTAAGTAGGATTCGCATGGCCCGGCGGTCGAGTAAAGATGGGTGTCAGGTGGACGCCCGTCGCCTGGGAGGGAACCGCATGCAGGCGATCAGCGTGAAGCAGCCGTACGCGTGGGCCGTCGCCCGGGGGCATCAGCGGCTGGTCAACCAGGACCACCCCGCGGGGCATCGTGGAACGGTCCTGATCCACGCCGCCATGCGCGTCGATCTCGGGTCCCGGGCGCTGGTGGAGGCGCGGGCGGCGGGGTGGTCGCCGTCGGATCCGCTGGCGACGCTCGGCGCGGTGATCGCGGTGGCCGACATCGCGGACGTGTGCGCGCCGGAGGCGGCGCCGTGCGACTGCGGCCCGTGGGCCGCGCAGGGGGAGTACCACTGGGCGCTGGAGGACGTCAGGCCGCTGCGGCGGCCGATCGTCGCCGTCGGCTACCAGGGGGGCCTGTGGACGGCTCAGCCGTCCCTGGTGGCCGAGGTGAGGTCGATGCTGTCCGGGAAGCCCGCCGCACCCTTGGCGCGGCTCCTCACGAGCTGAGGGGGGCGGGCCTCACCAGGTGATGGCCGGGGGGAGCAGCCGCTCGTCGGCCTGCTTCCACGTCAGCGGCTCGCCCAGGGGGACGAGGTGGACCATCTGGTCGAGGAACCAGGGGGAGGCCTGCGGGTCCTCGCGCAGCGCCTTCACGCCCTCCCAGTCGCGCCACTGGATGTCCTCGACCTCGTCGGGGTCGAGCGCGGGCTCGGCGTCGACGAAGGCGCGCACCACGGGGCACCATTCGTGCTCCACGACGCCGTTCATCTCGGCCCGGTAGACGAACTCCGGCAGGATGAGAGTGATGTCACTGACGGTCAGGCCGAGCTCACTTTTGACGCGGCGGGACACCGCGTCGCGCAGGGACTCTCCCGGGGCAGGGTGGCCGCACGCGCTGTTGGTCCACACCGACGGGAAACTTGCCTTGTGGTGGGCTCTCTGGCTCACCAGGACCCGTCCGGAGGCGTCCACGAGGTACGAGGAGAAGGCCAGGTGAAACGGAGTGCTTTGGTGGTGGCTCTCCGCTTTCGGGGCGGTTCCTATGGCATGTCCGGCTTCGTCCAGAAGTACTATCTTCTCTCCCATATGAAACTTCTTCTCCTTGCTCTCCGTGTTCGGCGAAGCGGCATTAAACTCTGGGCAACCATAAGCCGCAGGGGCCTGCCTACGGGAGGCGTTCGGGTCACCGAAAGTCACAGGCCTCGGTTCGCAGAGGAGATGACCCAGCTTGAGCCTGCTTGAGTCGATCAACGGTCCAGACGATGTGAAACGTCTGGACGCCGCGAGCCTCCCCGAACTCCATGCGGAGATCCGAGAGTTCCTGGTGGACGCCGTCTCCAAAACCGGCGGTCACCTCGGACCCAACCTCGGCGTCGTCGAACTCACCGTCGCCCTGCACCGGGTCTTCGACTCTCCGCGCGACCGCATCCTCTTCGACACCGGTCACCAGGCCTACGTGCACAAACTGCTCACCGGCCGGAAGGACTGGACCGGCCTCCGCATGAAGGGCGGCCTGTCCGGCTACCCCTGCCAGGGCGAATCCGAGCACGACATCATCGAGAACTCCCACGCCTCCACCGCCCTGTCCTATGCCGACGGCCTCGCCAAGGCCTTCGAGCTGCGCGGCGAGACCGACCGGCGCGCGATCGCCGTCGTCGGCGACGGCGCCCTCACCGGCGGCATGTGCTGGGAGGCCCTGAACAACATCGCGGGCGCCGACCGCCCCGTGATCATCGTGGTCAACGACAACGGCCGCTCCTACTCGCCCACCATCGGTGGTCTCGCCAGCCACCTGGCCGACCTCCGCGTCACCCAGGGTTACGAGAAGGCGCTCGACCTCGTCAAGAAGACAGTTCCCAAGGTACCCGTAGCCGGGGAGTTGGCTTACGAGGCGCTGCACGGCATCAAGAAGGGCCTGAAGGACATCCTCCAGCCCCAGGCGATGTTCGAGGACCTCGGCCTGAAGTACATCGGCCCCATCGACGGCCACGACGAGCAGGCCGTCGAGCGCGCCCTGCGCAAGGCCCGCGACTTCGGCGGCCCCGTGATCGTGCACGCCATCACCCGCAAGGGCGAGGGCTACGGTCCGGCGCTGGAGAACGTCGAGGACCACATGCACGGCGCCGGGTCCTTCGACCCGCTCACGGGCAAGTCCGCGCCCTCCTCCACCCCGGGCTGGACCAAGGTCTTCTCCCGCGAGATGGTCGAGATCGGCGCCGAGCGCCCCGACGTCGTCGCGATCACCGCCGCGATGCTGCACCCCGTCGGCCTGGCGGCCTTCGCCGACGCCCACCCCGACCGGATCTACGACGTCGGCATCGCCGAGCAGCACGCGGCCACCTCCGCCGCGGGACTCGCCCTGGGCGGGCTGCACCCGGTCGTCGCGATCTACGCGACCTTCCTGAACCGGGCGTTCGACCAGGTCCTCATGGACATCGCGCTGCACCGGCAGGGCGTCACCTTCGTCCTCGACCGCGCGGGCGTCACCGGCAACGACGGCGCCTCGCACAACGGCATGTGGGACCTGTCGATCCTCCAGCTGATCCCCGGCATGCACATCGGCGTGCCGCGCGACGGCGCCCGGCTGCGGCAGCTCCTGCGCGCCTGCCTGGACATCTCCGACGCCCCCTCGGCGATCCGCTTCCCCAAGGGCCCGGTCTTCGAGGACCTGCCCGCCATCGGCGTGCTCGGCTCGATGGACGTGCTCGCCGAAGGCCCCGACAAGGACGTCCTCATCGTCGCCGTCGGCTCCATGGCCGCCTGCGGCGTCGACGTCGCCCAGCGCCTCGCCGCCTCCGACGTCGACGCGACGGTGATCGACCCCCTGTGGGTCAAGCCGCTGGACCCGGCGCTGGCCTCGGCCGCCGCGGAGCACAAGCTCGTGGTCGTCGTCGAGGACAACGGCCGCACCGGCGCGGTCGGCGACGCCGTAGCCCGGCTCCTGCGCGACTCCGGCGTGGACACCCCCATCCGCACGTACGGCATCCCGCAGGAGTTCCTCGACCACGCGGGCCGCGGCGAGATCCTCACCGAGATCGGCCTCACCGCGCCCGACCTCGCCAAGGAGATCACCGACGCGTTCGCGAAGGTGACGGGCAAGTGAAGGTCCCGGAGAAGGCAAGGTGACCGAGAAGCGGCCGGTGCCTTAGCGCGCTCGGCCCGCCTACTTGTTACGGTTCGTGTTCTGAGCAACGCGAACCGTAATAAGGGGTGCCGGTGGCCGCGAGCCTTTTCCGCACGAAGACCGTCGAGCAGTCCGTCAGGGAGACCAAGGAGCCGGGCCACCGGCTCCGCCGGGACCTGTCGGCGCTCGACCTCATCGTCTTCGGCGTCGGCGTCATCATCGGCACGGGCATCTTCGTGCTCACCGGCCGGGTGGCACGCGAGTACGCCGGTCCGGCGGTCGCCGTCTCGTTCGCGATCGCCGGGATCGTGTGCGCGCTCGCCGCGCTCTGCTACGCCGAGTTCGCTTCCACCGTCCCGGTCGCGGGCTCCGCCTACACCTTCTCCTACGCGACCCTCGGCGAACTGCCCGCCTGGATCATCGGCTGGGACCTCATCCTGGAGATGGCGCTCGCCGCCGCCGTGGTGGCCGTCGGCTGGTCGGGGTACTTCGCCTCGCTGCTGTCGACCCTGGGGCTGGATCTGCCGTCCCAGCTCGCCGGGGAGACCGCGCGGTTCAACATCCCGGCGGTCCTGATCGTGCTGCTGGTCACCGTGGTGCTCGTCGCGGGCATCAAGATCTCCTCGCGGGTGAACGCGATCATGGTGACCATCAAGGTCGCGGTGGTCCTGCTGGTCATCATCGCCGGCGTCTTCTCCATCAAGGCCGCCAACTACAAACCCTTCATCCCGCCCGCGGTCACCACCGACACCGTGGAAGGCGTGCGCGCGCCGCTCATCCAGGTGCTGTTCGGCGTGACCCCCGTGGCGTTCGGCTGGTTCGGCGTCTTCGGGGCGGTCGCGATCGTCTTCTTCGCCTTCATCGGCTTCGACATCGTGGCGACCACCGCCGAGGAGGCGCGCCGGCCGCAGCGCGACCTGCCGATCGGCATCCTCGGCTCCCTCGGCGTCTGCACGCTGCTGTACGTGCTGGTCTCCCTGGTCGTGGTCGGGATGCAGCACTACACGGAACTGAGTGAGGCGGCGCCGCTCGCCGACGCTTTCCGGGCCGTCGGCCAGCCGTTCTTCGCCGGGCTCATCAGCGTCGGCGCCATCTTCGGCCTCACCACCGTCGTGCTCATCCTGCTGCTCGGGCAGAGCCGGGTCTTCTTCGCGATGAGCCGCGACGGCCTCCTGCCCGGGTGGCTCTCCCACGTGCACCCGCGGTTCGGCACGCCGGCGCGCTCCACGATCTTCATGGGCGTCATCGTGGCCGTCCTGGCCGGGCTCATCCCGCTCTCCGCGCTCGCCGAACTAGTGAACATCGGGACGCTCTTCGCGTTCGTCGTCGTGTCCATCGCCGTCATGGTGCTGCGGCGGACCCGGCCCGATCTGCCCCGTTCGTTCCGGACGCCGCTCGTCCCGCTGGTTCCGATCCTGTCGGTCCTCGCGTGCTTCTTCGTCATGCTGAACCTGCCGACCGAGACCTGGATCCGGTTCGTCGTCTGGATGCTGGTCGGTGCCGTCGTCTACTTCGCCTACGGCAGGAACCACAGCAGATTGGCACGATCCAGCGTGGTCGACGGCCGGGCAGTGATCTAGCTCACATGGTCGTATGCGAGGGGTCGTGTGCAGAATGCCCCGTGTGACCGACTTTACTGTCGCCGTCGTAGGCGCCGGGCCCGCGGGCCTGTACGCCGCCGAGGCGCTGACCAAAGGCGGCGTCCGCGTGGACGTCTTCGACCGGCTGCCCACCCCCTACGGGCTCGTGCGCTACGGCGTCGCGCCCGACCACAAGTCGATCAAAGCCATCGCCCGCTACCTCCAGCGCGTCCTGGAGCAGCCCACGGTGCGGTTCTTCGGCTGCGTCGAACTCGGCAGCGACATCACCCGCGAGGAACTCCTCTCGGCCTATGACGCCGTCGTCTACAGCACCGGGGCGATGGTCGACCGCCGCCTGGGCGTCCCGGGCGAGGACCTGCCGGGCTCGGTGGCCGCCACCGACTTCGTCAACTGGTACTGCGGCCATCCTGACGCCGCGGGCCACTCCTTCGACCTGTCCGTCGAGGAGGTCGCCGTCATCGGCGTCGGGAACGTCGCCGTGGACGTCGTGCGGATTCTCGCCAAGACCGCCGAGGAACTGGCCGAGACCGACATCCCCGTCGCGGTCCTCGAAGAGCTGAGCCGCAGCCGCGTCAAGAAGGTGCACCTCATCGGCCGCCGCGGGCCCGCGCACGCGAAGTTCACCACCAAGGAGGCGCGCGAACTCGGCGAACTGCCCGCCGCGTCCGTCGCGGTGCGGCCCGAGGACCTGGACCTGGACGCCGAGAGCCTCGCCCTGGAGGCCGCGGACCGGCATGTCCGGGGCAACCTCGCGGCGATGCGGGCCTGGGCGGGTGAGCCGGAGGCCGGCCGGGAGCGGCACATCGACCTGAGGTTCTGGCGCGCGCCCGTCGAGATCCTCGGCACGGACCGGGTCGAGGGGCTGTGCGTGGAGCGCACCGAACTCGTCGACGGGAAGGTCCGCGGCACCGGCGAGTACGAGACTCTGCCCGTCGGGATGGTCGTGCGCTCGGTCGGCTACCGCAGCGTCCCCCTGGACGGCGTCCCCTTCGACGAGCGGGCCTCGGTGATCCGCAACGAGAAGGGCAGGATCGCCGAGGGCGAGTACACGGCGGGCTGGATCAAGCGCGGTCCGTCCGGCGTCGTGGGCACGAACAAGTCCGACGCGGCCGAGACGGTCGGGGTCCTGCTGTCCGAGTTGGGCACCCGTCCGGGCCCCGTAACAGACATCGAGTCTGTTCTGGCATCAAAGGGAGTCAAATTCGTCACCTATCAGAGCTGGTTGGGTCTGGACGCGGCGGAGATCGCACTGGCAAAGTCTCTTTCGCGAGGAGAAAGGGTCAAGTTGGGCACTTGGGACGCCATGCGTGCCGCCTGTCCACCCCACTGACCACACGGCGATTCGCACGACCATCGGGGCACAACTGAACACGCCTTAGACACTGGTCGAATCAACCGGGAAGTGGTGAAGCATGTCCCTTCTGGACACCAGGTTTCCCGCCATGACGGGCGGACCCCGGCTCTGGGGCTTCGCCCCGGCGCGGCAGGTGCCGCAGCTCGGCTGGCTGGGCGCGGACTACTCCGCGCAACTCGTGCACGATCTGGAACAGGGGCTGCTCCGCCAGGATCCGGGCACCCACGTCATCGCCGTGAAGTGCGAGGGCGTCCCCATGCTGAAGAGCGGCGGCGTCGACGCGAGCGGAGCGGTCCGCGCGCACGACGCCGCCTTCTCGCTGGAGATCCTGCTCTCCGACGGCCTGGGCCGCTCTTGGCGGCTGCGGGGGCGCTGGACGTACGTCGGCAGGGACCTCGGTACTTTCCGAGCGAAGATCACCCATTACTGGGAGTTGTTCACGGCCGACCAGGTCTAGTCAAAGATGTCGGTTGTGTTACCTGGCTATGTTTCGGTAAATGACCGACCAACTACGCCTTTCCCTCGGTTCCGCGCTACTTAGGCTGAAACGGTCACCGGCTTCGGACTGGGGGATTTCGTGGACGCAGCGCAACTCGCCCGACTGCACGAGGTAAGGCCGTTCCCGGCCGTCTCGATCATCATGCCGACGCACCGCACCAGGCCGGAACGCCAGCAGGACCGCATCCGCCTGAAGGTGCTGCTGGACGAGGCGAGGCAGCGGCTGGACGGCTACGAACTGCACCACGGCGTCGCCGACGAGGTGATGCGGAACCTGGAGAAGGCCGCGGAGCAGGTCGACTTCGACCGCACCGCCGAGGCGCTCGTCCTGTTCGCCGCGGCCGGAGGCGAGACGCACGCGTTCGTCCTGCCCGGCGTGACCGTCAGCGAACGGGTCGTCATCGACGACACCTTCGCCACCCGCGACCTCCTCGCGATGCTGGAACGCACCTGGAGCTACTACGTCCTGGTGCTGTCGGAGCAGCCCACCCGCCTGTTCGAAGGCGAAGGGGAGCGCTGCGTCGAGGTGAGCAACGCGCTGTTCCCGCTGAACCTCGACGACACCGTGCCCGCCGAGCAGGGCGGGCCCACCGCCGCCAACCGGGTGCAGAACCGCATCCAGGAGGACCGCAGGCAGCAGTTCATCCGGCAGATCGACCGCAACCTCACCGAACTGCTCAAGCGCGACAGCCGGCCCGTCATCGCCGTCGGCGTCCAGCGCGCGCTCTCCTACCTGCGCGAGAACACCAACGGGACGCTGCGCGACGCGCTCATCGGCACCATCGAAGGCGGCTACGAGAAGCTGACCCCTCCGGAGATCGCCCGGCTCGTCGCGCCCGTCCTGCACGAGGAGAACCAGCGCGCCCGGGAGGAGGCCCTCGCCGCCATCGACGACGCGAGGTCCGGCCGCCGCTTCGCCGCGGGCCTGGAAGAGTGCTGGGAACTCGCCCACCAGGGCCGCATCGGGCACCTGCTCGTCGAGGACACCTTCTTCGCGCCGTCCCGCACCCACGAGGGCCGCCTGCACGTGCTGTCCGAGGGCGGTGCCGTCGAGGGCGGCACGGCGCCCCCGGCCGAGATCGGGCTCAACGAGGAGGCCACCGACGAGGCCTTCCGCGGCAAGTTCGTCAACGACGCCGTCGACGACCTCATCGAGGTCGTGCTGCGCAGCGACGGCCGTGCCACCTTCGTCGCCGACGGCTCGCTCGCCGACCACTCCAGGGTCGCCGCCCTCCTGCGGTACTGACCGCCGCACGCCCGCCCGTCCGCGCGTTCGCCTGGCCGCTTGCGGACGGGCGGGCGCGCCCGCACCCGCCGTTGCGCCATGGTGCCCGTGAGCGGATCACGGGAGACGGGGGCCGGTGTGGCGGAGACGAGGGTGGCCGGGCGCTTCACACTGCGACGCGAGCTGGGCCGCGGGGGCATGGGCGTCGTCTGGCTCGCCGACGACGAGAGGCTCGACCGCAAGGTCGCGCTCAAGGAGATCCTCACGCCTGCGGGATTCGCCGAGGAGGAGGCCGCGGACCTGCGCGAGCGGTTCCTGCGCGAGGGGCGCGCCGCGGCGCGCGTCGCGCACGCGGGAGCCGCGGCCGTCTACGACGTGCTGCTGGAGGACTCCAGCGTCTACATCGTCATGGAGTACGTCGAGGGCAGGTCGCTCGACGCGCTCGTCACCGAGTCAGGGCCGCTGCCCCCGGAACGGGCCGCGCGGCTGTTCCTGCAGCTGGTCGAAGCCCTGGCCGCCGCGCACGCGTGCGGGGTGGTGCACCGCGACGTGAAGCCCGCCAACGTGCTCGTGACCGCGCAGGACCGCGTCAAGATCGTCGACTTCGGGATCGCGCTCGCCGAGGGGGACACCCGGCTCACCCGGACGGGCACCGTCGTCGGGTCCCCCGGCTACATGGCGCCGGAGCGGCTGCGCGGGGCGGAGGCGAGCGCGGCGTCCGACCTGTGGGCGCTCGGCGCGACCCTGTACTTCGCGGTCGAGGGCCGCGACGCCTTCACCGGGCCCACGTTCACCGCGATCGTCGCGAAGATCCTCGAAGGCAGGCCCGCCGCCCCGGCGCACGCGGGACCGCTGGAGGGCCTGCTGGCGGCGCTGCTGCGCGACGACGCCGCCGCGCGCCCCACCGCCGCCGAGGCGCAGGCCACGCTCGCCCGGGTGGCCAGAGCGGAGGTGGTGCCGCTGCCCGCGCCGGATCCGCGCACCCTGGTCCTGCCCGCCGCGCCGTCGCCCGCCGTCCCGGCGCCCGCGCCGACCCCGCGCTTCGAGCCGGGCCCCGCCCACCCGTCGTCCGCCCCGTTCGGCGCGGGAGGAGGGACCGGATACGCGGGCTCCTGGACCGCGGGCTGGGGCGGTGGTCCCGCCTCGCCGTTCACGGCCGGCGTGCGCGCGTGGGCGCTCGTGCGGGACGCCTGCTCACGGCTGGTGCGCGCGGCGCTCATCTGCTTCATCGCCCAGGCGGTGCCGGTCATCCTGCTCGGCGACGACGTGGACGGGGAGGCGTTCTCCTCCGTCGCCTTCCTGGCGTGGCTGGTGTGGGGGGCGTTCATCCTCCTCTCCCTGCTGTCGCGGCTTCTGCGCACCCGCATGTTCGAGGTCGGACCCCGAGGCCTGTCCATCTCCTGGGGCGGCAGGACCGAGGACTTCGACTGGCGATGGCTGCGCGGCGTCACCGTCCGCCGGCACGGCCTCCTGCGCGCCCGCGCCGTCGTGATCCGCCGCACCCGCTCCTGGACGCCCGTCTGCTATCTCAGCGACCTCGACGCCGACCCCCGGACCATCCAGGAGGCTCTGGCCTTCTTCGCCGGCCCCCTCTGGCACCCGCCGCGCTGACGAGGGCCGTCCGCCCCGGGCCGCCCGAGGCCCGGGGCGGACGGCCCGGGGCGTCAGGCGGTCTCGCCGGTGGGCGGGGGAGGCGCGGCCGAGAGGGCGGCGAGCTCGGCTTCGGTGAACAGGCGGGAGCGCAGCAGGAAACGGACTCCTTCGGGGGCCTCGACGGAGAAGCCGCCGCCGCGCCCCGGGACCACGTCCACCGTCAGGTGGGTGTGGCTCCAGTAGGCGTACTGGGCGGCGCTGATCCAGAAGGGGACCCCGTCGCCCACCTCCCCGAGCAGGAGGTCGGCGGCGCCCACCTGGAACTCGCCGCGCGGGTAGCACATGGGAGAGCTGCCGTCGCAGCAGCCGCCGGACTGGTGGAACATCAGCGGCCCGTGCGTCCGCGCGAGCCGCCGCAGCCAGACCGCGGCCTCCTCCGTCACCGTGACGCGTTCGGCCATGCCCGGCCCCTCAGAAGAAGCCGAGCCGCTGCGGCGCGTAGCTGACCAGCAGGTTCTTCGTCTGCTGGTAGTGGTCCAGCATCTGCCGGTGGTTCTCCCGCCCGATGCCCGACTGCTTGTATCCGCCGAACGCCGCGTGGGCCGGGTAGGCGTGGTAGCAGTTCGTCCAGACGCGGCCCGCCTTGATGGACCTGCCGAGCCGGTAGGCCGCCGCGCCGTCCCTGGTCCACACGCCCGCGCCGAGGCCGTAAAGGGTGTCGTTGGCGAGCTCCAGGGCCTCCTCGGTGGAGTCGAAGGTGGTGACCGACACGACGGGGCCGAAGATCTCCTCCTGGAAGATGCGCATGTCGTTGGTGCCCTTGAAGACCGTCGGCTCGATGTAGAAGCCGCCTTCCAGGCCAGGGACCGTGCGCGGGCCGCCGCCCGCGAGGACCTCGGCGCCCTCCGCCCGGCCGATGTCGAGGTAGGACAGGATCTTCTCGTACTGGTCGTTGCTCGCCTGCGCGCCGACCATGGTCGCCGGGTCGAGCGGGTCGCCCGCGACGATCGCGCGGGTCCGCTCCAGCGCCCGCTCCATGAACGCGTCGTAGATCGAGGAGTGGACGAGCGCGCGGGACGGGCAGGTGCAGACCTCGCCCTGGTTCAGCGCGAACATCACGAACCCCTCGATCGCCTTGTCGAGGTAGTCGTCGTCGGCGGCCATGACGTCGGGCAGGAAGATGTTCGGGCTCTTGCCGCCGAGCTCCAGGGTGACCGGGATGATGTTCTGCGCCGCGTACTGCATGATGAGGCGGCCCGTGGTGGTCTCGCCGGTGAAGGCGACCTTCGCGACGCGCGGGCTGGACGCCAGCGGCTTGCCCGCCTCCACGCCGAAGCCGTTGACCACGTTGATCACGCCGGGTGGCAGGAGGTCGGCGATCAGCTCGACCAGCAGCAGGATGGTGACGGGGGTCTGCTCGGCCGGCTTGAGCACCACGCAGTTGCCCGCGGCCAGCGCCGGCGCGAGCTTCCAGGTGGCCATGAGCAGCGGGAAGTTCCACGGGATGATCTGGCCGACGACGCCGAGCGGCTCGTGGAAGTGGTAGGCGACGGTGTCGTCGTCGAGCTGGCTGATGCCGCCCTCCTGGGCGCGGATCACGCCCGCGAAGTAGCGGAAGTGGTCGATCGCCAGGGGGAGGTCGGCGGCGAGCGACTCGCGCACCGGTTTGCCGTTCTCCCAGGTCTCGGCGACCGCCAGGTACTCCAGGTTCTCCTCGATGCGGTCGGCGATCCGGTGCAGGATCAGCGAGCGCTCGGCGACCGAGGTGCGGCCCCACGCGTCGGCGGCGGCGTGCGCCGCGTCCAGCGCCAGCTCCACGTCGGCCGCGCCGGAGCGGGCCACCCGCGTGAACACCCTGCCATCGACCGGGCTCGGATCGTCGAAGTACCGCCCGTCGACCGGCGGCACCCACTTGCCGCCGATGAAGTTGTCGTACTGCGGCGCGAAACGCACGACCGAACCGTCCCGGCCGGGATGCACGAAAGCCATGACGCCCTCCTCGACATCTGTGACGGCGCTCACTCTCCCCTCGGCGCGTTGGCGAAACGTTGGCGCCGATCAGTCGGCGGCGGCGCGGACGCGGGCGACCGCGACCGCGTGGCGCGGGTCGGTCGGGCCGAGCAGGGCGGCGGCGCGCTCGTGCACGGCGAGATCCTCGGGGTGGCGGGCGCCGTAGGCGAGTGCCGGCTCGGGACGCGGGTCGGCGAGGACGGCCTCGCGCAGCGCCACCTCGATGTGGTCCCGCCAGCGCACGATCCCCGGGGCCTCCGACCGCGGCAGCAGCGGGCCTCCGTAGCCCGCCAGCGCCTCGTCCAGACGTCCCGCGTGCAGGTGCCCGAGGACCTCGGCGGCGTCGCACGCGAGCCGCTCCGCCAGCTCGTAGGCCCGCGGGGACAGCGCCCCCGCCATGATGCGCCGCAGATGCGACACCTCGGCCCGGAGGGTGACCGCGCTGACGCGGCGCTCGCCGTACAGGCAGTCGTGCAGCCGCTCGGGCGGCACCGCGCGGCCCTCCAAGGCGAGCAGGGCGAGGATCTCGGCCTGCCGCGGCCGGATCCGCACCGCGGCCCCGCCGCGGCGCAGCGACGCCGTGCCCAGGCAGCGCAGCCGCCAGCCCGAGCCGGGGGCCCTGCCCAGCCTGTCCTCGATCGCGGCGGCGAGACCCCGGACCGTCGGCAGGCAGAGCGGATGCGACCTGTCCCAGGTGCTGGAGATGTCCAGCACGCCGAGGACCGCGCCGTCCGGGCCCTTGATCGGGGCGCAGTAGCAGACCCACCCGTGCAGCGCCTCCACGAGGTGCTCGGCGGAGAACACCGAACTCGGCATGCCCGTCTCCAGGGCCAGCGCGAGCGCGTTCGTGCCCATCGAGGCCTCGTCCCACCGGCCGCCCTGCGCGAAGTTCACCGCGCCCGCCCGGCGGCTCATCACCCGGCCCCCGCACGTCCACAGGATCGTGCCGCGCTCGTCGGTGACGGCCGCGACGAACCCCGCGTCCTCGGCCACCGCCCGCAGCTCGCCCGCCACCGCCTCCACCGGCGCGCGCAGCGGCGAGCGCGCCCAATCCGCCTCCGCCGCCAGCGGGGCGCTCCCCAGCGCCGGGTCGACCGCGTGGATCGACCGCAGCCACGACGCCCCTATCTCCGCCCGCACACCGGGCGACCCCCGCCCCGCCAACCACCGCGACCACTCCTCGCGCAACGCCTCGCGCCGGACACCCAGCTTCTCGTCCATAGGCTCGTCCTCGAACCCTTCGGGCCGGGAGCTCGGCACGCCCCGGCTCGCCCCATGTAAACACGAAGAGCCCGGTCGCGGACACGCCTCGTGCGCGGCCTGTGGAAAACTCCGCGGAGCCGTCCGCCGCTCAGCGTTGGAGCGCGTTCTCCCACGGATTCGGGTCGGACCAGGGCTGGGCCATCAGGTCCAGGGACACCACGGGGCCGGGCGGAGCCGCCACCGTCCCCTCGATCTTGAACGGCACGGAGCCGTGGGCGGGCAGCCCCTGCACGAAGCTCATGTCGCCGCCGATCAAGGCCCCCCGGGCGTCCCGGAACAGGGCGACGAGCGCGACCTCCTCGACGGCCTCGGCATAGGGGTTGCGGATCTCACCGGTCACCTCGCAGGCGCCCTCCGGCACCTCCATGGCGACGTTCTCGTAGTCGAACGGCGGGAAGTCCTCGGGCCGCGCCTGCGTCGGATACCAGTCGGCCGGACGCGGCGTGATCTCCAGGGTGTGCGGACGGTTCCCGTTGACCTCCAGCAGGCCCGCCCAGGCGATCTTGGTGCGCGGGGGCAGCACCGTCAGCACCTGCTCCTCGGAGCCGATGACCTTGCCGTACGCGTCGCGGACGGTGACCTGCACCGTCGGCAGCTCGCACCAGTACAGCGTGTTCGGGTTGTGCAGGACGGTCGCCCAGCGGATCCAGTACTCGCCGGGCACCCATTCGCTCGCCTCGGTCGTCCAACCCGTCTCGGCGACGGTGAACTGCACGAGCCGTCCCGGGTCGGGCGCGGGCTCCGCGGCCTGCGGCCGGGCCTGAGGCGGCGCGGACGGGCGCGGCGCCCCGGTGTCCAGCACCGTCACCGTGGGGGAGGGGGCGGAGGCGCTCTCGTCCTCCTGGGCGACTTCGGCGGGCTCGGCGGGCTCGGCGGCGGGCGTCGCGGGCTGCGGCGGCCAAGGAGGCGGCGCCGCAGCCGCGTCGGACGGAGGCGGGGCCGCGGGGCCCGGACTCCCGGTTCCGCCACTCCCGGCCTGCGCGGCGCGGGAGGTGAGGATCAGCGGCTCCGTGGGATTGGCCGGCCGCGCGGGCGCGAGCGCCGGACCGCCCTGGATCGCCTGCGCGCGCCCCGGGTCGAGACCGAGCTGGCCGATCGCCCACCGGACCGCCGACTGGTCCTGCGCCTGGTCCTGGGGCCCGTGGATCTCCAGCGACGGGGACAGACCGGGACCTTCGGCGAAGCGGAACTCGACCGCGTGCAGCTCCCAGGCCTCGCGATGGATCTCCTGCCGGCCGGTGACCCGAAGACCGAGGCCCTCAAGGATCTCCAGCGCGGAGTCGAAGTCGCTCACCAGGACCTCGCGCACGGTCCGCTGGTCGCGCATCAAGGTGAGCACGTGCCTGTCGCCCTCGGAGTGCAGCCCCGCCCAGCCGCCCTGCCCGGCGAGCGCGACCCGCTGGATCAGCCTCCGTGGCCGGTGGCACCGCGCGCCCAGCCCGCGCAGCCGCTCCCGAACGATCTCGAGGTCGAGATCGAAGTAGCGGACACCGAATCCCACGTCCTCCCCCAGAAGTCTCGCTGCGGGCTCCTATGGTGTCCTAACGGACAACACTCATCAATATGCCGCGCCGCCGCCCCCTGTCCAACGGCGGGGGTCAGACCGCGGTTCCCGCGAGCATCCCGAGCACGTACGTGACGGCGGAGGCCACCGCGACGATGGCGAGCTGGCGCAAGGACCCCGCCCACACCGGCCGGTCCGACTGCGCGGCGAGGTACCCGCCGACCAGGAGGCTGGCGGTGCCCGTGAGGACCGCCGACAGGACGACGGCGGTGACGCCCCCGGTGAAGAACCAGGGCACGAGCGGGATGAAGGCGCCCACCGCGAACAGCACGAACGAGCTGACGGCCGCGACCATCGGCGATCCCGTCGTGTCGGGAGTCACACCGAAGATGACCCGGCCCGCCACCGTCACAGGCTCATCGCCCAAGGCGACCTGCTCTTCCGCCTCACGTGCCGTCCGCCGGTCCAGGCCGAACCCTCGCAGCGCGCGGGCGAAGCGTGCGAACACCACGGGAGGGCTGGCCCGCCAGGCCCGGCGCAAGGCCCCGTCCATGCTTTCGGCTACCTCCAACTGGCTCCGCACCGACACCCACTCGCCGGCCGCCATGGACAGCGCGCCCGCGAGGAGGCTCATGAGCCCGGTCAGCCGGACGGTCGAGGCGGGGGTGGCCGCGCCGACGATGCCGAGGATGAGGCAGAGGTTGGTCACGAGGCCGTCGTTGGCGCCCAGGACCGCGGCGCGGATGCCGCCGCCCGCGACGCGTTCGGCGGTCTTCTCGGCGGCGTCGAGTTCGGCTTCGGCTTCCTGGGCGTCCTGCGGCTTGGCGTTGGAGGGATCCCAGTGGGGGGCGAGTCTGGACCAATCGGGAGGAGAAGTACTGCTCATCGGGCAGTAGTGCCCCGTGGGGCAGGGGAGAAAACGAAAAGCGCCCCGTGTCTTGCGACACGAGGCGCCTCCCGTTAGCCGGCTCGGTAACCCCCCAGTCCCGGGGCCGGCTGGTCTTGCGGAATACCCCTATCCCACCTGTGCAACGCCCGGGGCGAGGAATCGGTTCCCGGTCTGGGAAGAAATTCCTGTCCGGTCCAGGTAGGGCGTGATGCCCCCCAGGTGGAACGGGTAACCAGCACCGAGGATAAGGCACAGGTCGATGTCCTCGGGCGCGGCCACGACCCCTTCGTCCAGCATGAGACGAATCTCCTCCGCGAGGCCGCGCATGGCCCTCTGCAGGACCTCTTCCTCGGTGGAGGGGCGGTCGCCGCCCGCGAAGATCTCCACGGCCTCGGGGTCGAGCGTGAAGTCCGGAAGGTAGACGCTCTTCTTGCCGGAGGCGACGAACTTCTGGAACTTCTCCGACACCGGGAACCGCTCGGGGAAGGCCCCGTGCAGCGTCTCGTTGACGTGCAGGGCGATCGCCGGGCCGACCAGGCCGAGCAGCATGAACGGGCTCATCGGCAGCCCCAGCGGCTGCGCGGCGCGCTCGGCGGTCTCGATCGAGGTGCCCTCCTGGACGGCCCCGATGATCTCCGCGAGCAGGCGCAGCAGGATGCGGTTGACCACGAACGCCGGAGCGTCCTTGACCAGCACGCACGACTTCTTCAGCGACTTGCCCACGGCGAAGGCCGTGGCCAACGTCACGTCGTCGGTCTTCTCCGCGCGGACGATCTCCAGCAGCGGCAGGACGGCGACGGGATTGAAGAAGTGGAAGCCCACGACCCGCTCGGGGTGCTGGAGCTTCTCGGCCATCTCCGACACCGACAGAGACGAGGTGTTGGTCGCGAGGACGCACTCGGGCGAGACCACTGCCTCGACCTCGGCGAACACCTGCTGCTTGACCGACATCTCCTCGAAGACCGCCTCGATGACGAAGTCGGCGTCCGCGAAGGCGTCCTTGGTGAGCGAGCCGGAGATGAGGGACTTGAGGCGGCTCGCCTTGTCGGCGTGGACGCGGCCCTTGGCGAGCAGCTTGTCGACCTCCCCGTGCGCGTAGGCGACGCCCTTGTCCAGCCGCTCCTGGTCGAGGTCGGTCATGACGACCGGGACCTCCAGGCGCTGGGCGAACAGGAGGGCGAGCTGCCCGGCCATCAGGCCCGCGCCCACGACGCCGACCTTGGCGACCTTGCGGGCGAGCTTCTTGTCCGGAGCCCCCGCGGGCCGCTTCGCGCGCTTCTGGACGAGGTCGAAGGCGTACAGGCCGGCCCGCAGCTCGTCGGACATGATGAGGTCCGCGAGGGCCTCGTCCTCGGCCGCGAAGCCCTCGTCGCGGGTGCGGTCCTTGGCGTTCCGGACGAGGTCCAGCGCACGCACGTAGGACGGGGCCGCGCCGTGCAGCTTGCCTTCGAGGACGAAACCGGCCATGTTGACCGCGTCGTCCCAGCCCTTGCCCTTGTCGACCTCGGGCCGCTCGACCCGCACGTCGCCCTTGAGGACGCGCGCGCTCCAGGCCAGGGACTCCTCGAGGAAGTCGGCCGTGTCGAAGATCGCGTCGGCGATGCCCAGGTCGAAGACCTGCTGCCCCTTCATGACCCGGTTGTTGCTCATCGGGTTGTCGATGACGACCTTGAGGGCCTTCTCGGCGCCGATGAGGTTCGGCAGCAGGTAGGTGCCGCCCCAGCCCGGGACGAGGCCGAGGAAGGCCTCCGGGAGGGAGAACGCCGGGACGCCCTTGGACACCGTGCGGTAGGTGCAGTGCAGGCCCACCTCGACGCCGCCGCCCATGGCCGCGCCGTTGTAGTAGGCGAAGGTCGGCACGTCGAGCTCGCCGAGGCGGCGGAACACGTCGTGGCCGAGTCTGCCGATCTGCAGGGCGTCGTCCCGGTTCTGGATGAGCGGGATGCCCTTGAGGTCGGCGCCGACGGCGAAGATGAACGGCTTGCCGGTGATGCCGACGGCCACGATGTCGTCGCGGGAGGCGACGGAGTCGATCGCGGCGTTCAGCTCGGCGAGGCCGCCCGGTCCGAAGGTGGTCGGCTTGGTGTGGTCGAAGCCGTTGTCGAGCGTGATCAGGGCGAGCTTCCCGGCCCCGTAGGGCAGCTCGACGTCACGGACGATCGCCTTGGTGACCACTTCGTCCTTGAAGATCTCCGCGATGCTCACTTCGCGCCCTCCCAGTTCACGTTCTCCCAGAGGACGGTGCCGCCCATGCCCATGCCGACGCACATCGTGGTGAGGCCGTAGCGGACCTCGGGGTGCTCGGCGAACTCGCGGGAGAGCTGCGTCATCAGCCGGACGCCGGAGGAGGCCAGCGGGTGGCCGACGGCGATCGCGCCGCCCCACGGGTTGACGCGCGGGTCGTCCTCGGCGATGCCGAAGTGGTCGAGGAACGCCAGCACCTGGACGGCGAACGCCTCGTTGATCTCGAACAGGCCGATGTCGTCGATGGACAGGCCGTTGCGGGCGAGGAGCTTCTCCGTCGCCGGGACGGGGCCGATGCCCATGACCTCGGGCTCGACGCCCGCGAAGGAGTAGTCGACCAGGCGCATGCGCGCGGTGAGGCCGAGTTCTTCCGCGACGTCCTCGGCGACCAGCAGGCACGCGGTGGCGCCGTCGTTGAGACCCGCGGCGTTGCCCGCGGTGACGTTGCCCGCGACGCGGAACGGCGTCTTCAGACCCGCGAGGTCCTCCAGCTTGGTGCCGGGTCGCGGCGGCTCGTCCTGCGTGGCCAGGCCCCAGCCCTTCTCGGCGGAGCGGATCGCGGTCGGCACGAGGTCCGGCTCGATCTTGCCCGCCGCCCGGGCGTCGGCGTACTTGGCCTGGGAGCGGACGGCGTAGGCGTCGCAGCGCTCCTTGGTGATGGCCGGGTAGCGGTCGTGCAGGTTCTCGGCGGTGAGGCCCATGACCAGCGCGGACGGGTCGACCAGCTTGTCGGTCATGAAACGCGGGTTCGGGTCGACGCCCTCGCCCATCGGGTGGCGGCCCATGTGCTCGACGCCGCCGGCGATGACCACGTCGTAGGCGCCGAAGGCGATGCCGGACGCGGTCGTGGTGACCGCCGTCATCGCGCCCGCGCACATGCGGTCGATGGCGAAGCCCGGGACGGACTTGGGCAGCCCGGCGAGGACGGCGGCGGACCGGCCGATGGTCAGGCCCTGGTCGCCGGTCTGGGTCGTCGCGGCGATGGACACCTCGTCGACGCGCTCCGGCGGGAGGCCGGGGTTGCGGCGGATGAGCTCGCGGATGGCGCGCACGACGAGATCGTCGGCGCGGGTCTCGGCGTAAAGGCCCTTGGGGCCTGCCTTGCCGAACGGCGTGCGTACGCCGTCGACGAACACGACATCACGTGCGGTGCGAGGCACGATCAGGTCTCCCTCTGCGCTCAATGTGCGGACGCCGACGGGCCGCCCGCAGGGGCCTACTCGCCGGTAACAAGGAATTCTACTCGTCAGTAACCACTGACATCCGCGCCCGTCGCGGCGTGTCGCCCTCTGCCACTTGTCGTATGCGCCCCGTCTCGTTAGCGTTTGCCGGAAATCGCTGGTGGAGGTAGGCCCGTGGTACACGCCAGACCCGCGTACCGGCCCGGCCTGCGACGCCGGTTCGGGCACGCCCTCGACTACCTTCATGTCCTGGCCTCGGGCGCCCTACGCCTGTCCCGCCCCCTCGCCATGATCCGCGGCGTCGGCGAACTCCAGACCTGGGGGACCACCCTCGGCGGGCTGGTCAAGGCCGCGGCGGTCATGCAGCCCCGCAAGACCGCGGTCCTCGACGACACCGGATCGCTCACCTACGCCGAACTCGACGAGCGCACCGACCTCCTCGGCGCCGCCCTCCCGCTCGACGGCCCGCGGCCCCGCGTCGCCGTCCTGTGCCGCAACCACCGGGGGCTCGTGGAGACCCTCGTCGCGTGCGCCAAACGCGGCGCCGAGACCGTCCTGCTCAACACCGGGTTCGGAATCGGCCAGCTCCGCTCGGTCCTCGACGAACTGCGCCCCGCCGTCGTCGTCGCCGACGCCGAGTTCGCCGAACTCCTGCGCGGCTGCCCCACCGCGCTCGCGCCCGTCGTCGTCTGGGCAGGGCCGGAGGCGCAGGGGCGGACCCTGGACGCGCTCATCGAGGGCGCGCCGCGCGGCGCGCCCGTCCCCCCGCAGACCGACGGCCGGACGATCATGCTCAGTTCCGGCACGAGCGGCCGCCCCAAGGGCGCCCGGCGCAGGCCCCGCCCCGGCATCGGGCCGCTCGCGTCGATGCTGTCACGGCTCCCGCTGCGCTCGCGGCACACCTTCCTCATCGACGCGCCCGTCTTCCACACGTGGGGCCTCGCCGCGCTCCAGATCGGACTGGCGCTGCGCGCGACCATCGTCCTGCACCGCAGGTTCGACCCCTCGCTCACCCTCGGCGAACTGGAGCGGCACAGCAAGGTCGCGCACTTCGCCGTCCCCGTCATGGTGCAGCGGATCATGGAGCTGCCCGAGACCGTCCTGTCGGGCTACGACACCCGCAACCTTCGCCTGACCGCCCTCAGCGGCTCGGCTCTGCCCGGGGACCTCGCCCACCGCTTCATGGACGCCTTCGGCGAGTGCCTCTACAACGTGTACGGGTCCACCGAGGCGAGCTGGGTGAGCGTCGCAGGACCCAAGGAGCTGAGGATCAACCCCGGTACCGCGGGCCGCCCTCCGAGCGGAACCTCCGTGCGGATTCTCGACGCCGAAGGCAAGCCGGTGCCCCGGGCGACCATAGGCAGGATCTTCGCCGCCAACGAGAACGTCTTCGAGGGCTACACCGGGGGAGACCCGACCGAGATCCGGGACGGGCTCCTCGCGACGGGCGACCTCGGCCACCTCGACTCCCACGGGCTCCTCTACGTCGACGGGCGGGAGGACGGCATGGTCGTCTCCGGCGGCGAGAACGTCGTCCCGCGCGACGTCGAGGATGTGCTGGCCCGCCTCCCCGAGGTCCGCGAGGCCGCCGTCAGGGGCGTCGCCGACCCCGAATACGGCCAGCGCCTGGCCGCCTACCTCGTGCTGCGCCCCGGCGCCGAGCTCACCGAGCAGGAGGTCCGCGAGCACGTCCGCACCCGGGTCGCCCGCTTCGCCGTCCCCCGCGACGTGGTCTTCCTGGGCGAGCTCCCCCGCAACGCCACGGGAAAGATCGTCTACCGCTGGCTCGACGGCCACGCCTCCGGCCACCACCGCACCACCGAAGGCCGCGTCCGCTTCTGGCCCGACACCTTCGCCGCCGCCCCCGTCCCCGAAAACCCTCCCCCCGACCGAAACACCGCCTGAGCCCCTCCCAAGAGGTTCTCACCCTCCCGGCAGCCCTCCCGCTCCCGGAGAGCCGCCGCACCTCCGGCCGGAATGTCGGGAGAGAGAGGCCGATGATCGCGGTCAGGGTCGCTCGGGTGTTCCGGCGAGGGTGCGGGGGCCTTGGGAGAGGCGGAGCGGGCGGGACCAGGGGAGAGGGGCTTGACCATCTCTGGTCATATTTTAGTAAAGGTGGGGTAACTCTCCGGGATTACGGTGGTTCCGCCGGGTGGTCGCCCGGATGCGGGACGACGGCGGAGGGCGCTCATGGTGTTCGGCAGAATCGGGGGCATGATCTCGGCGGCGGCGCAGGCCCCGCTCGTCCTGGCCCGGAGCGGGCTGCTCACGCCGGGCGGGCCGGGCGCGACCGTCAGGCAGGTCGCGGCCTTCGCCCGCTGGGGCGACACCCTCGCGGGCCACACGATCGCCGGAGCGGTCCGCGACCCCGACCGGCCCGCCCTCGTCGACGAGAGCGGCGCGCTCACCTACGCCGAACTGAACGCGCGCACCGACGGGCTCGCCCGCGCGCTCGCGCCCACTCCGCGCGTGGCGCTGCTGGCCCGCGACCACCGGGCCGCCGTCGAAGTGCTCGTCGCGTGCAGCAAGCTCGGCGTGACGCCCCTCGTCCTCGACACCGGACAGGCCACCCCCGAGCGGCTCGCCGCGCTGCGCGGGATCGACCTGATCGTCGCCGACGGGGAGTTCGCCCCGCTGCTGGCCGCCGCGCCGCGCCGGGTGCGCCGCCTCGTGACCGAGCGGCTCCGCCCGGTCCCGGGCGGGCACCCGCTCACGCCCACCCGCCGGGGCCGCACCGACGGGCGCGAGCGGCTCACCGCGGTGCTCTCCCGGATCCCGCTGCGCGTGCACGAGACCGCCCTGCTCGGCGTGCCCCTCGCGCACCGGTGGGGCAGGGCCTCCCTGCACCTGGCGCTGTCGCTGCGCTCGACGGTCGTGCTGACCCGCCGCTACGACGCCGCGGGGGTGCTCGCCGCCGTCGACCGGCACGCCTGCACGGCCCTGCTCACCGCGCCGGCCCTGCTCGACGCGATGCTCGCGGTGGACCCCGCCGAACGCGCCGGCCACGACCTGGCGTCCCTGCGGGTCGCCGCCGCGCACGGCGGGACCCTCGGCCCCGGCACCGCCACGGCCTTCATGGACGCCTACGGCGAGATCCTCTACACCGTCTACGGCGACGCGCTCACGATCGCGACGCCGCGCGAGCTCCTGGAGCGGCCGGGCACCGCGGGCCGTCCGACGCCGGGCACCCACCTGGAGGTCCTGCGCGAGGACGGCACCCGCGCGCTGCCCGGCATGCCGGGCCACGTGCACGCGGACTCCAGCCCGACCCACACCGTCGGCCACCTGGACCCCGAAGGCCGCCTG
This sequence comes from Actinocorallia aurea, assembly GCF_054783995.1. Classification (NCBI taxonomy): domain Bacteria; kingdom Bacillati; phylum Actinomycetota; class Actinomycetes; order Streptosporangiales; family Thermomonosporaceae; genus Actinocorallia; species Actinocorallia aurea. The sequence continues at coordinate 137,159 of NZ_BAAGPQ010000022.1, forward strand.
TTCGTCCCGCCGGGCCGCGAGGAGCTCGTCTTCACCGACGGCGAGCCCGTGGACCCGCCGGCCGTCGAACGCCACCTGGCCGCGCACCCGTCCGTCTCGGCGGCCTCCGTGACGAGCCGCCCCGACCCGCCCCGTGGCCGCCGCCTCACGGCCCACATAGTCGCCCGTACGCCCCTCGACCCCGAGACCCTCCGCTCCTGGCTCCGCCGCCGCTTCACCTCCCGAGCGATCCCCGACCTCCACTTCGTCCCCGCCCTCCCCACTCCCTGACCCGCGCCCGCACGACCCCGGCGACTCGCGGCTCGGAGACGCCGAGGGCGTCGCGTAGGCCGGCGGAGCCGGGGCGTGCCGGTGGGAGTCGGGGCAGGGAGCGGAGTTCCGGTGCCGTGGGTGCCGGGCCTCGGCCCGGAGCCGGTCAGGGCCGGGTCGTGTCGCCTTCCGGCTCTTCTGGTCGGTCCTTCTTGTGGCCCATGACGGTGGCGGAGTGCGCCTTGGCCGAGGGGTCGCGGTTGGACTTGACGAGGCTGGCGACCGTGGTGATCGCGAGCACGACCACGATGACGGCCAGGGACAGCGGTGTGCTGATCTCCGGGACCCAGCTCCAGTTGAGGTGCCCCCAGTGCAGCACGAGCTTCACGCCGATGAAGGCCAGGATGATCGCCAGCCCCGTGGCGAGGTAGACGAGCCGGTCGAGCAGGCCCGTCACCAGGAAGTACAGGGCGCGCAGGCCCAGCAGGGCGAAGGCGTTGGCGACGAAGACGATGTAGGCCTCTTCGGTGATCCCGAAGATCGCCGGGATCGAGTCGAGCGCGAAGAGGAGGTCGGTGCCGCCGATCGCCAGCAGGACGAGGAACAGCGGGGTGATCGCGCGCTTGCCCGCGACCCGCGTGGTGAACTTCCCGCCGACATAGGAGTCGGTGACGGTGAACAGCCGGCGCGAGGTCCGCACGAGGACGTTGTCGCCGATGTCCGGGTCCTCGTTGCGGTGCCGGTAGACCTGCAGGGCCGTCCACAGGAGGAGCGCGCCGAAGATCAGGAACATGAAGGAGAACATCGACAGCAGCGTCGCGCCGAGCACGATGAAGATCGCACGCATGATCAGCGCGAGCAGGATGCCGATCGTGAGGACCTTCTGCTGGTACTCCTTGGGCACCGCGAACGTCGACATGATGATCACGAAGACGAAGAGGTTGTCGATCGACAGGCTCTTCTCGACGATGTAGCCGGTGAAGTACTCGCCGCCGAAGTTCCAGCCGTACTGCATGCCGAGGACGAGGCCGAACACCACGGCGACCCCGATGTAGAACACCGACCAGATGGTCGCCTCCCGGAAGCCCACCGCGTGGGGGCGCAGCGCCCCGACCGAGAGGTCGAGCACGAAGAGCGCGGCGATGACGGCAAGCGTCACCGCCCATCCGATTGCCGTGACCTCCATCAGTGTCTCCTCCATGAACCGTTGTGCCGGACCTGCCGGGATTGCCGTTCCCCGCTCAACGGGGTTCCCTCGCCCGCGGTTCCGTCACGCACGGTTCTCCCCTCCAGCCCGGTCACATCGTTATCCGCCTACCCGCGGCTCCTGTCCGTCACCCGTGTCCGTCTCCTGTGCCTCGTGCCCCCTGCCTTCCGGCGGGTCAGAGGCGGCGCAGCGGGGCGAAGAAGGAGCCCCAGGTGGGTGGGAGGCGGTCGAGGGAGGCGGCCAGGTGGTGCTGGACGACCAGCCAGGCCTCCGGGTGAGCCGCACGGCCTTCGGTCTCCAGCAGGCGCAGGCACTCGTCGACGCATTCGGCGACCTCATCCGGATCCAGCCCGAGCCGCTTCACCAGGGGGAGGGCCTCGGCGGGCAGGGCGGTGTCGCGGTCGTCGTGATCGAGGGCCGAGTGCAGCAGGAAGAGCAGGTGCCCGCGTGGCGCGGGAAGCGAGGCCATCTGCTCGGTGGTGAAGGCGCAGTCCTCCGGGTACGCGAGACCCGATTCGGTCGCCGCGTGCGCGACGAGTTCGGCCCAGTAGGCCGCGTCGTGCGCGCCCGTCGTCTGGCGCAGGTGCTCGGCGGCGAACCGGGCCATCTCGGCAGGGTCCTCGATGAGGGGCGAGACGACGAGATCGTCGGAGTAGTCGTAGCCGAAGTACAGCCGGCGGCCGTCGAGAGTGATCGACTCGATGCCGGCGATGTGCCCGATCCGCCCGGCGAGGGGGGCCGGAATGCTCTGCTGATCCATGCCCGCGACCCTAGCCCGCGCCGGTGACATTCCGCCGAGCGGCCGGTCACGCACCGTGGACGGTCTGAGTGGAAGCGACGGGGCCACATACGGACAAAAGCCGCGCCCCCGCCCATCGTGGGCGGGGCGTCAGGTCGGGAGTTCGCCCTTGGTCTCCATGCGCGTCCAGGCCTTGGCGACGGGCACCGAGACCAGGGCGGCCTGCCAGGGGCGGGCGCCGAGGCGGCGCAGCTCGGCCCGGATCGCCTCAGGGGTCTGCTGTTGCGGAGGAGCCCAGCACAGGCGTCGGATGAAGTCCGGCTGGACCAGGTTCTCGCTCGGCAGGTTGTGCGCGTCGGCGAGCGCAGCGACGACGGTCCTGGCCGACGCGAGGCGGGCCGCGGCCTCCGGGTCGCGCTCGGCCCAGCGGTGTGCGGGCGGCGGGCCGTCACCCGGCAGGTTCTGCTCCGGCAGCCCCGCATCCGGGAGCTGCCGCCCCTTGGACACCGCGCGCAGCCACTGCGTGGTGTACCGGCGCGCGTTGCGGCCCTTGACCGCGGCGATCGTGAACAGCTCGGCCATCGTCCGCGGCTGCGTCACGGCCATGTCGATGATCGCGGTGTCCGGCAGCACCCTGCCGGGGGACAGGTCGAGTTCCTGGGCGATCCGCTCCCGCGTCTCCCAGACCTCCCGGACGACCGCCAGAGCGCGCCGGTTGCGCACCCGGTGGATGCCCGACGTGCGCCGCCATGGATCGGTCCTGGGCTGCTTGGGCGGGGCCGAGGCGATCGCGTCGAACTCCTCCAGCGCCCACTCCAGCTTGCCCGCCTCCAGCAACTCGGCGTGCAGCGCGTCGCGCAGCTCCACCAGCAGCTCGACGTCGAGGGCCGCGTAGCGCAGCCAGTCGGTCGGCAGGGGGCGGGTCGACCAGTCCGCGGCCGAATGCCCCTTCTCCAGGCTGAACCCGAGGACGGTCTCGACCATCGCCCCGAGGCCGACCCGCGGATAGCCGAGCAGCCGCCCGGCCAGCTCGGTGTCGAACAGCCGACGCGGCGCCAGACCCAGCTCGGCCAGGCACGGCAGATCCTGGTTGGCGGCGTGCAGCACCATCTCGGTGTCCGCCAGCGCCGTGTCGAGATCGACGAGATTCGGGCACGCGACCGGGTCGATCAGCGCGGTGCCCGCGCCGCGGCGGCGCAACTGCACCAGGTAGGCGCGCTGGCCGTACCGGTAGCCCGAGGCGCGTTCGGCGTCCACGGCCACCGGACCCGAACCCGCCGCGAACGCGGCGATGACCTGGTCGAGCCCCGCGTCGTCGGCGACGACGGGCGGGATGCCCTCACGCGGCTCCAGGAGCGGCGACGGCGCCGGGCCTCCTGTTTCCCCACCTGCTTCCACTCAGCTACCGTACGTCCTTCAACTCGCGGACTCCGCGCGGGGGGAGCCCGGCAGCCATGCACATCACCTCGGTCCAGGCCCGGACATGCGCACGCAAGTCGGTCCCGGCGGGTGACCATGATGCCCTGAGTTCGAGCTCCGTGGTGGCCGGTTCGTCCTCCTTGCCCCCGAAACTCTCGCTCACGGCCCGGGTGATCGTCCCGGATTCGGCGGAATATCCGGCCTCTTCCAGGGCTTCGATCAGCCAACTCCACGCGACGGTGCCGATCAGCGGGTCGTCGGCGATCTCCGGCTCCAAATCCGCCCGGATATAGGCGACAAGCCGGAATTCACCGTCCCAGCCGGGTCTGCCCGCGGGATCGTGCAGCAGGATCAGGCGTCCGACCGCGAGTTCGGCGTCCTCGCGCACGACGGCCGCCGAGAGGGCCGCCGAGAAGGGCGCGAGCCGCTGAGGCGCGGGCATCTCCTCGAACTCCAGTTCGGGGCGCTCGGGATCGCCCGCGAGCGCCTCGTTCAGGGTGTCCAGGGCCTCGCTGAAGCCGGGCGCCGGATGAGGGGGTGTCATCTCCCGAGAGTAGATCTCCGGCCGTGCGCGGCGAGGGGTTGCCACGCCGACGCGACCGCGGGCTGTGGTGCGGGGGGTTGGAGGCACCGGTGGACCTCTGCTCGTCCGTGAGCTGATCGCTCGCTTGCGATGTCGATAATCAACGAAAATGCCAGTGGCTCCGGTGATCTTGTGGGACATCGCACGGCGTGTCACGAAAATCTCCGAGGGAATCTCTGGGGCGCGCCGAAAGGCACCCGGGGACGCCTCCGCCGCGACGGCATGGGACCATCGTCTACATGCCCGCTGAAGACCCGGTGTTCCTCCGTGCCTGCCGCCGCGAGCCCGTCTCCCACACCCCCGTGTGGTTCATGCGCCAGGCCGGGCGCTCCCTCCCCGAGTACCTGCGGGTACGCGAGGGGATCCCCATGCTGGAGTCCTGCGCCGACCCCGATCTCATCATCGAGATCACGCTCCAGCCGGTCCGCAGGTACGCCATCGACGCCGCGATCTTCTTCAGCGACATCGTCGTGCCGCTGAAGGCGATCGGCATCGACCTCGACATCAAGCCGGGCGTCGGCCCCGTGATCGCCGACCCGATCCGGGACAAGGACTCCGTCTCGCGGCTGCGTCCGCTCGCGCCGGACGACGTCCCCTACGTCACCGAAGCGGTCAAGGGCCTTGTGGCCGAACTGGGCGACATCCCCCTGATCGGCTTCGCGGGCGCGCCCTTCACGCTCGCGTCCTACCTCATCGAGGGCGGGCCGTCGAAGAACCACGACCGCACCAAGGCGCTCATGTACGGCGAGCCGGACGTGTGGCACTCCCTGATGAGCGCGTTGACCGAGATCACCATCGGCTTCCTGCGCACCCAGGTGGCCGCGGGCGCCCGGGCGATCCAACTCTTCGACAGCTGGGTCGGCGCGGTCGCCCCGACCGACTACACGCGCTACGTGATGCCCTACAGCGAGCAGATCTTCGCCGCGATGGCGGACGTCCCGCGCATCCACTTCGGCGTCGGCACGGGTGAACTGCTCGGCCTGATGGGCGAGGCCGGCGCGGACGTCGTCGGCGTCGACTGGCGGGTCCCGCTGGACGAGGCCGCGCGGCGCGTCGGCCCGGGCAAGGCGCTCCAGGGCAACCTGGACCCGTCGATCCTGCTCGCCCCGTGGGAGGTCGTGGAGCCCCGCGCCCGCGAGGTGCTGGAGCAGGGCCGCGTCGCCGAAGGCCACATCTTCAACCTGGGCCACGGCGTCCTGCCGGCGACCGATCCCGACCAGCTCGCCCGTCTCGCCGACCTCGTCCACGAGGTCTCCGCCCGCTGAATCCGGGCGGCGCCGCCCGGGACCGTCCGGCGCGCCGCCGCCCGCGATGAGAGCTTTCTCATCGTTTCGGGGCCTTCGCCGCTCGCGGGTTCTCCTACGGTGGGCGCATGAGAACCCGCGGCCCGCTGCTCGCCGTGGTGGGGGCGGTGCTCCTCACCCTGGGCGCCGTCTACGCCTTCGTCGCGGCCGCGCGCGTCCCGCCGGCCCCGCTCGGGCCGGGCGTCGTCATCACGGCGACCCCGGACCCCTCGGCGACCGGCGGTCCGCCGGAGGCGCACCCCGTGACGCCCGCGCCGCCCCGCGACGCCGACGAACTCGACGACGACGGCGGTGACGACGCGGGCGACGACCACGGCGGCGACCGCCCCGAACCCGGTGACGACCACGGGGGCGGCGATGACGGCTGAGGGCCGCGGGTGAGCGCCCGTGCCCGGATCGCCACCTGGGTGCTGCTGGTCGTCGCCCTCGCCCTCACCGTCGCCGGATCGGCGGCCTGGTCGCTGCTGGTGACGCGGCTGGACGAGCGGGTGAGCGAGGAGCTGGCCAACGAGGCGGAGAAGATGCGCGCCTTCGGCGCGAAGGCCGGACCGGCCACCGACGTGCGCGGAGTGCTGCGCGACTACCTCAGCCTGACCGCGCCCGACAAGAACGAGACCTACTTCAGCGTCGTCGACGGAAAGGTCGCCGACTACAGCGGCATCCCGGCCTCCGGCGAGCTGCGGATCGACGCCTCCCTCATCGCCCGGGCCACCGGGTCCACCGAGCCGGTGGCGGGCTGGGCGTCCAGCGACGTGGGGCGGGTCCGCTACCTGGTGATGCCGGTGCGCGTCACCGGGGACCAGCGCAAGGGGGCTCTCGTGGTCGCCGTCTTCTACGACAAGGAGCGCGGCGAGGTCACCGAGGTGATGCGCTCCCTCGCCCTCACCTCCGCGCTCGCCGTCGGGGTGGCCGGGGCCGCGGCCTGGCTGGTCGCCGCGCGGGTGCTCGCTCCCATCCGGCTGGTGCGCAGGACCGCCGAGCAGATCAGCGACTCCTCCAACCTGAGCCGCCGCCTGGACGTACCGGGCAACGACGACATCTCCGCCCTCGCCGGAACGTTCAACCGCATGCTGGACCGGCTGGAGCGCGCGTTCGCCACCCAGCGGGAGTTCCTCGACGACGCGGGGCACGAGCTGCGCACGCCCCTCACCGTCGTGCGCGGCCACCTGGAGCTGATGGGCGAGGACGACCGGGAGGAGACCGTCGCGCTCGTCCTGGACGAGCTGCAGCGGATGACCCGGATCGTCGACGACCTGCTGCTGCTCGCCCGCTCCGAGCAGCCGGGCTTCCTGGCCGTCGGCGAGGTCGCGGTCGCGGAGCTGACCGTGGACGTCCTGGTGAAGGTGCGCACCCTCGCCGAGCGGACGTGGCGGCTCGACGAGGTCGCCGACACCCATGTCCTGGCCGACGGGCAGCGGCTCACGCAGGCGCTCGTCCAGTTCGTCGCCAACGCGGTGCGGCACACCCGTGACGGCGGCCGGATCTCCGTCGGATCGGCGCTGCGCGGACCGGACCTGGAGCTGTGGGTGCGCGACGACGGCCCCGGCGTCCCCGCCGACCGGCGCGACCGGATCTTCCAGCGCTTCGCCCACGGCGCGGACGGCGGCACCGGCCTGGGCCTGGCGATCGTGGCGAACATCGCCGCCGCGCACGGCGGTCGCGCCGAGGTCCGCGACGCGCCCGGCGGCGGAGCGGTCTTCCTGATAGCGATTCCGGCCCATGAGACGGGGGAGCCCCTTGAACCGCATTCTGATAGCTGAGGACGAGGCGCGCATCGCGTCGTTCGTGGACAAGGGGCTGCGCCGACACGGCTTCGTCACGACGGTCGTCGCCGACGGGACGGGCGCCTATGAGCTGGCCCGCAGCGGGCGGTTCGACCTGCTCGTCCTCGACCTCGGGCTGCCCGGCCGCGACGGGCTCACCGTGCTGCGGATGCTGCGGGACGCGCGGGTGACCCTCCCCGTGGTCATCCTCACCGCGCGCGGCGGCGTCGCCGACACCGTCACCGGTTTGGAGAGCGGAGCCGACGACTACCTCGCCAAGCCGTTCGCGTTCGAGGAACTGCTCGCCCGCATCCGGCTGAGGCTGCGGCCCGAGCGCGTCCCCGAGGCGACCGTGCTCACGGTCGGCGACCTCGTCCTCGATCTGCGCACCCGCCGTGCGCGCGCGGGCGGACGGACGGTCGAGCTGTCGAGCAGGGAGTTCGCCTTGGCGGAGTTCCTCTGCCGGCATCCCGACCAGGTGCTCACCCGCGAGCAGCTCCTCAGCCACGTGTGGGGCTTCGACTTCGACCCCGGCTCCAACGTCGTCGACGTCTACATCAGGTACCTGCGGCGCAAGCTCGGCGCGGATCGCATCGAGACGATCCGCGGCACCGGCTACCGGCTGCGCCCGCTGGAGCCGGAGGCCGTCTAGGCCGTGATGAGAGGGCTCTCATCACGGCCTCATCCTTGGTCCACCGCCCGGGCCGAACCTGGAACAAGCCCGGACCGGCCGGGCGGAGACCAAGGGAAGGCCATCGTGAACCTTCTGCTGCGGAGGGCGCTGCTCGCCCTCACCCTCGCGTTCGGGCTGCTCTCGCTGGGCGCGCTGGCGCCCGCGGGGCCGTCCGCCCGCACCCTCCTGTCCGCCGCCGCGGCCGCCGCGGACGACGGCGACGACTACCGGGGCGGCCACGGGGACGACGACCGCGACGACGACAGGGGCGACGACGACGGGAACGATGACCGCGGCGACGACAAGGGCGGCGAGCGCGACGGCCGCGACGACAGCGGCGACGACGCCGGCGACGACAAGGGCGGCGAGACCGACCGCGACGACCGGGACGAGCCCGGCGACGACCGCGACCTGCGCGACGACGACGGTGCGGCGGTCCCCGGCGCCTCGGCCTCCCCGAGCACCCCGGCCGCCGGCCCCACCGAGCGGCGCGGCGCGGACGACGACGGCTCCGATGACGACCGCGTGCCGGTCGGCGGCGTCGACACCGGAGCCGGCGGCACCGCTTTCGACTTCACCAGCGCCGACGTGCTGGCCCCGCTCGGCCTGAGCCTCGTGCTGGCCGCCGGCATCGGCTTCGTCTTCCTCCGCCGCTACACCAGAGCCTCCTGACATGCCACGGTTCCCTTCGGGACGGAGCGGCCGCGCCCAGAGCGAGGCCGCTCTCGCCTTTCCAGGGCCTCCGGCGGGCCCGGACCGGCGCGCGGCGCTGCGGGCACTGGCGGCCGCGGCCCTCTGCGCGTCGGCGCTCGCGGGATGCGCGCC
>NZ_BAAGPQ010000023.1:0-178405 GCF_054783995.1 Actinocorallia aurea
GCACTGCTTCATTTTCCTGGCGATTTACCCACCGGCCGGCCGCGTCGGTCTTTCGACCGTTCTCGCGTCCCGCACCCGGTTGGGCACAAGAGAGAACTCTACGCTCTCCCCTGGAGTCCGTCAAACCAAACCTGCGAACCTGCTCCGAATCTCAGCGAGATCCGGGTGCCCGGTCGCGGCTCGGCAGCCTTCCGGCGCCTGACGCACCCGGCTAAGTTACCCCAGCCCCGCAGCGCCCGCGCCCGGAACGCGAAGATCGCCACCCCGAAACCATGAACAAGCAGGGACAAGGACAACAAAACCGGGTCGTGCCTTCCGGAGAAGGCACGACCCGGATCGTCGGGAAGGCACAGATCAGCTCAGCAGGACGGATCAGCCGAGCAGGTCAGATGATCGGCGGGCGGCCCGCCTTGGTCATGCGCCACGCCGCGCTCCAGCTGATGGGGCGGCGCGGACCGGCGTCGTTCTTCCAGCCTTCGGCGAAGCCCTTGAACCACGGCTTGAGGGCGGCCGGCTTGCGCTCGCGCAGCACCGTCATGCCCACCCAGACGCCCAGGTAAGTGATTCCTATCGGCCAGGGAAGGTTCCGCTTGGCCAGCCAGACGCGGTTGCGGGCGTTGTAGCGGTAGAAGCTCGCGTGCCGCGTCGCGAGGGTCGCCGGGTGGCACATGACGGACTCGGCGTCGTAGACGATCCGGTATCCGGCGTTGATGGCCTGCCAGGCGAGGTCGGTCTCCTCGTGCGCGAAGAAGAAGTTCTCCGGAAGGCCGCCGCCCGCCTCGAACGCGCTCTTGCGCATCGCGGACGCGCCGCCGAGGAAGGTCGTCACCTCCGACGAGCGCTCGGGGTCGCCCGCGCGCAGCCGGGGCACGTGCCTGCGCTGCCCTGGCCCGCCTTCGGGGTCCTTCACCTGGAAGGAGACGATCCCGAGCCTCGGGTCCTCGGCGAACATCCGCTCCAGCCGCCGGCCCAGGTCGAGGGACGGATAGTACCCGTCGTCGTCGAGGAAGACGACGATGTCGCCCTTGGTCTCCCGGACGCCGAAGTTGCGTCCGGCAGGCACGCCGAGGTTCTCCGGCAGCGGGAAGGTCCGAATCCTGTCGTCGGCGATCGGCGCCTCCCAGTCCCCGGGGACCCCGTTGCCGACGAGGACGATCTCGACGTCGACGCCTTCCTGGTCGAGGGCGCTGCGCAGTGACCGGTCGAGTTCGACCGGGCGGTTCCCCATCGTCAGCACGACGAACGAGAGCGTCACCGGACACCCCTCCCTTCTTCCGGCCCGGACCTGGGCCCGGACCCTTGCTCCAAGCGCCTGCGCGCCTGTTCTTTCAGATGCCGGTTCCGGCCGCCGCGCCTACTTCAGCCGCCGCGAGGCGACGATGCTCACGAAGTGCAGCAGAGTCTGCACCACGGCGACGGCGAAGACGGCGACGGTCAGCCCGCGTGTCACCGACCAGATGGGGCCGGTGTAACCGATCGACAAGACGCCGTCGGCCACCTCCTCGGCGGGCACGTACGAGAACCACCCGTACGCGTCGGGCACGTCCGGCAGGCCGAGCACCTTGTCGAGGATCGCCGCGATGAGGATCAGCAGCGAGAGTTCGATCGCGCCGATGATCCGGTGGAACTTCAGCAGCGAAGCGGCCTGGCGGGCCAGCGCCAGCCAGGTGGAGGTGGGCCGCAGCGCCCGGTCTCCGCCCTCGGGGTCGGCCGGCAGCCCGGCCTTGGCCCTGGCGACGACGACGTTGTCCGTCTCGGCTTTGATCAGCGCGGCGCCCAGCGCGGCGGCGACGCCCAGGGTCACCCACCAGCCGCCCTCCGCCATGGCCCATCCGGCCTGCGCCTGCGCGCGGAAGCCGAGCCCGACGAGGATGGCGACCTCGGAGAAGTAGTGCCCGAGCCGGTCGAGGAACACCCCGGTGATGGAGGTGCGCCCGGTGACCCTGGCGGCCTCCCCGTCGGAGCAGTCCAGCACGAGGTAGAGCTGGACGAGCACGGCCCCGATGACGGCGCTGAGGATTCCCGTCCCGACCGCGAACGCGACGCCCGCGCCGATCCCGCACAGGATCATCAGGTACGTCATCTGGTTCGGCGACAGCCCCAGGCGCAGGAGCAGCCACGTCAGGTACGGGGAGACCGAGCGCGCGTACAGCCGCCCCGCCCAGTGCTCCTCGTTGCGGCGCTCCTTCAGGCCGGGGGGCTGGCCCTTCTCGCGAATCTCCCTGAGGGTGTAGCTCCTGGCTGGCATGTCAGCTTCCGAACTCCTGAAAGTACTTGTGCACGGCCGCGAGGATCTCGCCCTCGGGGAGGTTCAGGTACTCCAGGACGGTGTACCTGCCCGGCCGGGTGGAGGGGGCGAACGCGACGGCCTTGGCGAACTGCTCGGCCGTCAGCCCGACGTCCTTGGCGGTGAGCGGGAGCAGGTGCCGGGCGAGGCAGTCCGCGACGATCTGGGCGCGGGAGGGGTCCTCGCCGAGGTACTCGCGCCGCAGGAAGTGGCAGAAGAGGGCGCCGACGCCGGCGAGTTCGCCGTGGTTGCCGGTGCCGGGGAAGAGCCGGTCGATCGCGTGCAGGATCTCGTGGTCGCCGCCGGAGGCCGGCTGGGACGATCCGGCGAACGACATCGCCATGCCGGACAGGACGAGGCCTTCGGCGAGGACGGTGAGGAACGCGTCGGACTCGATCGAGGCGGGCTGGTAGATGAGCGCCTCCGCGGCGGTCCTGGCGACGGTCAGGGCGAGCCTGTCGATGGGCTCGCCCGTCTCGGCGTGCGCCAGCTCCCAGTCGGCGACCGCGGACAGGTTGCTGACCACGTCGCCGACGCCGGAGCGGACGAGCTGCTCGGGGGCGGCCCGCACGTAGTCGAGGTCGACGATCATCGCGATCGGCATGACGACGCCGAAGGACCCCTTGCCCTTCTCGTGCTCCAGGGAGGCGACGGGCGAGCAGATCCCATCGTGGGAGAGGTTCGTCGCGACGGAGACCATGGGGATCCCGGCGAGGGTCGCGGCGTACTTGGTGGCGTCGATGGTCTTGCCGCCGCCGATCGCCACGACCGCCTCGTAGGTGCCGCCGCGGAGCTGGCTGCCGAGCTGGACGGCGGCGTCGACGGTTCCGCCGGGCACCCGGAAGACCTCGCAGTCGGCGAGCGACGGCCGGATGTCCGCGGAGATGACGTCGCCCTGGCCGGGGCCGACGGCGACCGCGACGCGGCCCTCGGTGGCTATCCGCCGGTCGGCGAGCAGTTCGCCGAGGGACGCGATCGCACCGCGCCGCACGTCGATAGACAGCGGCGCGGTCAGCATCCGCGTCAGTAGCGGCATGCGATCTCCCGCGCCTTGGCGAGGTCCTCGTGGTTGTCCACTTCGACCCAGGACACGTCGCCGATGGGGGCGACGGCGATGGCGTTGCCGCGGTTCACGAACTCCTGGTAGCCGTCCTCGTAGTAGAGGTCGGGGTCCTTCTCGAAGGTGGCCCTGAGGGAGTCGGCGAGGGCTTCGGCGACCTCGGGCTCCAGGAGGGTCGCGCCGATGTACTCGCCGGCGGCTTCGGCCGGGTCCATGAGCTTGGTGATCCGCTCCAGGGTGCCTTCGGGAGAGAGGATGACCTTCATCTCCTCGTCGGCGAGCTTCTTGACGTCGTCGACGGCCAGCAGGATGCCGGGGCTGCGGCCCGCGTCGCGCGCGGCGAGCAGGGTCTTCTCGACCGAGACGGGGTGGACGGTGTCGCCGTTGACCATGAGGACGCCCTTGGCGAAGTGCTCGCGGGCCAGCCACATGGAGTAGGCGTTGTTCCACTCCTCGGCCTTGTCGTTGTGCACGAGGGTGATCGTGACGCCGTACTTGGCTTCCAGCCCCGCCTTGCGCTCCTCGACGGCGTTCGCGCAGTAGCCGACCACGATGACGATCTCGGTCAGGCCGACCTCGCTGAGGTTCTTCAGCGAGATGTCCATGATCGTGGTGTCGCCGTCGACGGGCACCAGCGCCTTCGGCAGGGTGTCGGTGTAGGGGCGGAGCCGACGCCCCGCGCCCGCCGCCAGAATCATGCCGATCATGCGCCGGCCTCCTCTTCCAAATCGATTTCTGCGCCCTTGCCGGTCCGTTTGTCGGTCTCGACCCAGGTGCGCACGGATTCCCAGCCGAACAGGACGCCCAGGTAGAGCGCCAGCGCGGCGTAGACGGGGGTGGTGACGTCGAACACCGCGGCGAGCGCGGCGATCAGCATCCGGCCGTCCCAGCCGAGGCCGGCCTGGAACACCCATTCGGGCGGCCACAGGTTCTGCCTGGTCCGGTAGACGGTGTCGTAGTGGTGGTAGACGAGCACCGCGAGCAGCGTGTAGACCAGCGGCTCCGGCACGTCCAGGGCGAACCCCAGGACGGCGAGGTAACCATACTCGATGGCCCTGATCAGGGGGGGTACGAGCCAGTCGAGGCGGCCGCCGTGCGGGTGCGTGGAGGACGGGCCGGCCAGCAGCAGCAGCGAGACCGGCGCGAGCAGCGCGGGCAGTTCGCCGATGCCGGCGCCGAGCGCGAGCGAGACGACCGTGAGGACCGCGGCGACCAGCACGGGCGCGAGCGGCGGGAGCTGGCCGCGGGCGAGTTGGCCGAGCGCGCGGGCGATGGGCCCGTCGTCGCGGTAGGCGCGGAGTTCGGCGGCGCGCTTGTGGGCTCGCAGCTCGGCGGCGTCGGTGGTGGCGGCGGTCATGCGAGGGACCTCAGGATCCGTCCGGACAGGGTGTAGGCCGCGGCGAGGCCGCCCCAGGCGAGCAGGGCCAGGAAGGTCACCTTGGCGTCGAAGAAGGCCGCCGTCAGGGCGATCAGGGCGAAGCGCTCGCCGATCGGCAGGATGATGATCTTCTTGCCCCAGCGGGCGCCGGGGATGTTCTCCAGCGCGGCCGAGACGCGGACCGCGAGCATGCCGAGGCCCTTGCGGGGGGCGGCGTGCCGCGACGCGGGGGCCGGGTCGAGCAGGCTGTCGTCGGGGACGTCGAGGGGCAGTTCGCGGATCGGCGCGGGCGGCACCGAGCCCTTGTGCACCGCGAAGCTGAAGTCGACCATGTGCCGGCAGGTCTGCAGGATGATCACCGCGCAGGCCAGGCCCCAGACGTCGCCGCCGTGGGTCGCGCCGTAGCCGACGGCCAGGCCCGCGTAGGCGAGGTACTCCTTGCCGCGGTCGAAGGTGGCGTCGAGCCAGGCCCCGAGGGTGGAGTACTGCCTCGTGTAGCGGGCGACCTGCCCGTCCACGCAGTCGAAGACGAACGCGAAGTACAGCAGGATCGCGCCGAGGACCAGGCCGAGCCGGGAGCCGTCGGCGAACCACAGGGCGGCGATGGCCGCGGTGCCCATGGAGATGCACGTGACGGCGTTGGGGGTGAGCCCTCTGCGGGCCGCCCAGCGCGCGATGAAGCGTGAGTAGGTGGAGACGAAGTAGGTGGTGAACCAGCCGTCGTCGCCCTTCACCGCCGCGTCGAGCCGGACCTTGTCCTCGTCGACCGCCTCGACGGCTGCGCGGGCCGCCTCGGCCTGCGCGGGGTCGAGGACCCGCTCGCAGACCAGGACGTCGACGTTGCGGGCGGTGACCCGGACGCCGGAGCGCACCAGGCCGACCAGGACGAGCGCGAGGGTGTCGGGCTCGGCAGGGGCGGTGGTGCCCAGGCCCCGGTGCTGGCGGACCGACTTGTCGAGTTCGTCCCGCGCGGTGTTGTCGACGAAGACGTCGAGGCTCTTCGCGCGATCCCGGCCGAGGATCCTGACGGGCTCGACCTCGGGCAGCATGTCGACGAGCATCGTCAGCCGCTCGCACACGTCGGCCAGCGCCTGGCTCTCCACGACCTTGAGCAGGCCGCGGAACGTCCCGGTCGGGTCGGTGACCTGGTGGTGGCGGGAGCCCGCGGAGACGACGCGGCGCCCGGCGATCCGGACGGCCGGTCGGGTCCCGGTGACCACCTGCTTGGCCGTGACGGCCGTGGTGGTCCTGTCCCGCAAGAGGCGGTCGAGGAGCTCGCCGCTCACCACGAGATCGCCGTGCGCGAGGACCATCTCGCCCTTCGCACGGGCCAGCCTGCCGATCTCCAGCAGGTCGCTCGCGACGTCCGCGGACTCGATGATCTGGGGCCCGCCGGGCTCTGGGGCGTTCTTGCGCAGCACCTCAGCGGCCCGCGGCCGTGCGATGACACGCACGTCCGCTACCTTGAGTGCCGCCAGCTGCCCCAGCAGCCGGTCGAGCACGGTTGTTCCGGCTGAGAAGTCCAGCTCGGCTGTCGGGTCGCCCGGCTCGGTGGCCAGCACCACGAACGTCACCCGCAGCCTCCAACACACGGCAGGTAGTCCGGAAAGCCCCCAGCCTAGTGGGTGAACGGGACAGAAACGGAGGAGTACCAGGTGAAAACAGCAGGTGTCATCCTGGCGGGCGGAATCGGGCAGCGGGTGGGCGCGGGCATCCCGAAGCAGCTCATCCGGGTCGGCGGCCGTCCTCTCCTGGCCTATCCGATCGAGACGTTCGCCTCTTGCAAAGGCCTCGATGAAGTGATCGTCGTCATGGCGAGCGGGCATCTCGAGGCCGCCGAGGAGCTGTGCGCGCCGCACGGGATCCGCGTGGTCGAGGGGGGCGAGACCCGGACCGCCTCGACGCTCAAGGCGATGGAGATCCTCGCCGGGGCGCCGGATGACACCCGGGTCCTCTTCCACGACGCGGCCCGCGCCTTCGTCGGGCACGACGTGATCGGCAGGTGCCTCGCCGCCCTGGAGACGCACGAGTCCGTCGCGGTGGCGCTGCCCGTCACCGACACCGTCGTCTCGGTCGCGGACGGGCGGGTGGCCGACATGCCGCCGCGCGCGTCGCTCGCCCGGTTCCAGACCCCCCAGGGCTTCCGGCTCGGCACCCTGCGCCGCGCGTACGAGCTGGCGCTGGCCGACCCCGCCTTCGTCGCCACCGACGACTGCGGCGTCGTGCACCGCTACCTGCCCGACGTCCCGATCACCGTGGTCGAGGGCGACGAGGCCCTGCTCAAGGTGACGACCCCGCTGGACCTCGTCGTGGCCGAACACCTCGCCGCCGAGTACCGCTCAGGCCGGAACGCCTGAGCCGTCAGGCGCGCACACGGGCCTGACGGCCGGGCACTCGAAGGACCCGGCCGTCAGCTCTTGCAGAGGTTGTCCGAGGCGGTGCGGGTCTCGACCTTCTCGGCGTCGGCGCCGGGGATCTCGACCTTCTTCGGCTTGGCCCAGGCCGAGCCGACGACGATCTCGATCCCGGTGCCGAGCGCGTCGACCTTCTGGAGCTTGGCGGACGGCATCGAGGCGGCGAGGGTCCGGGCCGAGTCGGCGCGGGCCGGCCCGTACCGGATCACCGTGGACTTCGTGTCCTTGCGCTGCACCACGCCGATCACCCACGACGCCTTCTTGAAGCCCGCCTTGAGCAGGCCGTCCGTGGCGTTGCGGGCCAGGCCCTCGGTGCCGACTCCGTTGCGGACGATCACGCTGATGTCCTCCGGCGCGACCGTCAGGGGCTTGGCGGTGGACGTCGGGGCCGGCGCGGCCTCGACGGGCGGCAGGTCGTCGTCGATCCGCTGGAACATGCGCGAGGCCGCCGAGTCGTCCCAGACGACGACCGACTGGGCGATGCCGCCGAGCTGCGCGGTGCCGGCCGGGTCGTCGATCGGGACCTTGGCGAAGCGGACGTCGCCGAGGGAGACGTCCTTGAACTGGTCGGCGTAGGAGTCGAGGTTCTTCTTCAGGCCCGGGTCGACCTTCACCGACTCCAGGAGCGCGCCGAGCACGGCGGCGCTGCGCGTCGGGTCCTTCAGCTTCCCGATGACCGCGCTCATCAGCGACGACAGGAACTCCTGCTGGCGCTGCATCCGGCCGATGTCCTCGCCGAGGCCGTGCCGGGCCCGGGCGAACGCCAGCGCCGTCGCGCCGTCGACGTGGTGGGTGCCCGCGGTGAGCTTGAGGCCGCTGGCCTTGTCGTCGATGGCCTGCGGGGTGCAGATCTGGACGCCGCCGACCGCGTCGACGACCTTGAGGAACCCGGCGAAGTCCACCTCGACGACGTGGTCCATGCGGATGCCCGTGGCGTCCTCGATGGTGTCCTTCATCAGCTGCGGGCCGCCGAAGGCGTACGCCCAGGTGAGCTTGCCCTGCGCCGCGCCGACCCGCTCCCCCCGGGCGTCCTTGTGCGCGGGGATGGTGACGAGGGTGTCGCGCGGGAGGCTGACGATGGTGACCTCGTCGTGGTCCTCCGAGACGTGCACCACCATCATCGTGTCGGAGCGGGCGCCCGCCTCCTTGCCCAGGTGGAGGCGCTTGATGTCCTTGGCGCTCATGCCGTCGCGCTTGTCGACCCCGGCGAGCAGGATGTTCATGGCGCCGTGCGGGGCGCCGTCTCCCGCCACGTCGATGTCGAGGGTCTGGACCTTGCCCTTGAAGTACTCCTGGAACGCCCATCCGGCGCCGGATCCGACCAGCACCAGGGCCGAGGCCGCGGCGGTGATCGCCACGAGGCGACGGCGGCGCACCGCGGCGCGCGCCGAGACCGCGCCGCGGGCGCGGCGGCCTCCGGAGCGGGGAGGCGCGACCGAGACCTTCTGGGCTCGGTCGTCGTCCACCGCGACCGCGTCCCAGCTTCCGCTGTCGTCGGCGACCGGGCCCCCGGGGCCCTCCGCGCCTGCTGGGCGCGGTCGGAAGTACTGCTCGATCGGGTCGTCCTCGGCCATGCGAAGCCCCCTTCACACGCGTCCGTTAAGGCGCCGCCTTCGGCCCGAAGAACGGTGGGACCGCCCTTTCGTGGCCAATGAACATGGCTGGATACGTTACCGTGGCGCCGTCATGAATCTGCCTCTCCACGCTGACGGCGAGCCGCGCACGACGTGGCCCGCCGTGTCCGTCGTCATGCCGGTGCTCAATGAGGAACGCCACCTCGCGGACGCCGTGCGCCACATCATGGCCCAGGACTATCCCGGGGAGCTGGAGCTGGTCCTCGCGCTCGGCCCGTCCCGGGACAAGACCGACAGGATCGCCGCGTCCCTGGCGCAGACCGATCCCCGGATCGTGGTCACCCGCAACCCGACGGGGCGCACCCCCAACGGGCTGAACATCGCGATCAAGGCGTCCCAGTACTCGATCATCGTCCGGGTCGACGGGCACTCGCTGCTCCCCGCGAACTACGTCCGCATCGCGGTCCAGACCATGGACTCCCAAGGCGCCGACAACGTCGGCGGCCTCATGGACGCCCAGGGCGTCACCGCCTTCGAGAAGGCCGTCGCCCGCGCGATGACCTCCAAATTCGGGGTGGGCAACGCCAGGTTCCACACCGGCGGTGAGGCCGGCGAGGTCGAGACCGTCTACCTCGGGACGTTCCGGCGCAGCGCGCTGGAACGGGTCGGCGGGTACGACGAGACGTTCGTCCGCGCCCAGGACTGGGAGATGAACCATCGGATCCGCCAGTCCGGCGGCAAGATCTGGTTCACGCCCGAGATGCGCGTCACCTACCGCCCCCGGCCCAACCTGAAGACGCTGGCCACCCAGTTCTTCTACACGGGGCGGTGGCGGCGGGTCGTCGGCCGCGAGCACCAGGGCACGCTCAACCTGCGCTACCTCGCGCCGCCGCTGGCCGTCCTCGGGATCATCGCCGGGACGATCGCCGGGCTGTTCGGGTTCTGGGCGGGCTGGATCCTCCCGGTCGGCTACTTCCTGGCCATCCCCGTCGGCGGCACCGTCCTGACTTCCCAGGGCCTGCCGCTGAAGGCGAAACTGCTCCTGCCGTTCGTCTACGCCACGATGCACATCTCGTGGGGCCTCGGCTTCCTCACCAGCCCGCCCGGCCTGGGCATCACCAAGGACTGACCCCCCCTTCCGACACGAGGACCGGGCGCCGCAGGGCGCCCGGTCCTTTCTCGTTCCGTGGCCCTTACGGGCGGCCCAGGGCCTTGTAGGTCCAGCCCGCGGCGCGCCAGACCTCGGGGTCGAGTGCGTTGCGGCCGTCGACGACGTTGCGGGCGGCGACGTGGGAGCCGAGGACCTCGGGGTCGAGGTCGCGGAACTCGCGCCACTCGGTGAGCAGCAGGACGATGTCGCTGTCCTGGGCGGCCTCCAGGGCCGAGGTGCCGAAGTCGAGGGTCGGCTGGACCTTGCGGGCGTTGTCGAGCGCCTCGGGGTCGTACACGGTGACCGCGGCGCCCTGCTCGCTGATCACTGCGGCGACGTCGAGGGCGGGCGAGTCGCGGACGTCGTCGGAGTTCGGCTTGAACGCGGCGCCGAGGACGCAGACCTTCTTGCCCTGGAACGATCCGTTCAGCAGCCCGCGGGCGAGGTCGACCATCCGGACGCGGCGGCGGATGTTGATCGCGTCGACCTCGCGCAGGAACGACAGCGCCTGGTCGACGCCGAGCTCGTCGGCGCGGGCCATGAACGCGCGGATGTCCTTGGGCAGGCAGCCGCCGCCGAAGCCGAGGCCGGGGCCGAGGAACTTGGCGCCGATCCGGTCGTCGTGCGACAGGGCCCTGGACAGCATGGTCACGTCGGCGCCGGTGGCCTCGCAGACCTCGGCCATCGCGTTGATGAAGGAGATCTTGGTGGCGAGGAAGGCGTTCGCCGAGACCTTGACGAGCTCGGCCGTCGGGAAGTCCATGGTGAGGAACGGGATGCCCTCGGCGATCTGGTGGGTGTAGACCTCGCGCAGCAGTTCCTCGGCCCGCGCCGACCGGACGCCCACGACGAGCCTGTCCGGGTGCAGGGTGTCCTGGACGGCGAAGCCCTCGCGCAGGAACTCGGGATTCCACGCCATCTCGGCTCCGGTCGCCGGGGACAGCTCGGAGAGCATCGCGGCGAGCCTGTCGGCGGTGCCCACGGGGACCGTCGACTTGCCTACGACGAGGCAGTCGCGGGTCAGCAGGGGGGCGAGCGCGGTGATCGCGGCGTCGAGGTAGGAGGTGTCGGCCGCGTACTCGCCGGCCTTCTGCGGTGTGCCCACGCAGACGAAGTGCACGTCGCCGAACTCGGCGATCTCCGCATAACTCGTGGTGAACCTGAGGCGTCCGTTCTCCAGGTTCCGCTGGAGCACCTCCGGCAGGCCCGGCTCGAAGAACGGGAGGTCCCCCGCCGCGAGCCGATCCACCCGGTCCGGCAGGACGTCGAGCGCCAGCACCTCGTAACCCAGCTCGGCCATGCACGCGGCGTGCGTGGCACCGAGATACCCGGCACCGATGACCGTGAGCTTCAGAGCCACCGATCTTTCTCCTTAAGAATTCTACCGACGGGTAGCATGGCCCCATGAGCAGCGATTTCCCGGCCTACGCACCCTCCGAAGAGCACGAGCTCCTCAGGCGGACCGTGCGCGAACTCGCCGACGCCAAGATCGCCCCGTTCGCGGCGGAGGTCGACGAGCAGGCACGTTTCCCCCAGGAGGCGTTCGACGCCCTTCGGGAGAACGACCTCCAGGCCGTCCACATCCCCGAAGCCTACGGAGGCAACGGGGCGGACGCGCTCGCGACGGTGATCGTGATCGAGGAGGTCGCGCGCGCGTGCGGCTCGTCCTCGCTCATTCCCGCCGTCAACAAGCTCGGCACAGTGCCCGTGCTTCTGTCCGGATCCGAAGAACTGAAGAAACGTTACCTGGCTCCCGTGGCCCGGGGCGAAGCGATGTTCTCGTACGCGCTGTCGGAGGCCGAGGCCGGGTCCGACGCGGCGGGCATGCGCACGCGCGCCGTGCGCGACGGTGCGCACTATGTGCTCAACGGCGCCAAGATGTGGATCACCAACGCGGGCGTTTCGGAGTACTACACGGTCATGGCCGTGACGGATCCGTCCGCCGGGGCGCGTGGGATCTCCGCCTTCATCGTCGAGAAGTCCGACCCGGGCGTGTCCTTCGGGCCGAAGGAGAAGAAACTCGGCATCAAAGGTTCACCCACTCGTCAGGTGATCTTGGAGGATGTGCGGATCCCGGCCGACCGGATGATCGGCGCGGAGGGCACCGGCTTCAAGACCGCCCTGGCGACCCTCGACCACACCCGCATCACCATCGCCGCGCAGGCCCTCGGGATCGCCCAGGGCGCCCTGGACTACGCGATCGGGTACGTCAAGGAGCGCAAGCAGTTCGGCAAGCCCATCGCCGAGTTCCAGGGCCTCCAGTTCATGATCGCCGACATGGCGATGAAGCTGGAGGCGGCCCGCCAGCTCACCTACCACGCGGCGATCAAGTCCGAGCGCGCCATGCACGGCGAGAAGATCCCCGACCTCACCTTCGTGTCGTCGGCCTGCAAGTGCCTGGCCTCCGACGTCGCCATGGACGTGACGACCGACGCGGTGCAGCTCCTCGGCGGCTACGGCTACACCTCGGACTTCCCGGTGGAGCGGATGATGCGCGACGCCAAGATCACCCAGATCTACGAGGGCACCAACCAGATCCAGCGCATGGTCATGGCCCGCCAGCTCCTCAAGTAGCACCGGCCGCGCCTCAAAGGGGTCCTCTCCACCACGGAGAGGACCCCTTTCGCGTTCAATGGATGCCTTCGAGGACCTTCGGACGAGAGCGAGCCCACTGTGCGGACCGAATACGAGGCGCGTTTCCGCGACATCGACCCCGAGGCCGTCATCGGGCGGCTGCGGGAGTGGGGCGCGGCCCGGACCATGGGGCGGACGCTGATGCGGCGGATCGTGTTCGAGAACGACGAGATCGCGGCCAAGGGCGGTTGGCTGCGGCTGCGGGACCAGGGGGAGAAGGTCACGCTCACGTACAAGGAGGTGAGCGCCGCCGGGGAGGGGATCGAGAAGATCCTGGAGGCGGAGATCGTCGTCTCGGGGTTCGGGGAGACCCGAGGGCTGCTTGAGGCGATGGGGTTCAGGGCGGAGAGGTATCAGGAGAACTACCGGGAGGAATGGGTGCTCGACGGGGTGGCCTACGACTTCGACACGTGGCCCGGCCTGCCCACATTCCTTGAGGTGGAGGGGCCTGACCGGGCTTCGGTCGAGGCGGCGGTAGCCCGGCTCGGGCTGGACCTCGTCGACGCGTCCTACGGCAGCGTCGACGAGGTGTACCTGGCGGTGCTGGGGCGCGACATCCTGAAGGAACCCGAACTGCTCTTTCCCGCCGAATAGGGGGCGGCCCCCTTCCGGGTCAGGAGGCTCCGCCGAACGGCTCGGGCATCGCGGTGAGGAGGGCCGTCAGCGCGTCGCGGAGTCCGCGGTGATCGACGAGCCGGCCCTCCGTCGCCCGATCGGCGGCCCTCAAGTAATGCGAGAGCAGCTGCTTTATCTACGGGACATGGCCCATCCACAATTCAAGGACCCGGAGGGGCCCGTGCTCGGGTTGAGCAGGCGGGCGTTCATGCGGTTGGCGGGCGGGGCTGCGTCAGCGGCGACCGCGTTACGGACGCGGGCCCGTCTCTCTCGGAATCGGGAGGGGCGGGCCTTCGTCGTTTCCGGGGCGGGGGGCTTCAGCAGGGTGGTTGGACAATTAAGCGCGGAATGTCAATTTACGAAACGGGCGGGATGGTCCAGTGGGGGAAGAATTGTTCTCCGAGAATTGTCAGGAAGGGACAAGACCTCGGGGCCCGCGGGATTTGAGAGTGGGAGACGCGGATGAGGCGGGTCGGCTCCGCCTCGGCCGGTTCGGTGGCCTCTCCGCTGACGAGAGGAGAGTGCTCATGTGGGTCGCGCGCGGAATTGCGGCGGTGGTCGTGGGAATCGGGTTGGCGGGGGTGCCGGGGACGGCCTCGGCCGACGACGTGTGGCGGAACCAGGCGCCGGTGTTCACGGCGCCGTCGAGGTCGTTCCTCGACGTCGAGGCGGTCGGGCCCGCGGAGGCGTGGGCGGTCGGGTACCAGGGGCTGCTGACGGTCCAGGTCGGGCCGTGGGACCCGCCGCTGCCGCCCATCCTCCTCTGGCAGCGTGCGCCCCGGCCGGTCCTCCAGCAGTGGACCGGGCGCGGCTGGAAGAGCCACCAGCCGGAAGGCATTCCCGAGGAGGGCACCCTCAACGAGATCGAGGTGAGCCACGGGCAGGTGTGGGCCCTCGGCACGATCATCGACGGCACAGGTCCACTCAGCGGCAGGCGGCACTACGCCTACATCGGCCGCTGGACCGGCACGCAGTTCGTCCAGCTGGACGGCCCGACCTCCACCAGCGCGGAGGGCGGCCTCCGGCACCTGTCCGCGGACTCCGGCGGCCTGTGGATGACCGAGCGCGGCATGGCCTACCGTTTCGTCGACGGCCCCGGCTGGACCGGGTACGACCTCGGTTCGCACATCGGGGCCATCGAGTCCTACGACTCGGGCGAGGCGTGGGCGTCCGGCGTCGACGCGGCGCGCGACACCTGGGTCCGGCACTGGGACGGCGCCGCATGGACGCCGCTCGCGCTGCCCGCCGGGACGGGCGGTCACACCTTCCACCCGACCGGCCCGGCCACCGGCTGGACCGCGACCGACACCGGCCTGGCGCTGTGGGACGGCGCGGCGTGGACGACGGTCCCCTACCCGGCCGGCTACGGACGCGACCTCGTCTACCCCGCCTGGCAGTCGACCCCCTACGCCACCGCCGACGTGGACGGCCCGTGGATCCTCGCCAAGTACGTCCAGGGCTCCCCCACGACGCTCCTGCACTGGACGGGCTCGGCGTGGACGACCGTGCAGGCCGACGGCGTCCCCGTCGCCGAGGACGGCCGAGGCGGGTTCTGGCTTCCCCAGCAGATCGACCAGCATGACGGCTCCATGGGCCTGTTCTCCCTCACCGGTGGCGCGCTCACCCAGGTGGCCCCGCCCGTGGCCGTCGACCATCGGTGGGACGTGGACCCGCTCCCCGGAACCGACCACGTCCTGGTCACCGGCGAGGACTTCGACGGAAACCTCCGCGCCTTCACCAACGCCCCCCGCTAACGCTCAGCGGCCTAGCGCGCGCAGGGTGCCCGGGACGTCGTCGACGACGAGGGCGTCCGCGCTCAGGTAGCCCTCAAGGGCGTCCGGCTTGGGGGTCCACACGACGACCTCCAGGCCGGCCTTGTGGGCGACGTCCACGCACTCGGCGAAAGGCCGGGCCTTAGGGGTCGGGTCGCAAGACGCGGTGTGCAGGGCGACGGCCTCCAACCCCAGCCCTGACGCCGACGCGATCGCGTGCCCGATGGGGAACCACAGCCAGGTGAGGAGCCCCCGCGGGATGCCCGTCCCGTCGAGAGCGAGCAGCACTGACGGGTCGAAGCTCGTGACGACCAGGGGCCGCCGCCGAGCCTCCTCCTTGAGGATCTCCTTCAGAAGCGGCGCCGTGCGCGGGTCCAGGGCGTCTTCCAGGATGGTCTTGACGTCCACGTCCACCCCCACCTCTGGGGGCAGGGCCGCGAAGACCTCCTCCAAGGTCAGCCGCTCGCCCGCCAGGCCGTCGACGTGGAACGAGCCGTCCTCCCCCACGGGATCATGCGCGAGCACGAGCCTGTCGTCGCCCGTCCGCTGCACGTCGATCTCGACCCAGCCTAGGCCCGCCTCGACCGCCCCCAGCAGGGACGGGAGGGTGTTCTCCCCGGCCCCTCCGCCGAGTCCCCTATGTCCGATGATCGTCGGACCGCCGTCAAACATCATAGGTTCGCCCCACTAAGCTGCTCGGTGTGAGAAGTCCAGGTCAGATGCCGGTTGTCGGGATGGTGGGCGGCGGTCAGCTCGCCCGGATGACGCAGCAGGCCGCGATCGCGCTGGGTGTGCGGTTGCGGGTGCTCGCGGGAGACCCGGAGGAGTCGGCGGCACAGGTGTGCGCCGACGTCCGGATCGGGTCCCACACGTCCCTGGAGGATCTCATGGCCTTCGCCGAGGGGTGCGACGTGGTCACGTGGGACCACGAGCACGTGCCCGGCGAGCACATCCAGGCGCTGGAGGCCGCGGGCGTCGTCTGCCGACCGGGCTCGGCCGCGCTGCTGCACGCCCAGGACAAGCTGGTCATGCGCGAGAGGCTGTCCGCGCTCGGCGCGCCCTGCCCCGCGTACGCGGCGGTCCATTCGACCGACGATGTCACGGCGTTCGGCGAAAAGCACGGCTGGCCGGCCGTGCTGAAGGCCACACGCGGCGGCTACGACGGCAAGGGCGTGTGGATCGTGCGCTCCGCCGAAGAGGCAGCCCCGGTGGTCGACGGAGCGATCGCCGGCGGCACTCCGCTCATGGTCGAGGAGAAGGTCGCCTTCCGCCGGGAGCTCGCCGCGCTCGTCGCGCGCTCCCCGCACGGCCAGGGCGCCGCCTACCCGGTCGTGGAGACCGTTCAGGAGGACGGGATCTGCGTCGAGGTCGTCGCGCCCGCCGAGGGCCTCGACGAGGAGACCGCGGCCTTCGCCCAGAAGCTCGCGCTCGGGATCGCCGAGGAACTCGGCGTCACGGGCCTGCTCGCGGTCGAGCTGTTCGAGACCGAGACCGGCGTGGTCGTCAACGAGCTCGCCATGCGCCCGCACAACTCGGGCCACTGGACCACCGACGGCTCGGTCACCACCCAGTTCGAGCAGCACCTGCGCGCCGTCCTCGACCTTCCCCTGGGCGACACCGACGGCAACGCCCCCTGGACGGTCATGGGCAACCTCCTCGGCGGCGAGGACCCGGACATCTTCGAGCGCTACGAGCACGTCATGGCGCACGACCCCGGCATGAAGATCCACTTCTACGGCAAGGGCGTCCGCCCCGGCCGAAAGATCGGACATGTCAACGTCTCGGGGGATGATCTTCCCCGGTTGCGGGCAAGGGCCGAACATGCGGCCCTGTACCTGCGCGACCCGGGACTCGTCTATCCGGAAGAGAGGAAGTAGGGCGTGACGGACCGAGCCACAGAGGCGGCGGTACAGCCCCTGGTCGGGGTGGTCATGGGCAGCGACTCGGACTGGCCCGTGATGAAGGCCGCGGCCGACGCCCTGACGGAGTTCGGGGTGCCGTTCGAGGCCGATGTCGTCTCGGCGCACCGGATGCCGCTCGACATGATCGAGTACGGCACCGAGGCGGCCGCCCGGGGCATCAAGGTGATCATCGCCGGGGCGGGCGGCGCGGCCCACCTGCCGGGCATGCTCGCCAGCGTGACCCCGCTCCCGGTGATCGGCGTGCCGGTCCCGCTCAAGTACCTGGACGGCATGGACTCGCTCCTGTCGATCGTCCAGATGCCCGCGGGCGTGCCCGTCGCGACCGTCGCCGTGGGCGCCGCACGGAATGCGGGACTGCTGGCGGTTCGGATACTGTCCACCGGCGACGCCGAACTCCAGACAAAGATGCTGGAGTTCCAGCAGGATCTCTACGGTCAGGCGAAGGCGAAGGGCGCGAAGCTGCGCGACAGCCTCTGACCGGTCCCTCCCCGGACGACGGGGGGCGGGCTCCGCACCGGAAGGATTGACAGTTCGTGAGCATCCGCGGGATCACCGGAACGTTGCGGGGGTGGCTGCGCGCCATCGCACGCGAGTTCGCCAAGTTCGGCAGCGTCGGCGCGATCGCGTTCGTCATCACGACGCTGCTGTTCAACCTGCTGCGGCATCTGGAGATCGGCCCGGTCACGTCGATCACGGTCGCGACGGTGATCGCGACGACGTTCTCGTACTTCGCGAACCGGCACTGGACGTTCCAGCACCGCGAGCGCAGCGGGCTGCGCCGCGAGTACCTGCTGTTCTTCGGGCTGAACGGCGTCGGCCTGGTGATCACGCAGCTGTTCATCGTGGCGAGCCACTACGGGCTCGGTTTCAACGGCAAGATCGCCGACAACGTGGCCATGATCCTCGGCACGGGGGCGGCGACGATCTTCCGGTTCTGGTCCTACCGGCGCTGGGTCTTCACCCCGGCCCCGGAGACGGCGGTCGTGGTACCCGCCGCCGACTTGGCCGCGCAGCCCGTCCAGGAGCCTTCTGGGGCTCCCCTGGGGTACGCGGCCCCGGTCAGACCGGGCCGCTGACGACCCTCTCGTGCGCCAGGCGGGCCTCCTCCCGCCGCCGCATGAAGAACGCGAAGACGGCGGGGCGGGCCTGGACGAGTTCCAGCCTGCCGCCGTCGACCGCGGCCAGCGACCTCGCGAGGTAGAGCCCGAGCCCGGTGCCCCCGGCCCCGCTGACGCTCCGCTCGAAGATCTTCTTGGCGAGTTCCGGCGCCACCCCCGGCCCCTCGTCGCCCACTTCCACGACGACGTTCTGACGCGTCAGCCGGGTGGTGAGGGTGACGGTTCCCGAGCCGTGCATGAGGGAGTTGTCCAGCAGCGTCGCGAGGATCTGCGACAGGCAGCTCGGCGTCACCACGGACACGAGGTCGGCGTCCCCCTCCAGGTGGATCGCCCTGCCCTCGCGGGCGAAGATCGGCCGCCACTCCTCGGTCTGCTGCTCGATCACGAGATCGATGGCCGTCGGCACGGCCTGGCCCGTCCTGTCGTGCTTGGCGCGGGCGAGGAGCTGCTCGACCACCGCGACCAGGCGCTCGGCCTGCGCCAGGGCCGCCTGGCCCTCCTCGCGGACGACGTCCGGGTAGTCGGCGGCCTCGACCATCTCCTCCAGCCGCATCGTCAGCGCGGTGAGCGGCGTGCGGAGCTGGTGGCTGGCGTCCGAGGCGAACTCGCGGCTCGACGCCAGGAGGTCCGCGATGCGGACGGCGCTGTTGTCCAGCACCTCGGCGACGGTGTCCACCTCGGGAATGCCGTACCTGCGGCGGCGCGGCCGCGCGTTGCCGGTGCCGAGCCTTTCCGCGGTCTCCACGAGATCGACCAGCGGCAGGGTCAGCCGTCTGGCCAGCAGGATCGCCATCACCGTCGCGATCGCGACGCCCAGCAGGATGAGGCTGGCTATCAGCAGGAGCTGGCGCAGCACCTCGTCCCTGACCTCGGCGTACGAACGGTGGACGGTGACGGTGATGTCGTCGGTCATGCTCGTGGCGCTCATCGTCTCGCCCGGGAGCGCCTTGCCCGCCGTCTCGGTGGAGCCGTCGGGCAGCCTGATCTCGATGTACAGCCTCGGATAGGCCCGGGCTATCTGCCCGGGATCCGGCCGTTCACCTTTGCCGAGCGGGACCTCGACCTCCTTGATCAGTCCCGCCGCGGTGATGGTCAGGCTCTGCTTGGCGTCGTCGTAGATCAGTTTGCTGACGACCCAGGCCAGCGGGATCCCGAGCAACAGGATCGCCGTCACCGCCACGCCGAGCGTCGACAGCAGGATCCGGCGCCTCATCGCTTCCTCCCCCGGCCGGGCCGCGCCGCGGCGGACAGGTCCGCCGGGTGCCTCCGACCGTGCGTCGTCAGTCCCCCCGCTCGAACCGGAAGCCGACCCCGCGGACCGTGGTGATGTACCGGGGGCTCGCGGCGTCGTCTCCCAGTTTGCGGCGCAGCCAGGAGATGTGCATGTCGAGCGTCTTGGTGGAGCCCCACCAGTTGGTGTCCCAGACCTCGCGCATGATCTGCTCGCGGGTGACGACCTTGCCCGCGTCGCGCACCAGCACGCGCAGGAGATCGAACTCCTTGGTGGTGAGCTGGAGCTCGTTCTCGCCCATCCAGGCGCGGCGGGACTCGGCGTCGATGCGCACGCCCTGCACTATCGGTGTCTCGGTGCTGCCGCGGCGCAGCAGGGCGCGAACACGGGCGAGCAGTTCGGCGAGCCGGAACGGCTTGGTGACGTAGTCGTCGGCGCCGGCGTCGAGGCCGACGACGGTGTCGACCTCGTCCGCGCGGGCGGTGAGGATCAGGATGGGCACCCCGTGGCCTTCGGAGCGGACGCGGCGGGCCACCTCCAGGCCGTCCAGCTCGGGCAGGCCGAGGTCGAGCACGATGAGGTCGACGCCCCCGCCCAGAGCCCGTTCCAGGGCCTGGGGGCCGTCGGGACTCACTTCGACGCTGTAGCCCTCGCGGCGCAACGCACGGGCGAGAGGCTCGGAGATGGACGTGTCGTCCTCGGCGAGCAGTACTGAGGTCATGGACCGATCGTAGGACCGTTCATGAACGTTTCCTGGCATGGGACACAGGCTTGACCTGCGGTTTACTACTCATAGTACAAACTCAAGTACGACAAGTCAGCTCAATTGCGGAGGCAACCGGCCATGTCGCGGATGGTGCGGCCGTCACCCGACATCGCTCGCGGCTCCGGAGCCGGACTGTTCTTCCTCACCGCCGGCATCCACTTCCTCACCCTCCCCGAAGGCTTTCACCTCGGGGGATATGTCGGAGTCTTCCTGCTGCTGAGCTGCGTGATCGACTTCGCCGGCGTGGTCGGCTTCATGGCCGAGCGGCGGGCCCGGATCTGGTGGTACGCGCTCGTCAACGGGGTGCTGACGGTCATCGCCTGGATCGTCACGCAGAGTGTCGGCCTCCCCGTGACGAGCGAGCCGGTCAGCGGCCGGTGGACCCGCCACCCGTCGGACCTCGCACTCCCGTTCGTCTCTGCGTCCCTCGTCGCACTGGCCCTGTGGGTGCTGATCTCGCGCGCCTACGACGACGCCGACGAGGCCCTCGCGCAAGTACGCGAACGCCTTACCTACAGGCGCTGACGGCCCCCCGGCCCCTCGTGCGAGCACCCTCGAACAGGCCGGTGACAGGACAGGGCGAGGCCCTGAGCAGGCGCGGAGCGGCGGACTCCGGAAATTTCTCCTTGCCCCGGACTGGTCAGGCGGACCCCATCTGGGGTAACTTAGGGGTGCCTAACCTAACCGGTTGGACCACCGAGGGGCCACAGCCCCCGAGGCGGGCCTTCCGGGCCCCCTGCCCACCCCGGCCGAAGGAACCAGCCCCATGTACGTGTGCGTCTGCAACGCGGTGACCGAGGATGCCGTTCACACGTGCCTCGCCTCCGGCGCGCAGAGCACCCGGCAGGTCAAGGACGGCTGCGGCATGAAGCCGGGATGCGGCACCTGCACCAAGCGCATCACCGCGATGCTCAGCGAGTGGAAGACCGCGAACGAGCTGATGGACGCGATCACCGGCGGCCCCGCGACCCTGCACGCGGTCCCGGAGGCGGAGGCGCCCATCGCGGCCGAGCACGCCGGTCGGCACACCCGGGCCCCGGCTTCCGCCGAGCCCGCCCCCCGGCCCGAGCTCCCCGGCGTCCCCGCTGCTCAGCGGCGGTTCGGACGGCCCGTCAGGGAGGTGAGGAACCCGGCAGCCTGACCCCCGGCAAGGCCGCGATGAGCCTTGAGCCCGCTCGCAGACACGCGATCGGGCACTTTGTGCTGTGCTGACTTCATGCTTGGATGTCCCCATGGAAGGCGACAAGGAAGTCATCGCACTGCTGAACGAGCAGCTCACCGCGGAACTCACGGCCATCAACCAGTACTTCCTGCACGCCAAGATGCAGGAGAACTGGGGCCTGAAGTACCTGGCCAAGCACACCAGGGACGAGTCGATCGACGAGATGAAGCACGCCGAGGTCCTCACCGACCGGCTGCTCTTCCTCGAAGCGCTCCCGAACTACCAGAAGCTCAACCCGCTCCGGATCGGCCAGACGATCAAGGAGCAGCTGGAAGCCGACCTCACCGTCGAGATGGAGGCGATCGTCCGGCTGCGCGGCGGCATCGAGACGATGCGCGCCAAGGGTGATGTGACCTCCGCCCGGATCTTCGAGCACATCCTCGAGGACGAAGAAGGCCACGTCGACTACCTGGAGACCGAGCTGGAGCTGCTCAACAAGCTCGGCGAACCGCTCTACATCCAGCGTTTCACCGACGACAACGGCCACTGAGCCGCAGCGACTGCACCGGTCGGCGCGCCCTTCCCGAACGTTATGTCCGCGTGACATCCTGAAGATTCACGCGGACGGCCGAAGGAAGGGGTGCCGGGCATGGCGCAGCACCTGGAGATCGAGCTCAAGTTCGACGCCGAGGCCGATTTCGTGCTGCCGGAGCTCGGCGGTCCCGTCACCGCGGGCCCGCCCGAGGTCCACGAGCTGGAAGCCGTCTACTACGACACCGACGAGCTGCGGCTCGCCGCCCGCAAGGTCACCCTCCGCCGCCGCACCGGCGGCCATGACGCGGGCTGGCACCTGAAACTGCCGGCGGGGCCCGACGCCAAGCGCGAGTTCCGGGCCCCCTTGCAGGACGACCTCCCCGAGGAGCTCGCCTCCCTCGTCACCGCCTACGCGCGCGGCGGCGAGCTGAAGCCCGTCGCGACCCTCACCACGGTCCGCACCACCCGCGATCTGCACTCCTCCTCCGGCGAGGTGCTCGCCGAACTGGCCGACGACCACGTCACCGGCACCGTCGCGGGGGCGCCCGGATCGTCGGCGTGGCGGGAGATCGAGATCGAACTCGTCTCCGGATCGGCGAAGCTCCTCGGCGACGTCGGCAAGCAGCTGCTCAAGGCGGGCGCGCGGCGCTCGGCCAGTTCCTCCAAACTCGGCAGGCTGCTCGCCCCGGCGATCACCAAGCCGCCCACGTGGGACGGCGACAGGGCAGGCGACGCCGTCATGCGGCACATCACCTCCCAGGTCGACGAACTCCTCGCCTACGACCCCAAGGTGCGCCTTGAGGAGTTCGACGCGGTGCACAAGATGCGGGTCGCGTCGCGGCGGCTGCGCAGCGTGCTGGCCAGTTCCCGGCCGCTGCTCGACCGCGAGCTGACCGATCCGCTCCAGCCGGAGCTGCGCTGGCTCGCCGAGGTGCTGGCCGAGGTCCGCGACGCCGAGGTGCTGCACGAGCGGT
The DNA here is from genome assembly GCF_054783995.1 of Actinocorallia aurea. NCBI lineage: Bacteria > Bacillati > Actinomycetota > Actinomycetes > Streptosporangiales > Thermomonosporaceae > Actinocorallia > Actinocorallia aurea. The sequence goes on from NZ_BAAGPQ010000023.1 coordinate 22,592, forward strand.
TCTCCTCCCGCATCGCCGAGCTGCCGGCCGCGCCGGACGCCGAGCCGGGCTGGCTCGCCGAGCTGAAGGAACGCGAGCAGGCCGGCTACGACACGATCCGCACCGCGCTGTCCGGCGAGCGGTACTTCGCCCTGCTGAACTCCCTCGACCACCTGCTGACGGCCCCGCCGTTCACGCCGCGCGCGGTGCGCCCGGCGGAGTCGGAGCTGCCCCGGCTGATGCGCCGGGCCTGGCGCGGCGTCCAGCGGGCGCACGCGGGCATCGCGGCCGCCGAGACCCCCGAACTCGCCGACGAGGCCCGGCACGAGGTGCGCAAGAAGGCCAAGCGTGCCCGGTACACGGCGGACGCGGCCAGGGAGGCGCTCGGCAAGGACGCCAAGACCGTCTCCAAGGCCGCCAAGGCGCTCCAGGAGGTCCTGGGCCGCTTCCAGGACGGCGTCCTGGCCCAGGAGTTCCTGCGCGAGCGCCGCCCCACCTCCGCCACCCCCGACTCCCTCGACCAGGCCTTCGTCCTGGGCGCCCTCTACGGCCGCGAACGCTGCGAGGCCGAAGCCGCCCTCGCCGGGATCGAGGACGCCTACGCCACCGCCCAGGCGACGGTCCTGCCCGTCCTCAGCTAGTGGCACGCCTCCGAACGTCGCCGGGCTATTTGATCTAGGCGGGCAGGCGCGGGAGCCCCGTATCAGCCCGGCCTCCGGTGGCGTCACGGCGTTTTCGACCTGCAGCCCGGCCGAGCTCGCCGCGTATCTGGAGCGGATCGGGCTGGTCACCTCGGTCAGCCGCGAGGACCTGGAGGCAGGTCTGTCCGGTTCGATCGACCGATCGAGAGCTTGTACAAGGCGACACCAGCGATGTCGCTGGCCCGGAAAGGACCGTAATGTCTTGAATCGATGCTTCCATCGGCGTTATCGCCGAGCAATATCACCTTTCCGGGCGGAATCTCATCTGTGTGGCCGCGAGTCGCCGGCGCACCGTCCACCCGTTTCCCTATTCCGGCCACCCTTTTCACGATCAACGGTTCGCTTTCCTTGATGCGGAGCGAATCATTCGACGCCGTTTCGTCCCGAGTGTTTCCGGGATGATGCACGATGACTACGTCACCCAGGCCAAAGTCGCCGCAGCGCCTGAAGAGCACCATGTCGCCGTCGCAGAACGATGGCGACATGCTGTCACCGATAATATTGATGATGACGAATCTTTTCGAGATGAGACTCGAAATGTATTTGACGGCCAAACCTGAGATCCCGATGCATCCGCATACCTTGATGATCTTCTCATAACGAGTCGACCTGAGCTTCATGCGGAAATCTCGTCGCTATCCATCTCGTACCCTGAGGCCTGGAGTTTGAAGAGCCTGGCATACTCTCCGCTCTTCAACATGAGGCTCCGGTGTGTTCCGCTCTCGATAACCAAGCCGGCTGCGAGAACCACGATTTTGTCGGCATCTCTGATTGTGCTGAGGCGATGCGAGATCAGGAGGCTGGTCTGTCGATCTCGCATCTCCCGGAGAGAACTATGGATCTCGTGCTCAGCCTGAGCATCGAGGCCCGAGGAGGGTTCGTCAAGGATCATCAGGTCCCTGTCTGTCCGCATGAACGACCTCGCAAGAGCCATCCGCTGCCATTGCCCCCCAGAAAGGATCACACCTCTTTCGGAATGTTCGCTCTCTGTTTCATCGAGGAACATCCGTGTCAGTAGGGTGTCGTAGCCGCGGGGGAGGGATTGGATCTTTTGGCTGATCCCGGATTTTTCTGCTGCGGTGCCGACCCGATCGGAATTCTCGAAATGATTGAGATCGCCCAGAGCGATGTTCTCGTAGGCCGTGAGATCGTACTCCATGTAGTCCTGAAATACCGCTCCGACCCGGCTCCTCAGCTCATCGACATCGGCGTCGCGAATGTCTGTCCCATCCCATAGAATCGATCCCTTCGAAGGATCGTAGAAGCGACAGAGCATGCTGACCAGCGTCGACTTTCCTGCGCCGTTGAGACCCACCAATGCAACAGTCTCGCCATGGTCGATGGTCAGGTTCACTCCCTGGAGAACCCAGGGATGCTCCTCTGAGTAGCGAAACCAAACATCTCGAAATTCGATCTTGTCATGCAGCGCACCCAGCTTCTTCGGGGTGGCCGCCAGAGGTAGATCCGGCTTTGCGTTACGTACTGCCAGGTACTGGTCGAACAGAAGCAATGAATGATGGCAAATTCCAATATCGCCGACCAGCCCGAGGAGCGCCCCCTGAACGCTGGCCACCGCCGATACAAAGAGCGTCACATCGCCGATCGAGATCGAGCCGTCCCTGGCAGCGCCTATCGCCCATATCAGGCCCACGACCCAAAGAGCAGAGGTGATCAGGGAAAGGCCGGCCTGGATGCCGAACTCAGAAACGTCTACTGCACGCGTCTCCCGATTGGCGGCTCTTCTTTCTGCGCTCATTCTCTCGCGAAAGAACCCACCGAGACCGAACAGGCGAACTTCCTTTGCCGATTCGACCCTGGCGAGAAGTTCGCTGTAGAAGGCCTCTCGACGCTCAGTGGGACCGATCTTCCAGTACAGATTGATCCGCCGACGAGACATCAGGAGCTCCGAGACCAGCATTGGCAGCCCGCTAAGAATGACAATCAGAGTCATCCACCAACTGATCGGGGCCAGTATGGCGATGAAGCCGACCGCTGTGATCACTACCCGGATGACCCCCAAGAGCGAGATGACGATCTGAAGCGGAGCGCTATTGGCCGCCTGCTGTGCCAGCCTCAGTTGGTTGAGGAACTCGGGACTCTCGAATCGCAACAGTCCGATGAACTTGTTAATTGACTCGAATAGTTCGTCGGAGGCCCGCAGTCCAGCATCGCGACCCAAATCATTCGAGAAATGCGCCCCGACGAGCGGGATTATCGCAGCGATCAGCCCGACAAATCCTAGTGCTGCCCCAAGGAGGAGTACCGACGTTCCTCCCTGGCCAGAGGCAAGGCGATCGAAGATCAGCTTGGTCAGCCATGCCGAAATTATCGGGAATACTCCCGCGATAACCGTGCAGAAGAAGTAGATGGCTAGTTTGTAAGGTGAGGACCTGAGTAGAAGCGAGAATGCCGAAATTATCTGGCGCACTTCACGACCGCCTAAGATCGGAGAGAATCCGGCTACGTGAGGGACCTGAACTCAGGGCGGATCTCCGTGACGGTGAGCTGACCTTCGGCATCCGGGGTCGCCCTGAACCAAGTCGGCGTCGAGTCCACTCTGAAAGCAGCGCTGATCGGTCCCGATTGCTTCTCAATAACGACCGTGCCTACCGACGACATCTTCTCCACGAATTCTACAGAGGATTCTCTGCCTTCGATGACAACCGCCAGGATTCTCGGCGGATTGTCCGAGCCGGCTCGCTCTGCGTAATCCACAAAATCATTGACCTTGTCCTTGCATGAACTGCAATCCGGGCTGAAGAACCCGACAGTCACCTCTCCATCGAAATAATCGTGAGTCACCGTCGTTCCATCTGCGGCGAGGGCGGTGAAGCTTCCCACTTTCTCACCCTCCCTTATTTCATCTGACGGAATCGGAACATTCTTCAGCGTTAGGCCATCTATAGTCGTAGTGTGCTCTCGGAGCCTTCTGATGACTCCGAACGTCAGCAGGAGATTCAGACATACCGCCACCACGGTCAGCGCGAGTACGCCACCTACAATTTCCATGAGTAGTCTCGCTTTCTCTGGCTACTGAGAAGAAGATTCAGCTGAACAGATCTATGATGTCGTCGAGCCGTGTGACCACGATGCCCGAGAAGACCCCTGCGCCGAGCGCAACCCAGTTGTTGACGAAGTGAACTTCTTGGTTGAGCTGCGACACCGTCAACGCTCCGGCAATCGAGATCAGCGTCAACGCCAGGTTTCGGTTCACATGAAGAAGGGACACAGGCTTGTCGGAGGCTCCGAAGCAGCGACACGGCGTGCTGTTCTTTCTCCGGAACACGAGCAATAGGCCGACCGAAAACGCCCCGAAGCATGCTGCCGCGAGGAGCATGTCCAGCACCAGGACACCTCGATGCGGGACGAGAGCCATGAGACATATGGCGGCCTCAGTGACTGCGATCGACACCGCTACGGGCCCAGCCAAACGTTGAGAGACAAGCTTCATTCGATGCAATGACGAGGCGAACTCCGTGCCACCACCGACTTTGCCGATAATCGCAACAGCGAGAATGGCGAGGAGGAGGCCGCGGACCCAGTCGACAAACGCTACTTGCATAAGCCTATCTGCTCCTGTATCAGCGGAACCCCATCCATAGACCCGGTAACGTCGAGTACCGCGCGATACTCCCAGAGCGGTTGGCGCATCGTCAAGAGTCGTTTGTCGCCGGCGATCGCGATGCGGGTGACTCCTGCAGATCACTCGGAAATAGATGACTTGGCAGAATTCTCTATGTGACGTGTATCACATTGACGCTTCAGTGTAACGAATCCAGGATGTTGATCTATATCGGGGTAGATGGCTTAGCGAAGGGAAGCTAATGCGTATCATCACCAAATGGGCCGACAGTCTCTTGGCAGCGGTCGTGCCCAAGTCGCACGCCGAGGCGACTGGCAACTGCACGGAGTACGGCTGGGAGTGGAACGGCTACTGCAACGGAGCGTGGCCGCGAAAGGTGTATTACAAGTACATCGTGGACTGCACGGGCGGTTACATCAAGTCCCAGACCTCGACCGGCACCTTCTGCTGCAACACCATTTCCAGCCAGTGCACCGGAGACCCCTGCCCCAGCTGCTGATCCGCGGACGATCTTCAGATCCCTCGTCCGCAACATCTAGGCCCTGGTCAAACAGTATGTTGACCAGGGCCTTCCCGTGCAACCTTGACGCTCACCGCCGAGACCAACACGAGAAACGCGACAATGCCACCCGCGGTATAGGCGGTCAGGCAGGCCGCCTTCACCAGCGGTGCCGCGGCGGCACGGCCCGCCTTTCGCACGTCCGAAAACATCGCGGCCTCGGTCCGAATCCGATCACGGAATTGCGCCGCACACCTCCGCTCGCCACCTGGCTCCGCAGGTAAACGTTCTCCTCCTTCTTCCGATGAGTGGAGTTCCGGTGCCTACACCATCGAAACGAAGACAAGAACTGGTGCTCATGCCCGGTCAAGAGGTGATCGCCCGGATCGAAGGGGCGGACCGACTCCGGTTCACATGACTCAAGGCCGACAGGACCGATCGCCACATGCCGACCGCGATACTGTCCTTCGAGAACGGATATGCTGGCCTCGGCCACTTCGGCCAATGGTTTACCGACCTCGACGCGTCACCGGAGCTCGCGGTTCCTCAGCTCCGCCACGATCGAGACCGAAGCCGCGGCAATCGAAGCAGTCTCCCTAATCTGGAGCGATCCGTCACCGTCGCCGATCTGCGCCGGTCGTTCCCCGAGGCCGTGAGCATCTGGTGGGGCAAGGCCACCGGCGTGTGGCAGGCGCTCGTCCACGTCGACGGGCGTGATGCGTGGGCCACCGGGGAGACCCTCGACCGGCTCGGACACGCGCTGTGGACGCTGCTGCGGAGCCGCCCCAGGGTCGGCGCTCCGCCTCGGGCGGCTGCGGGCGGTCGGCCCGTCGCGTCGGCGGCCACCGTGCCAGCTCGGCCGGAATCCCGCGTGCGCAGCACTCCCGCCGAGCCGGAATCCCACGGTGCACCGGTTCCGCGCACGGGCGAGCCCGCCTCCCCCGTCGCCGACGACCACCGGGCGCGCCGTCTTGGGCTTCTCGTCCGGCTCACCGGCCGCGGTGCGGCCGGAAGCGTCATGCGGCTCCTGCGGAGGGGCACCGTGGACTCGGGACCTGCCCTTCGACGAGCGGACACGCGAAGCGCCACCGGTCAGGGCAGGTGCGGGGTGTGGTGTTCGGTCGCCTGCGGGGAGTGGGCGGCGTCCATGTGGAACACCCAGAAGGCCGACTTGCGCAGCGTGGCGGGCTCCGGCCGCACCCCCGGGAGCGCGCCGATCAGGGCGGGGAGGGTCTCGCCGTGGGCGCACAGCAGGAGGCCGTCGGGGCTGTCGGCGACGAGGGCGGCGAAGCGCTCGGCCGGGTCGGCGCAGCTCGCGGCGTGCACGGTGAAGGCCGGCTCGGTGGTGACGGGCAGGGCGCGCGCGGCGGCGTAGTCCAGGACCGTCTCGACGCAGCGGGCCGCGCCCGAGGAGACGATGCGGCCGGGGGCGTAGGCGGCCAGCATGGTGGTGAGGGCGGTGGACTCCCAGCGGCCCCGGGCGTCCAGGGGGCGCAAAAGGTCGCTGCCGTGCCAGAAGCGCTTCTCGCCCGCCCAGGCGTGCCGCAGCACGATGACGGGACGGGTGTGCCGGGGGCGGGAGACGAACTCGCGCAGCAGGGACGCGTCGTGCTCGTGGGTGAGCAGCCCGAACGCGACGGGGACGGGCGCCCACAGCAGCTCGTCCACCTCGTGGTCCGGCCTGAAGACGGCTTCGGCGGCCACCTCCGCGGCCCAGTAGTCGACCCGTTTGGCGCGGCCGTTCACCGTGTAGTGGGCCGAGGCGAGGGGCGCGCCGAGCCGGGCCGTCACTCCCGTCTCCTCGGCGACCTCCCGGACGGCGGTCCGCAGGAGGTGCTCGTGCTGCTTGGCCTTGCCCTTGGGGAAGCTCCAGTCGTCGTACCGGGGGCGGTGGACCAGGGCGACCTCCAGGCCTCCGCGGTCCTCCCGCCACAGCACCGCGCCCGCCGCGCGGACCGCCGACGCCGTCCGGACGGCCGGGTCAGCCGCCATCCACGGTCCTCCAGCGCCTGCTCCGCATGAGGCTGGTCTGGATGTCGGTGGCCGGGTTGTCGGGGGCGCCCTTGTACCGGGTCCAGTCTCCGTTTCCTTCCAGCCGCCAGGACGCGGTGCCGTCGTCCATGCCCTTGGCGAGGAAGCGGATCAGCTCGTCGCGGTGGCCTGGGTCGTTGACGCGGACCATCGCCTCGACGCGGCGGTCGAGGTTGCGGTGCATGAGGTCGGCGCTGCCGAACCACAGCTCGGGGTTGCCGCCGCACTCGAAGGCGAAGACGCGCGAGTGCTCCAGGAAGCGGCCGAGGACGCTGTGCACCCGGATGTTGTCCGAAAGGCCCGGCACGCCGGGGCGCAGCGCGCAGATGCCGCGCACCCACACGTCCACCGGCACACCCGCCTGGGACGCCCGGTAGAGCGCGTCGATCACCACCTCGTCCACCACGCTGTTGCACTTGAACCTGATGTGCGCAGGACGGCCCGCCCGGTGGTGCCCGATCTCCCGCTCGATCCGCAGGACGAGCCCGCTGCGCAGCGTGTTCGGCGCGACGAGGAGCTGGCGGTAGCTGACCTTGCGCGAGTAGCCGGTCAGGTGGTTGAACAGCTCGGTGACGTCCTCGGCGACCTCCGGGTCGGCGGTGAGCAGGCCGAGGTCCTCATACAGCCGCGCGGTCTTCGGGTGGTAGTTGCCCGTGCCGATGTGGCAGTACCGGCGCAGGCTCCCGTCGGGCTCCTGCCGGACGACCAGGGCGAGCTTGCAGTGCGTCTTCAGGCCGACGAAGCCGTAGACGACGTGGCAGCCGGCCTGCTCCAGCTTGCGCGCCCACTCGATGTTCGCCGACTCGTCGAACCTCGCCTTGATCTCCACGATGACCACGACCTGCTTGCCCTGGTCGGCGGCGCTGATGAGCGCGTCGACGATGGGCGAGTCGCCGGACGTCCGGTAGAGGGTCTGCTTGATCGCCAGGACCCGGGGGTCGTCGGCGGCCTCCTCGATGAGCCGCTGGACGCTCGTGGTGAAGGAGTCGTAGGGGTGGTGCACGATCACGTCGCGCTCGCGCAGCGCGGAGAAGATGGTGCCCTCGCTGGGCAGCGCCGCCTTGGACGGCACGAACGTCGGGTACTTCAGCTCGGAGCGGTCCAGATCGGCGATGACACTGAGGCCGCCGAGGTCGAGCGGGCCGGGGACCCGGTAGACCTGCCGTTCGCTGACGCCGAGCTCCTCGGTGAGCAGGTCAAGGACCTCGGCGGAGATGTTCTCCTCCACCTCCAGCCGGACGGGCGGGCCGAAGCGGCGCCGCAGGAGCTCCTTCTCCAGGGCCTGCAGGAGGTCCTCGGTGATGTCCTCGTCGACTTCGAGGTCCTGGTTGCGGGTGACGCGGAAGGCGTGCCGCTCGACGATCTCCATCCCGTTGAACAGCTGCGTCAGGTGCGCCGCGATCACGTCCTCCAGGGGCGTGAACCTGTCTGGGGAGGCCTCCAGGAGGCGCGGAAGGACCTCGGGCACCTTGACGCGGGCGAACAGCCGGGCCTCGGTCTCGGGGTCGCGGACGACCACGGCGAGGTTCAGGGAGAGGCCCGAGATGTAGGGGAACGGGTGCGCGGAGTCGACGACGAGGGGGGTGAGCACCGGGTAGATCCGCTCGCGGAACATCCGGCTCAGGTTCTCGCGCTCGGTGTCCGCAAGCTCGTCCCAGCGCAGGATCTCGATGCCCTGCTTGGCGAGGGCGGGCAGGATGTCGCCGCGGAACAGGGCGGCGTGCCGCAGCATCAGCTCGTGCGCGACGACGGCGGTGCGCTCCAGGACCTCGCGGGGCTGCCTGCCCGAGGCCGAGCGCACGGCGAGGCCGGTGGCCATGCGGCGCATGAGGCCCGCGACACGGACCATGAAGAACTCGTCGAGGTTGGTGGCGAAGATGGACAGGAACCTGACGCGTTCCAGCAGCGGGAGGTCGGGGTCCTCGGCGAGTTCCAGGACGCGCTGGTTGAACCTCAGCCAGCTCTCTTCGCGATCCAGGAACCTGTCTTCGGGAAGATAGTCACCGTGAGGGATTTGTCCTGGATTCGCAGCCATGATGATGAATCATCCCCCTTGAAGGTGAACGGATAACAAACTCCGTATGTCCTCAAGTTTGTCATCGCGGTGTGGACCTGCGCACCACGTATGGCTGGATGATCCCCAGGCCACGCACCGGTCTACGCACGATCCGGACCAATTCATAGGAAGAATCTCCCTGGAGCTCCTTCGCCAGCCCCTCGTCGGCGACGAGCGAGCCCGGCCGCGCGATCGAGGTGAGCCGGGACGCGAGGTTCACCGTGGTCCCGAAGATGTCGCCCATGAGCGGCAGGACCGGCCCGTAGGCCATGCCGACCCGGACGTCGGGCACCTCGGTCTCGCGCTGGACCGCCTCGGAGATGTCGATGCCGATCTCCACGCCGGTCGCCGCCGAATCCGCCGCATAGAGGACCTCGTCGCCCAGTGTCTTGATCAACCGGGCGCCGTGGGCGGCGACGATGTCGGCCGCGGTCGTCTCGAACCGCTCGACGACCCTGCCCAGCTCGAACTCGTTCAGCTCCTTGCTCATCGCGGTGAACGACACCATGTCGGCGAACCCGACCGCGACCGACCGGGCCGTCTCGTCGCCGTCCTCCGACATCGACGCCAGGGCCCGCGCCCCCGCCGCGGCGAGCTGACGGCGCCAGGCGTGCAGCAGCAGCGGTTCGAGATGGCCGAGGAACTGCTCGTTCAGGATCGACGAGTCGAGGCCCGCCCCGCGCAGAAGGCCGCTCTGCCACTCGGCGAGCCGCGCCATCGTCTGGCCGAACGCGCGGGCCTGCCCGAGGACCAGCTCCTCCGTGCGGTCGCCGAGGCTCCCCCGCTCCAGCAGGCCCTTGATCCGCCGCAGCGCGTTCAGATCGCCCTCGGTGAAGGCCGGGACGCCGTCGCCGGGGCTCGCGAAGCCGAACGAGCGCCACAGCCGCTCGGTGAACTCGGCCGGCACGCCTGTCTCACGGACGGCGTCCTCGCGCGTGAACTTCAGTTCACCGCCGAGCAGGAGCTCTTCGAGCTCCCGCACCTCCCGCTCTTGCCCGGACATTTCCCCGTCACTCCCCGATCTCGCGGCTGATCAGCCCCAATGCGACGAACAGGCTATGTGATGGCGGTCACTAGTGTCCCGCGGGTCTCGGATTCCGGACGTGGACCACATCGCCCGCGCTGTACGGGCGGTCCCCTTGGGCGGTCTCCACGACGAGCCTGCCCTCGGCGTCGACGTCCTTGGCGCGGCCCGTCTCGGCGGTCCCGCCGGGCAGCTCGATGCGGATGTCGCGGCCCAGGGTGACGCAGAGGTCCCGGTAGGCGGCGCGCAGGCCGCTGCCGTCGGGGTCGCCGTCGGCGGCCCTCCACTCGGTGAAGCGCAGGGCGAGTTCGCGCAGGATCGCCTTCAGCACGGTCTCCCGGTCGGTGACGGCGGCGTCCTCCAGCAGCAGGGACGTCGCGGTCGGCACGGGCAGTTCCTCGGCCCGCAGCGACACGTTCAGCCCGACCCCGACGACGACCGCGTCATCGGCCTTCTCGGCGAGGATCCCGGCCAGCTTCCGATCGCCGACCAGCACGTCGTTCGGCCACTTCAGGCCCGCCTCGACGAGCGTCTCGCCGGTGGCCTCGCCCGTCTCCCCGCCCAGCGCCCGCGCGGTCACCGACCGCACGGCCGTCGCCACGGCCACCCCGGTGAGCAGCGGAATCCACCCGATCCGCGCGGCGGGCACCCGCGCCCCGGGCCGCAGCACGACCGAGAACATCAGCCCGGACCGCGGCGGCGCCGCCCACCCCCGCCCGAGCCTGCCCCGCCCCGCGCTCTGTACCTCCGCCACCACCGCGACGCCCTCACGCGCGCCCTCCCGCGCCAGCTCCGCCGCGTCGGCATTGGTCGACCCGGTCTCTTCAAGCACCCGGATCTCCCGCCAGAACGAGCCTTCCCGGGCCAACGCCCGGTTCAGCGCCCGCTCGCTGAGCGGCGGCCGGTCAAGATCGGAGTAGACACCCATAGCCCCATCCAACCTCACCCGCCGAAGCTGCGCAGTGTCGGCCACGTCTCATCGAGTGACGCGGACCGCATCGTCCGGCACGACCGGCGCCCTCCCCGGACCGGCGAGCGCGATCATGACCGTGCGCGGTCCGATCGGGCGGGCGAGTGTCGTGCGGGCCGACGGCCTACCGCCGGGACGAACGCCCGGACCGCCGGTAGGCCCGAACCCTTGTTCGTGCAATCAACCGGCCGCCGCCCGGTCACCGATGCGGGGGGCGTGGCGCTCCTGGGCGGCGAGGATCTGATCGGCGTGCTCGATCGACCACTGGCCGAGGGCGGCCAGCGGTCCGTCGGCGAGGCCGCGGCCCAGCTCGGACAGCTGATACGCCACGGAGCGGTCGGCCGGTGTGGCGATCCGCGTGATCAGGCCGTTGGCGTGCAGACGGTGCAGCGCCTGGGTCAGGACCTTGTCGCTGATTCCCGCGATGCCGTCCAGAAGGTCCATCCTGCGGCGTCCGCCCGCGCGCAGCGCCATCAGCACCACCGGGTCCCAGGTGTGCGCGATCAGGTCGGCGGCCAGGCGCACCGCGCAGTCGGCGGCGAAGGGCGGGCAGTCGTCGTTCACGCGTCCCTTCCTACCCGATCCGGGCCTACCGATCGGTAGGCCCGGGGTTCCTAACGTGGCGGGGCATCAGGCCTTCGAGGAATGGAGAGCACGTGCGTATCGGAATTCTGGGCACCGGCGGAATGGCCTCGGCGCTGGCGGAGGCGTGGACGCGCAGCGGACACCGCGTCCTGGTCGGCGGCCGTTCGCAGGACAAGGCTCAGGCGATCGCCGAGCGGCTCGGCGACGCAGTCGAGGCGGTCGCCCCCGCCCGGGTGGCCAGGGCGAGCGATGCCGTGGTCGTGGCGGTGACGTGGGAGGGGATCGACCAGGTGCTCGCGCTCGCAGAGGCCGACACGGGGTCATTGGCGGGCAAGGCCGTGATCGACTGCACCAACGCGGTCGACTACGCCTCCGGCCTGCTCAAGCCGACCACGGGGTCGGCGGTCCAGCACATCGCCGAGCGAGCCGTGGGCAGCCGCGTGGTCAAGGCGCTGCACCTGTTCGCGGGGACGGGCTGGCTGGCGCCGACGCCGCCCGGGCAGCCGAAGCGGACCGTGGCGATGTGCGGCGACGACCCCGAGGCGCTCGACCTCGCCGCCGAGCTGATCCGCGACCTCGGCGGCGTCCCCGCCGTGCTCGGCGGCCTCGACCATGCCCGCCAACTGGAGGATGTGGCCGGCTTCGTCATGCGCCTGGTCGCCGCAGGGCACGACCCCGCCACCGCCGTCCCCACCGTCCCTTCACCTCAGAACTGACCCGCCCCCGCCCCACCCGCTCCACAGCCCGACACGTGCCCTCACGCCCCAGGCACAACCCGCGCGGGGTCGTTTCCAGGGAGCGCCGAGGGCGCGGCCGGTCACGTGATCGGGCACCCCTGGGCTGCCCCGTAGGCCCCCCAGGACCCGAGGGGCAGCCCAGGGCGCGAAAGCGCCCGATCACCGCCAGACCGCAGCCCTAGGACCGGAGGTCTGGCCGGCGAACTCAGCCCGTGTTCTGGAGGCCGGCGGCCACGCCGTTGACGGTGAGGAGGAGGAGGTTTTCGAGGCGGGTGAGGTCGGCTTCAGCGGCTTCGCCGGAGCGGAGGGTCTTCAAGGCCCTGAGTTGGAGGTAGCTGAGGGCGTCCACGTAGGGGTTGCGGAGTTCGACGGCTCGGGAGAGGACCTTGCGGTTCTCCAGGAGGCGGCGGTGGCCGGTGACGCGCTTCACCAGCTCCAGGGTGCGGTCGTATTCGGAGATGACGGTTTCGGCGAGGTCGTCCCGGCCGCCCAGGGCCAGGTAGCGGACGGCGATGGCCCGGTCGGTCTTGGCGAGGGACATCTCGGCGTTGTCGATCATCGCGTTGAACAGGGGCCAGGAGGCGTAGGCCTCGCGGAGGTCGGGGTCGTCGGCGACGGCGGCGAGGCCGGAGCCGAGGCCGTACCAGGCCGGGAGGTTGACGCGGGTCTGGGTCCAGGCGAAGACCCACGGGATCGCGCGGAGGTCGTCCAGGGACGAGGCGCCGGTGCGGCGGGCCGGACGGGATCCGATGCGCAGCTCGCCGATCTCGGCGAGCGGCGACACCCGGGAGAACCACTCGGCGAAGCCCTCGGTCTCGACGAGGCCGCGGAACGCCTTGTGGGCGGCGTCGCTGATCCGGTCGGCCAGCGGCCGGAACCGGGCGGCGGCCTCGGAGACGGTCCGCTCGACCTCCGGGGTGGAGGCCAGCAGGATCGCGTTGGTGACCTGCTCGACGTGCCGCTTGGCGAGGTCGGCGTGGCCGTACCTGGCGAAGATGACCTCGCCCTGCTCGGTGACCTTGAACCTGCCGTCGACGGAGCCGGGCGGCTGGGCGAGGATCGCGCGGTTCACCGGGCCGCCGCCGCGGCCGAGCGAGCCGCCGCGGCCGTGGAAGAGGGTGAGGGTGATGTTGTTGTCCTCCGCCCAGCGGGCGAGGGCCTCCTGCGTGTCGTACAGGAGCAGGGTGGCGCTGGCCGGGCCCATGTCCTTGGCCGAGTCGGAGTAGCCGAGCATGACCTCCAGCCGCCGCCCGGTCTGGCCGAGCCGCCGCTGGACGGGCACGAGCCGGATCGCCTCGGTGAGCACGGACACGGCGCGCTGGAGGTCGTCGCCGGTCTCGAAGAGCGGGACGACGTCGAGGGTCGGGGCCGCGTCGCCGAGGGACTCGGCGAGTTCGTAGACGGCGGCGATGTCGGCGGCCGAACGGGAGAACGACACGATGTAGCGGGAGCAGGCCTCCACGCCGAACCGCTTCTGCGCCCAGGCCATGACGCGCAGGGTGTCGAGGACCTCTTCGGTCTCGGCCGACAGCGCGCCGCCCTTGCGGACCTCGGACAGGGCCCGCTCGTGCACCGCGGAGTGCTGGCGGATCTCCAGTTCGGCGAGGTGGAAGCCGAACGTCTCGACCTGCCAGATGAGGTGCTGGAGCTCGCCGTAGGCCTGGCGGGGCGCGCCGACCTCGGCGAGGGAGTCCTGGATGAGGACGAGGTCGTCGAGGAGCTGCTCGGGGCCCTGGTAGCCGAGGTCGGCGTTGCGCTCCCGGGTGGCCTTGATCCGTTCGGCCGCGTACAGCAGGTACTGCCGGTGCGGCTCGCCCGGGGAGCGGGCGGCGAGTTCGGCGAGGACCTCGGGCTGGGCGGTGCGCGCCGCGGCGATGGCGTTGCGCAGGGCGGCCGACGCGGGCGTGGTGCTCTGGTTGACGGTGAGCTGCCGGCCGATGCGGGTGGCGGCGTTCTCCAGCGCGATGAGGATGTGCTTCGACTGGATCTTCAGCGCCTGCCGGGTGATCTGCGCGGTGACGTAGGGGTTGCCGTCGCGGTCGCCGCCGATCCAGCTCCCGTAGCGGACGTAGGCGGGCGCGAGGGGCGGTTCGGCTCCCGCGGTGTCGAGTTCGTCGACGCCTTCCCGGCCCTGGTCCTTGAGGATGATGTCGAGCGAGCGGTAGATCGACGGGACGACCCGGAAGATCGTCTCGTCGAACGTGGCGAGGGCGACGCGGACCTCGTCGAGCGGGTCCATCGCCTGGTGGCGGCGCTGGGCGGTGCGCCACAGGAGGTCGATCTCCTCGCGCAGGCGGCGGCGCAGGTCGGTCTTCTCGCTGTGGCCGCGCGCCGGGCTGTTGTACTCGTGCAGGAGGCCGCTCACCCGGGTCAGGGAGGTGACGACGGCGCGGCGGCGCGCCTCGGTCGGGTGGGCGGTGAACACCGGGCGGAACTCCAGGCCCGCGACGGCCTCGATCGGGTCTTCCAGTTCGGCGACGGCTGCCTTGACGGAGCTGCGCTGCGGCGCGCCGCCCTCGACGTCGCGTTCGCGCAGGGTGCGGATGCGGTGGTGCTCTTCGGCGAGGTTCGCGAGGTGGAAGTAGACGGAGAAGGCGCGGGCGACGAGTTCGGCGCGCTCCAGCGGCCATTCCCCGACGAAGGAGACGATCTCCTCACCCGCCCTCTCCCGCTGGGCGGGCTCACCCTTCCGGGCGGAGATGACGGCGTGGCGCAGCCTTTCGACGTCGTCGAGGAGGCCCTGGCCGCCGTACTCGACGAGCACATGGCCGAGCAGGGCGCCCAGCAGCCGGACGTCCGCGCGCAGTTCGTCGGGCAGGTCCACTCTGATCTGGGAAGCAAGATTCTCGGTCACGTTCCGCATCCTACAGAGGAATCTATTGGTCTATACCAATGGGTTTCTCCCGAATCACCGGAACGGGTCCCGACGCCGCACCGAGCGGGGTTCGGGCCGGGCGCATACCCCGGTGCAACGGGTTTGACAAGTGACTGGTTACTCTTTCGCCCATGGCGATGGAAGCGGTTGAACCCCCGGTCGAAAAGATCGACATCCACACCACGGCGGGAAAAATCGCCGACCTTGAGCGACGCCGGTACGAAGCCGTGCACGCCGGGTCGGCCGCCGCGGTGGAGAAGCAGCACGCTAAGGGCAAGATGACCGCCCGCGAGCGGATCGACGCCCTGCTCGACGAGGGCTCCTTCGTGGAGTTCGACGAGTTCGCGCGGCACCGCTCGACGATGTTCGGGCTGGAGAAGAAGCGCCCCTACAGCGACGGCGTGGTCATCGGCTACGGCACGGTCGACGGCCGTCAGGTGTGCGTGTTCTCCCAGGACGTCATGGCCTTCGGCGGCTCCCTGGGCGAGGTCTACGGCGAGAAGATCGTCAAGATGCTCGACATGGCGCTGAACACCGGCTGCCCGATCATCGGCATCAACGAGGGCGGCGGCGCGCGCATCCAGGAGGGCGTCGTGGCGCTCGGCCTGTACGCCGAGATCTTCAAGCGGAACGTGCACGCCAGCGGCGTCATCCCGCAGATCTCGCTGATCATGGGCGCGACGGCCGGCGGCCACGTGTACTCCCCCGCGCTCACCGACTTCGTCGTCATGGTCGACCAGACCTCGCACATGTTCATCACCGGCCCCGACGTCATCAAGACGGTCACGGGCGAGGAGGTGACGTTCGAGGAGCTGGGCGGCGCGCACACGCACAACGCCAAGTCGGGCGTGTCGCACTACATGGCCTCCGACGAGACCGACGCGATCGACTACGTCAAGGCGCTGCTGTCCTACCTGCCCTCGAACAACATGTCCGAGGCGCCGGAGTTCGAGCCCGCGGCCGAGCTGGACGCCGTCGATGAGCTCGACACGATCATCCCGGACTCGGCGAACCAGCCCTACGACATGAAGACGATCATCGAGTCGGTCGTGGACGATGGGGACTTCCTTGAGGTCCAGCCGCTGTTCGCGCCGAACATCGTCGTCGGCTACGCCCGCGTCGACGGCCGCAGCGTCGGCATCGTGGCCAACCAGCCGATGCAGTTCGCCGGCTGCCTCGACATCGACGCCTCCGAGAAGGCCGCCCGGTTCATCCGGACCTGCGACGCCTTCAACGTGCCCGTCCTGACCTTCGTGGACGTGCCCGGCTTCCTGCCCGGCACCGACCAGGAATACAACGGCATCATCCGCCGCGGCGCGAAGCTGCTGTACGCCTACGCCGAGGCCACGGTCCCGCTGATCACGGTCATCACCCGCAAGGCCTACGGCGGCGCCTACGACGTCATGGGCTCCAAGCACCTGGGCGCGGACGTGAACCTGGCGTGGCCGACCGCGCAGATCGCGGTCATGGGCGCGCAGGGCGCGGTGAACATCCTCTACCGCCGCGAACTCGCCGCCGCCGACGACCCCGACGGCCGCCGCGCCGAACTGGTCACCGAGTACGAGGACACGCTGGCCAACCCCTACATCGCCGCCGAGCGCGGTTATGTGGACGCGGTCATCAAGCCGTCCGAGACGCGCATCCACGTCATCAAGGCGCTGCGCGCGCTGCGCGAGAAGCGCAAGACGCTGCCGCCGAAGAAGCACGGCAACATCCCGCTGTAACGGCAGCCTGAGGAACGCAAGGGACGATTCATGAGTGAACGACCGTTTCTTCAGGTCATCAAGGGCGACGCCACTCCGGAGGAGGTGGCCGCGCTGATCGCGGTCGTCTCCGCCCGGTCGGCGGCCCCCGCCGCGGCGCCCGCGCGGCGCGCGTCGGTGTGGACGGACCGGGCGCGCCTGGTCCGCGGGCCGGTCCGGCCCGGCCCCGGCGCGTGGCGGGCGAGCGCGCTGCCGCGCTGAGCCTTCGCGGGGGCCCGCCCCTCAGGGTGCGGGCGCCCCCGCCGGCCGACCGAACGCGGGCGGGGTCCGCGCAGGACCCGGCTGCGGTTCCGCCGTGCCCGCACTCGAAAAGGCGGTGGCAAGTCGCTCCTCGGAAAGGCTCCGTGCCTTTAAGGTGGGGTTCCCATGGCTGCCTCCGAGTTTCTCCCGCAACCTGCCCGCTATGCCGTTTTTGTCGATGCGGGTTATCTTTACGCTGCTTCTGGGGCGCTTCTTCTTGAGGCCTCCTCCCGGCGCGAGTACCGGGTCTTCGCGGAAAAGCTCATCAAGGCGCTCACCGCGCACGCCGACGAACGCATCAACGGCGAACTGCTGCGGCTCTACTGGTTCGACGCCGCCCCCCGCAAGCAGCCGACGGTCGAGCAGCGCGTCATCGCCAACCTCCCGCTGGTGAAACTGCGGCTGGGCAACCTCAACGCCCAGGGCCAGCAGAAGGGCGTCGACGCCCAACTGCGCGCCGACCTCGAATCCCTCGCCCGGCACCGGGCCATCACCGACGCCGTCCTGCTCGCCGGGGACGAGGACATGCTCCCTGCCGTCGAGGCCGCGCAGAGCTACGGGGTTCGCGTCCACCTGTGGGGCGTGGAGCCCACCCACGGTTCCAACCAGGCCGAATGGCTCGTCTGGGAGTCCGACACCGTCGAGGTGCTGCCCGCCGACTTCGTGCGGCCCTACTTCGCGCGCGCCGGCGTCATCCCCGGCGGGGAGGCCGCCGCGCCCGCCGTCGCCGCGTCCACCAGCCGGCCCGCGGTGCCGTCGCCGTCGCAGGTGTTCGCGGGCAAGGTCGCGCCGCCGCCGCCCGTGCGGCCGCCGCTGCCGTCCACCGCCGCCGCGGCCGTCGGCTCGGCCGGGCGCCCCCTGGAGGGAAAGCTCGAGGGCAAGTTCGAGGCCAAACCGCTGGAGAGCAGGGCGCTGGAGAGCAGGCCGGCGGAGAGCAAGCTCGGCCCCGACCGGGGGGCCATGCTCGAAGTGGGCGAGCACGTCGCGCAGAAGTGGGTGTTCGAGCGGGGCCGCGACAACATCCGCGACCTGCTGCCCGGCCCGATCCTGCCGCCCGTCATCGACAAGGAGCTGCTCATCGACGCCGAGAAGATCCTCGGCAGGTCGCTGCGGCCCTACCAGGAGGCGCGGACCTGGCTCCGCGACGGCTTCTGGGAGCGCATCTACCGCGAGTTCGGCATCGGTGTGGGAACCTCGGACTCCTGACGGGCCTTGAGCGTCCCATGGGAGCGCAAAGCCGCGAACACGGGCGGTGACCGCGGCGATAGCCTCGGCCGGTGCGCTTTCACCAGGCGGCGGCCCTCGCGCTCACCGCGACCGCGCTGAGCGGCTGCGGCGCGGTGCCGCTCGCCCCCGCCGGACGGCCGGGCGGCGCGTTCGTCGTCCTCGGCGCCGCCGCGCCCTACCTGCCCGGCGGGCCGCCCGTATCCGGGGTGAAGGGAGCCGGGGTGAAGGGATCCGAGCCCGCCGACGTGTACGCGGCCACCCGTCCCGGCAAGACGACCGGGGCCCTCGGATCGCTGCCCGCCCGGCTGTTCCTGCCCTACGGGCGGACGGTCACCGTGCTGGCGCAGCGCGACCTCGCCCGGGTGCGCCGGATCAGGCTCGCCGCGCCCGTCGTCCGGATCGTCCCGTCCTGGGATCTGCGGACGCTGTGGGCGTTCGGGCCGCACGCGCTGGTGCGGCTGGACCCGCGCACGCTGCGGGCCGGCCCCGTCCGGCCCCTCGACGACGCCCGCGACCTCGTCTTCACACCCGACGGCAGCACCGCGCTGCTGCTCACCGGCAGGCGGCTGGAGTTCCGCGACCCGGCCACGATGGCACTGCGCCGGGCGCTGCGGATGCCGTGCGTGCCGACCGCCGCCGCCGACTTCACCGCGAGCGGGGAGCGCCTGGTCACCGCGTGCGGCGCCACCCTGCTCTTCATCGACTGGCGGACCGGCATGTCCGGCACGTCCGACCTCTCGGACGCGCCCACCCGGCTGCTGCTCTCCCCCGACGGGGCCCGGTTCTACGGCGCGTCGCCCTCCGGCCTGCTCGTGCTGGACGCCAGGGCCCTCCGGGAGACCTCGCGCCTTCGGCTCGACCACGGCGTCACCAGCCTCGTGCCGGGCAGGTCGGCCCGGGTCGTCTACGCGGCGGGCCCCGGCGGCGTCACCGCCGTCGGCCCCGCGGGCACCCTTGAGCGCCGCGTCGCCGTCCCGGCCCGGACCACCCTCTGCGCGGTCTCCTCCGACGGCCGGACCCTCTGGCTGCGCGCCCCCGGCGGCCTCACCCGCCTGGGCGCCCACCCCCGCACCGCTCCCGTCGCCAACACCGGGCTCACCCTCTACCCCCAACCCGGCCGCTACAGCGTCGGCGCCCAGCTTCGCTGACCCCTCCCGAGGTCAGGAGGTCAGGCGCCGCGGGCGTGGAGCCGGGGGGAGAGCTCGTCGATGAGGGCCTCGGTCTCGGGGTGGAGCTGGTCGAGGTCGGAGCGGCCGCGGATCTCGTTGAGGGCGGCGCGCAGGGCGGCCGGATCGCCGGTGGCCTCGGTCGCGCGCAGGAGGTCGCGCCAGAGGAGCTCGTCGTCGGGGGCGAAGCGCATGCCCGCGCGGGCCGCGCCGACCGCGGCGTGCGGGTCCCGCTCGGCCATGCGGATCTCGGCGAGGCGGTGCGCGGCGTCCACGACGCGCGCGGTCGTCTCGTACTCCAGCGGGTCGGCCGCCAGCCACGAGTAGCGGCCGCGCGGACGCGGCGCGAGCAGCCGCCCCCTGATGAGTTCGAGCGCGTGCGACAGGTAGGCGGCCTCCGCCGCGGGCTCGGCCGCCGAACGCCACAGCAGGTACTGGAACTGCTGGAGGTCCACCGCGACCTCCGAGCCGAGCCGGAGCCTTCCCCGCTCGTCGGTGTAGAGGTTGGCGCGGCCCCGCGAGTCGCGGCCCAGCCAGTCCGCGGCCATCGCCACGGTCGCGTCCCGGACCCCGGCGGTCACCCCGCGCGGCCAGACCGCGCCGCTCAGGACCGTCGGGTGGACGCCGCCGGGATGGGCGGCGAGGTAGACGAGCACCTCGGTGCAGATGTCGCGTCGGGTGTCCTGCATCGGGCCAGGGGCGCGCACCCCGATCCCGCCGAGGAACCGGATCTCCGCGGTCGGCTCGGACGCGGGCGGGTGCTCGACCGTCAGGTCCGGGAGGCTGACGCCGTCCTTGCGGCCCGCGGTGCGCATGAGCGAGGCGACCGCCTTGTACTGGGCCTCGGGAATGCGCTGCGCCTCCACCTGGAAGCCGAGGACGCCCGCGTCGAGCGTGCCCTCCTCGTCGATCGTCCAGCTCCAGGTCGCGCCCTCGACATGGCCCGCGACGACGTAGCCCGCCGACAGGCGCTGCGCGGTGCGGGCGAGCCCGGTCAGCCTGGCGGCGTCGGCCTTCGACGGCTGGTCGGCCATCACCAGGTAGTGCGGCATCCACGCCTCGCCCGACACGCCGCGGCAGCGGCCGGTGAGCACCGAGTCGGTCCCGGACGCCGCCAGCGCCCGGCGCACCTCGGCGGTCTGCGACTCCAGCTCCGGCAGCGCCTCGGCCAGTGTCGTGACGCACCGGATCCGGTCGGGCGCGAGCTCGGCGAGCTCCGGGCCGAACCCGACGAGGGTCAGCCGCATGTGGTCGGCCCAGGTGCTCGTGGCCAGTTCCACCGCGATCGCCGCGAGCGCCGCCTTGCGCTGCTCGGGCGGGCCGTCGAGGGCGATGACGCCGTTCGCGGCCTCCAGGTCGGCCAGCACCCTGCCGTTCCTGCCGACACCGAGCGAGATCATGCCGGGGTAGGGCGCGAGCACGTCGGCGAGGTCCTTGACCGACAGCGCGGTGAGCCGCGCGGTGTGCAGCCGCCACACCTGGCCGCCGTCGTGCGCCGTCCACGGCTCGGGCGGGTTCGGGTCGGCGGGCGCGATCCACAGGTCCATCGACTCCGCGCCCAGGTGCAGCCCGTAGACCGTCGGCAGCGAGCGGCCCTGCGCGGCGAGCGCCCGGGAGAGCGTGCGCAGCCCGAGGTCGAGGACCCGGATGCCCTCGGTGTCGGCGCCCAGGCGCAGCGCCTGCTCGACGCGGGCCTCCGCGCCCTCCGGCCGCACGATCGCCTTGCCCGACTCCCGGGCGAGGACCTGCGCCCGCCGCCTGCGGCCGAGCGCGGTCAGCACCCCGGCCGCCAGCAGCGACGTGCCGGCCAGTGCCTCCGGCCACGGGAACGGCGCCTCGGCCGTCCGCGCGGGCGGCGACTCGACGGGCGTGCCGGGCTCCCCGTGCACGGTGCCCGCCTCCTCCGGCCGGGCCGGCGCCTCCTGCTGGGGGCTCTGCTGCTGGGGACTCTGCTGCTGGGGACTCTGCTGATGCGGGGCCTGCTGGTGGGGGCTCTGCTGATGCGGGACCTTGGGCTCCGGCGCCTGCTGCGGGGCCTGCTGCTGCGGGGTCTGCTGCTGCGGGGCGACCGAGGGCTTGTCCGGGCGCGCCGGGGAGCCCTGGTCGGGGACGGCGTGGCCGTGCTGGAAGTAGTCGCGCAGCTCGGTCTTGGGGATGATCAGCGTGTCGCGGGCGTCGGCGGGCATCTCCATCACCCAGCCGGGCCGGATCAGGCTGGCCTCGCGCAGCTTCGAGCCGTCGGGCTGGATGTGGCCCTTGTTCAGCTCGAAGATCTCCTTGTAGCGGCGGCCGTCGCCCAGGCACTTCTCGGCGATCTCCCACAGGCTCTCGTGGTGGCGGCCGTGCGGCGGCTGCACCTTGTAGATCTTGGTGGTGGTGCCGTCCGCCTCGTCGGGCGACTGCGCGGCCATCAGCCGCACCCCGTCGGCGCCGACCGGGGCCTCGCGCACGGACGGGGCCGCGGCGACCGGGGGCCGGTGCGGCTCCGTCTGGACCGCGGTGAACGCCGGCATGATCGCCGTCGTCGCGGTGAACAGCAGCAGCACCGCCACGACGAGCTTGTGCACCACGGCCTGGGTCGGCCCGGCCAGCGGCACCCGCGCGGGCACCCCCACCCCGCGCAGCCCCGCCTGGAGCTCCACCAGAAGGCACACCACGAGCTGGAACCAGGCGAGCCAGACGAACACCGTGACGAACCCGAGCACGGTGTCGACGTCGAGTTGCTGGGTGAGCAGCGTGAGGTCCAGCGGACCCTTCAGCGGCGCACCCACGAACGTCACCAGCGCATAGGGAACACCCGCCACGAGCGCCCCGAGCACCACCAGCGACAGCAGTCCGACCAGCACATCGCCCGCGCTCCGCCGGGCCTTCGCCGGTTGCCGTCTTCCTACCACTGCTAAGCCCCGTCCTCCGGATGCGCCGTCGCGGTCACGTCGATGTCAAAGCCGCCCGGGCGCACCAGGCCGAGGAACACCGGGTCCACCACGGTGGCCACATCGCAGGTGACCTCCTGCTCGTTCGCGTCGCAGGCCACCGTGTAGTCGCCCGGAAAGCGCCCGCCGAACGCCGTCGCGGTCTGCCCGGCCGCACCGGCGTCCAGCACTATCTCACCAGTCTCGCGCAAGGTCTCGACGTCGATCTCGTCGGCGCCCGCGCGGGCCGCCTGCTCGGCGATGTCCAGGGCCCGCTCGCGGGCGTGGATCGCCATGCCGCCGTCCAGCAGCAGGCCCGCGAAGAGGATGACCGACGGTGTGAACAGCACGGTGAACATGCTGAACGTGCCCCGGTCCCGCCGACCGCGCGACAGAGCCGCGCGGCGTCCTTCACAGCGCTTCATGGCAGACACCTTCGCTCATTCCTCCACCGCGCACGGTTCCCCGCCGCAGTCCATCCGCCGGTAGGTGTCGACGGGAGCCGACGCCGTGCCGGTCCGCACCGGGTCGCCCGCGAACGGGACCAGCGCGAGCCCGGTGAGATCGGTGGTGCAGGTGACGGTGACGGTCACCGAGCCGCCCGGCGCGAACAGGGCGGTGTCCACCTCGGTCTGCGCGGCCCCTCCCGCGCAGAAACTGGTCCCGGCGATGGAGTCGTTGACCGCCTGGACGGCGAACGCCTGGGCGTCCCCGACGTTGCGCGCGACGGACGCGGCACGCGCTCCGTCGCGCGCCGCGCCGTCGAGCTGGCTCTGCACGTTGACGAGCCGACCCACGAGCACCAGGAAGAGGAACAGGACGATCAGCACCGGCGTCAGCAGCACGAGTTCCAGCGACATGCTGCCGCGTTCGCGTCGCCGTCTCATTCGCACACCTGCGCCTCGCCCACGTCCGGCCGGAAGCACTCGACGGCGCCCACGGCCTGCTTGGTGACCGTGAACGTCATCCCCGGCACGATCTGCACCGCGGTGCCCGTCACCTGGAAGCCGCGGTCGTAGTCCCCATCTCCCAGCGGCGTCACGGTGACCCCGTTGAGGACGTTCGGACCGAGCTGGTTCACCGAGTTCGTCGCCGCGGCCGCGCCGACGCCCTGCCAGTCGCCGTCCGGCCCCATCACCCGGGCGGCGCGCGAGCCCGCCTGCGCGGCCGACAGCGCGATGTGGTTGGCGTGGTAGACCATGGCGAACTGGATGCTGATGAGGATCACGAGGATGAGCACCGGCGTGAGCAGCGCCCACTCCAGGGCCGTCGCACCCTTGGCGCTTCTTTTCCGCGCGGATCCCTCGCGCGGGGAGCGTTCCCGCAGGCGGTTCCCGCGCACCCGTCAGCCCCCGGCGGGGATGTTGGCCGCGGCGTTCTCGATCGCGGTGCGGATCGTGATGCCGATGGCGATCGCGATCGCGGCGAGCAGGCCGGTGATGATGGCCCACTCGATGGCCGAGGCTCCGGCGCTGCGCACCTTCTTGTCGCGGAGGCGGTCCATGCGCACGGCGAGGTCGGTACGCAGATAAGCGACCTGGGGGGTTTCGAAGTGGTTCATCTGTGCGCTCCTAGAAAGAGATGACCTGCATGGCCGAGGGATACAGAAGGAACACGAGGAAGCCCAGGCAGAACGACAGCTGGGCGATGAGCATGGTCTGCGAATTCTGGCCCGCCCGGCCCTCCAGCGCGGAGATCTCCCGACCGCGCATCGAGGCCGCCCGTGCCGACAGCGACTGGCGGATCTTCGCACCGTCGTCGGCGACGAGGGCGAGGGCCGCGGCCAGGTCGGCGAGTTCGGCGACCGCGATCCGCTCGCCGAGCGTGCCGAGCGCCTGCCACGGAGTGTGCCCGACGATCCTGGCGTTGGCCAGGGCCTCGCGGATCGCGAGCATGGGCGCGCCCCCACCGACCTGCGACGCGGTCATCAGCGCCTCGGGCACACCGCGTCCGCCGGCGAGGTTCATGGACACCAGGTCGAGGAACGCGCCGACGACGTGCCGGAAGTCCTCCCGGGCCGTCGCGGCCTCCTGGCGGAGCTGGAGGTCGGGGAAGAAGAACGCGGCGAGCGCGAACAGCAGGCCGCCCCAGACCGGGATCATCAGGCTGATCCCGGTGAGGGAGAACAACGCGACGAACAGCGGGGTGAACGCCAGCGCGACGGCCGGGGCCAGGACCTTGCTCGCGAGGTAGGTCTGGTAGTCCCGGTTCAGGATCGCCAGGTCCGCGCGGGTCGAGCGCAGCTCCCAGCCCCGGTCGTCGATGATCTTGGCCAGGGAGGCGCCGACCTCGCCCTGCAGCCGTTCGGTGAGCGACGGACGGGGCGCGTCGGGCGACTTGGGCGCGGCGGCCGCGCCGCCGCGCTTGGTCACCTGGTCGTACTCGGCCAGCAGGGACCGCAGTCCGCGCCGGGCCGGGAACATCGCCCGCAGCAGCAGGAACAGGCCCCCGCCGACCAGCGCCCCGGCCAGCAGCGCCCCGGTCATCGGCCCACCCCCGCGTCCATGGCCGCGCGCCCGCGCAGCGGCCGGCCCGTCTCGGCCTGCTCCGCCTCACCCGAGCCGAGCAGCCGGTCGGGCGCCTGGAACTTGGCGAGCCTGCGCAGCCAGAAGAACCCGAGCGTGTACAGCCCGACGACGAACGCGAGCACGAGCTGCCCCGTCAGCGTGTTGTAGGGCTCGACGTAGCTCGGGTTGAACACCGAGACGAGCAGCGCGAACCCCACCGAGAACCCGACGACGATCTGGACGCTGCGCCGGGTCATCGCGCGGTAGGCGTTGACGCGGCGGCGCATCTCCAGTTCGGTGCGGGCCGACGCGGCGAGCGCGCCGAGCATCTCGCGCAGGCCGGGCCCGCGCAGGCGGGCGTTCAGGATGAGCGCGGCGATGATGAGGTCGGCCGAGGAGTCGTCGAGGTCGTCGGCGAAGCGGCGCAGCGCCTCGGGCAGCGGCACGCGGGTGTGCATCCGGTCGACGAGGGCGCGCAGCGACGGCTGGAGCGCGGGCGAGGCGGCCCGCACCGACGACGGGATCGCCTGCTCCAGCCCGACGGCCCCGGCGATCGTGTCGCGCAGGGACTCGGCCCAGTTCGCGAGCCCTTCGAGCCGGGCCATGGACTTGCGCTCCTCGGCGGCGCCGCCCGCGACGGCGTCCCAGCCGAGGACGAGGAGGCCGATGCCGACGGCGACGACCACCCAGCGGGTGAGGACGAGCGCGCCGAACCCGGCGATGATCGCGATGCCCGTCCGGGTGCCGAGCGCCTTCAGCAGGTCCTCGCGCGAGCGCTTGCGCGCCGCCTTGCCGGGTTTCACGGGGGTGCCGCGCACCGCCATCACCAGCAGGCACAGGCCGCCGCAGGCCAGCCCGCCGGTGAACAGCGCGTACAGGACGTCGATGCCGAGGATCACCGCCAGGCCCCCGTCCGCTGGTCGTAGCCGAACTCGGCGAGCTCGTCCGCGCAGGCGATCGGCGCGTGCTGGCGGGCCATGCCGTCCGTTCCGGGGGCGAAGATCTCCGACGACAGGACCCTGCCGTCGCAGCCCGTGACCTCCCGGACGCTGGAGACGAACCGGCGCAGCCGTCCGCCGCGGTGGTAGTCGTTGCGCTTGTCGATGAAGACGACGAAGTCGATGGCGCCCGCGATGAGCATGTGGGTCGCCTCGATGGGCAGCCGCTCCTCCGACTGGATCGCGTAGGTGGAGATGCGGTTGAACACCTCCATCGAGGAGTTCGCGTGGATCGTCGACAGGGAGCCGTCGTTGCCCTGGGTCATCGCGTTGAGCATGGTGACGATCTCGTCGCCGAGGACCTCGCCGACGATCACGCGCGAGGGGTTCATGCGCAGCGAGCGGCGCACGAGCTCCGCCATGGAGATCGCACCCTGCCCTTCGGAGTTCGGCAGCCGCTGCTCGAAGGCCACGACGTTCGGATGCAGTTCGGGGAACTGCTCGAGGCCGAGCTCCAGCGCGCGCTCCACCGTGATGAGGCGCTCGTGCGGGGCGATCTCGTTGGCGATCGCGCGCAGCAGCGTGGTCTTGCCCGCGTTGGTCGCCC
The DNA here is from genome assembly GCF_054783995.1 of Actinocorallia aurea. NCBI lineage: Bacteria > Bacillati > Actinomycetota > Actinomycetes > Streptosporangiales > Thermomonosporaceae > Actinocorallia > Actinocorallia aurea. The sequence goes on from NZ_BAAGPQ010000023.1 coordinate 48,992, forward strand.
CGGAGATCATGATGTTCTTGCGGGCGGCGACCGCGGCCTGGAAGAAGCGCCCCACGTCGGCCGGGACGGTGCCGTTGCCGACGAGGTCGGTGAGCAGCACCTTGCCGAGGCGGGCGCGCCGGATCGACAGCGCGGGCCGCTGGGTGACGTCCATGACGGCCGAGAGCCGCGAGCCGTCCGGCAACCGCAGGTCGAGCTGCGGGTTCGCCGAGTCGAACGGGCGGGACTGCAGGCCCGAGTAGGCGGCGAGGATCTGGATCAGCTCGACGAGTTCGTCGTCGGAGTCGGCGACGGGCTCGCCCATCACCTCGCGGCCGTCGGAGTACGACAGGAACACCCGGTCGCAGCCGTTGACGTCGATGTTCTCGATGTCGGCGTCCTCCAGCAGCGGCTGGAGCCGGCCGACGCCGAACAGGGCGGCGTGGATGCCCGCCGCGTAGTCCTCCTCCTCGTCCGGGCTCGGCGGGCGGCGGCCGATGCCGATCTCGGACCTGGCGTGCTCTTCGAGGACCTGCGCGATGAGGGCGCGGGCGAACTGCCGCTCGTCCTCGGCCGACATGGGGATGAGGCCGGAGGCGGCGTCGAGCCTGCGCTGCTGGGCGAGCCTGTCGCCGACCTCCTGGCGGAGGCGCTTGACGAGGACGTGGTCCATCTAGCGCCCCCTTCCCCGTTCGGCCGCCGGTTCCGGCGGCGGGGCCGCGGTGACCGTCGGCGGCGGGGGTTCGGTGGCGGCGCGCTCCAGCACGGGACGGGCGACGAGGTTGCCGGCCAGCTCACGCGCGGAGCGGATGAGCAGGGACTTGTCGAGCCTGCCGCCCCACTGGCCGCGGAGCATCTGCGCGCCCTTGGGATCGTAGGCGAGGCCGCCGACGACGGTCGCGGGCAGCCGCGACGCGGCCAGCACCCGCTCCACCTCCGAGATCGCGGACCGGTAGCCGCGCGGGTCGGCCACCACGACGACGCCGATGCGGCCGCCCTGGCGGGGCAGGTCGGCGGCGAGCTGGCCGATCCGCTCGCGCAGGTGCGCGACGTGCTCCATCGTCGCGTGCGTGAACAGGATGGTGAGGTCCGCCTCGCGCAGCAGCTCGATGAGCGGGCCGCCCGCGGCGAGCCTGCCGCAGTCGGCGAGGACGTCGACGCCGGGCAGCACCGCGAAGGACCTGCCGAGCGGGCTCCACAGCCAGGTGAGGCCCGCGGCCTGCTCGGCGTTGGACACCCCGACCAGGACGTCGAGGCCGCCGGACAGCCGCTGGGTGTGCGGGGCGATCTGGTCGGGGCGCAGGCCGCGCCGGGCGGCGGTGGCCAGCGACAGCATCCCGCGCGCGGGGTCGAGCATCCCGTGCTCGCCGGGCAGCCGGTAGACGAGGTCGCCGCCGGCCGGATCGCACTCGGCGACCAGGACGGGCCGCGGCCACACCGCGCCGAGGGCCACCGCCGCCGTGGTGACGCCGGGTGCCCCCTTGTCCGCGGCAAGAGCGATCAGCGCCACGGTCACCCGCCGCCGTTCGGGTTCTGGTTCTTGTTCGGCGGCTTCGTGGGCGCCGCGGGAGTCGTCGGGGCGGTCGGCGCCGTGGTGCCGGGCGGCACGATCGCGACCGCGATGGACCCGGCGGCCGAGGCGAGCGCGATCGCCTGCGCCTGGTCGGGCTGGACCGCGATGGAGACGAGCAGTTCACCCGAGCCGGCGCGGCCCTCGCCGGCCGAGCCGACGTCCCTGACCTCGGCGTCGGGCGTGAGGACGACGGCCTTGGGCGACTTCTCGGTGCCGCCCATGGTGTACAGCGCCAGCGTGTCGCCGGGGGAGATGCCCTCGGCGGGGTACTGGTTCGGTTTGAGCGCGAGACCCACGAAGAGGCGGCCCTTGGCGGCGTCGGCATCCTGGGTGATCATCTGGTTGTTGAGCAGAGTGCCGGGCACGAGCGGCACGGCGGCGTAGGTGCCCGCGACCTTCATGCGCTCGCTCCACTTGATGAAGGACAGGCCGGTGTCGCTGACGGCGACGGACTTCAGCGCGTCCTCGGGGATGAGCTGGCCCGCGGCGACGGGCTTGTCGACGGCGATCGCCGAGACGCGCTGCCCGCTCTGCACCACCAGGTAGGCGCTGACGAGCGCGCCGCCCAGGATGAGCAGGACGGCGAGCGCGGCGAGCGCGGGCTTGCGCTCGCGCGGCGGCACCGGGAGCCTTCGCCCCGCCGAGCCGCCCAGACCCGAGCCGAGCCCGTGCTGGGGTCCTGCGGCCGTGGCGTTCGACGGCGAACTCTGCTGACTGGTCCTCATCGTGGTGATGACTCCGGGGAGGTATCCGAACTTCCGATTGCGGCCGGAGCGACCATGCTGTCTGCCTTGACAAGGTCACGTCAATGGATTCGAGTAGGTGACGCAGTCTCGTGACCGGGCGTGAGAAAATTACAGAGTTCAGCACCTATCGGACGCAGGCCGTACCCCCTTCGGCACCCCCGAAACGCCGATCGCCGTGGATAATACTTACGGCATCAATGGCCCTGACATCCCGTTGACGACAGATTCGTCATGAGTGCTGATCATCGTGCTAATGATCATATGCGGCACGCGGCGTCCGTTTTCTCGGGGTCGCCGGGGGTTTCCCGCCCCGCGGCCTGCCGGGCGCCCCGCCCGTGTGCCACCCTGTCGTCCGTGCGGATCTCCCTGACGGCCCTGGACGCGAACGGATCGCGCGACGTCCTGGTGAGCGGCGACGCGGACATGCCGGTGTCGGCGGTGGCGCGGGCCCTGTCCGGGCTGGAGCGCGGCGGCTCCCCGGCCCCGAACGTCGTCCCGCTCCAGCAGCCCTTCTACGCCGACGGCAGGATGCTCGACCCCTCGGCGCCCGCCGCCCGGGAACTCCCCGACGGTTCGCTCGTCACCCTGGACGGGCGGATGGTCCCGGCCACGATGCGGTCCGAGCCGCTGGGGACGGTGGAGGTCAGGGTCGTCGGCGGACGGGACGCGGGCGGGGTGCACCGGCTCGGTCCGGGGGCGGCGCGACCGTATCCGGGGGTGTTCGTCACCGTCGGGCGCACCGACGTCCGGGTGCGCGCGGAGGCCCCGGCGACCCTCGACGGGGAGCCGTTGGACGCCGAGCGCGAGTGGCCCGAGGGCGGCGTCCTCGCGGTCGGCCCCGGGGTGCTCACACTGGCCCGCTCCGAGGCGCCGGACACCCATTTGGAGGCCCTTCCACAGGGCCTCGCCTTCAACCGTCCGCCGCGGATCGAACCGGCCAAGGAAAGGCTGCGCCTTAAGGCTCCGCACCTTCCGGAGAAGCAGGGAAAGGAGCGGCTGCGCCTCTTCGGCGCGCTGCTCTTCTCGGTGTTCGGCCTGGTCATGGCCTATGCGCTCCAGCAGTGGTACTGGGCGCTGTTCGCGCTCGCCTGGCCGCTGATGCTCGTCGGCGAATGGATCGGCGACCGGCTTTACGGTAGGAAGTCGTACAAAAAGGCATACAAGGAATATCAGGTGAAGTCAGCGTACTTCGCCCGCGATCTTGAGAAACTGCGCAGAAGGGACGAGCTGGAGCGTCGGGCCGCGTCGCCGGACCCCGCCGAGATCCTGCTCACCGCCACCGGACCGCGCAAACGGCTGTGGGAGCGCCGCCTCACCGACCCCGACGCGCTGCGCCTGCGCCTCGGCCTCGCCGACCTGCCCGCCCGCGTCGACCTCGGCGGCAGCGAGGACGACGTCCGCGAGGCCCTCGACCGGGCCGATCTCACCGGCCTTCCGCTGGCCCGGCACGTGCCCGTCGCGCTCCCGTTCGCCGAACACGGCGTCATCGGCGTCACCGGGCCGCGCGAGCACTCCCGCGGCCTCGCCCGCTGGCTCGTCGCCCAGGCCGCCGCCCTGCACAGCCCGCGCGACCTCGCCATCGTCGTGCTCAGCGCCGACGGCCTCACCCGCGGCGGCACCGGCGGCACGCACTGGAACTGGACCCGGTGGCTCCCGCACTGCGCCCCCCGCGAAGGCGAGGAGTGCCTCGCGCTCGTCGGCGACGACCCGGTGAGCGTCGCCGCCCGGGTCACCGAACTCGCCGTCAAGATCACCGAACGCAAGCGGGCCCGCCAGCCCGTCTTCGGAGCCGCCCCGGAAGGGCCGCCCGCGCCCGCCGTCCTGCTCGTCCTCGACGGCGCCCGCGCTCTGCGCCGCGTCCCCGGCATGCCGCAGGTCCTCGCGCACGGCGCGGAGGCGGGCATCTACGCCCTCTGCCTCGACGACGAGGACCGGCTCCTGCCCGAGGAGTGCACCGTCGCCGCGGCCTGGGACGGCGACCGCGTCCGGCTGCGCGGCGGCGGCCTGGAAGACCTCGGGCCCGTCCTCGCCGACCGGGTCGCCCCCGGCTGGGCCGAGCGGTTCGCGCGGGCGCTCGCCCCCGTCAAGGACGTCTCCCGCGAGGACTCCGCCGACGCCGTGCCCACCTCGGTGAAACTGCTCGACCTGCTCGGCATGCCCGACCCGTCGCCCGCGCAGGTCCTCGACTCCTGGGCGCACCGCGAAGGACCCGGCACCCGCGTCCCCATCGGCGTCACCGGCGGCGGTCCCTTCGAGATCGACCTCGCCGCCGACGGGCCGCACGGCCTCATCGCCGGCACCACCGGCGCGGGCAAGTCCGAGCTCCTGCAGACCCTCATCGCCGCCCTCGCCGTGCGCAACCGACCCGACGAGATGACGTTCGTGCTCATCGACTACAAGGGCGGCGCCGCGTTCAAGGACTGCGCCGCCCTCCCGCACACCGTCGGCATGGTGACCGACCTCGACGGCCACCTCACCGCGCGGGCGCTGGACTCCCTCGCCGCCGAACTGCGCCGCCGCGAACACGTGCTCGCCCGCGCCGGCGCCAAGGACATCGAGGACTTCCATGCCGCAGGCGGCCTCGGGCTCGCCAGGCTCGTCCTCGTCATCGACGAGTTCGCGGTGATGGCCGCCGAACTGCCCGGCTTCGTCGACGGGCTCGTCGACATCGGGCGGCGCGGGCGCTCCCTCGGCGTCCACCTCATCCTCGCCACCCAGCGGCCCGCCGGAGTCGTCACCGCCGACATCCGGGCCAACACGAACCTGCGGGTGGCCCTGCGCGTCACCGACGCCGACGACTCCACCGACGTCATCGACCTGCCGGACGCGGCCCGCATCCCCAAGTCGGCGCCCGGCCGCTGCTTCGTCCGGACCGGCGCGGCGAGCCCGTGGGCCGTCCAGTCGGCGCGGATCGGCGGGCGGCGCGGCTCGACCGCCCGGCCCACCGAGGCCCGGGAGCTCGACTGGGCGCGGCTCGGGCACCCGCTGCCGGAGGCCGCCGAGGAGCAGGAAGGGCAGGCCACCGACCTCTCCGCGCTGGTCGCCGCGGTCGCCGAGGCCGCGCGGCGGGCCGGCATCCCCCGGCAGCCGAGCCCGTGGCTGACCCCGCTGCCCGAGGCCGTCGTGCTGTCGCCGCGGCCCGCGCCGGGCGGCTCGGTCGCGGCGGTCGCGCCGCTGGAGTTCGGCGTCGCCGACCTGCCCGCCGCGCAGACCCGCGAGCCGCTCGCCCTCGACCTGGAGGCCGACGGGCACCTTTACCTCGCGGGCGCGTCCCAGTCCGGCAGGACCACCGCGCTGCGCTCCCTCGCCGGGGCCCTCGCCGCCTCCACCACCCCCTACGACGTGCACCTGTACGCGATCGACTGCGGCGGCAACGGCCTCGCCCCGCTCGCCGCGCTGCCGCACTGCGGGGCCGTCGTCACCCGCGACTCCTACGACCGGGTGGAGCGGCTGCTGAACGCGCTCAACGCCGAGGTGTCGCGGCGTCAGGGACTGCTGTCGGCTGCCGGGTTCGCCACCCTCGCCGAACAGCGCGCGACGGTCTCGGCCGGCGACCGGCTGCCGTGGATGGTGCTGCTGCTCGACCGCTGGGAGGGCTACACCGCCGCGTTCGAGCACTACGACTACGGCCGCCTGGTGAACGCGCTGCTGCAACTGCTGTCCGAAGGGGCCGCGGTGGGGCTGCGCGCCGTCGTCGCGGGCGACCGGTCGGGGCTGCTCGGGCCCGCCGCGACGGTCTTCGACCGGCGGCTCGTGCTGCGCATGGGCGACCCTGCCGACTACGGGTACGCGGGCGTCCCGGAGAGCAAGATCCCCGCCCACATGCCGCCGGGACGGGTGCTGCGGCCCGTGCCGAACGGGCCCGCCGTCGAGGCGCAGATCGGACTGCTCGGCCAGGACCCCTCCGGGACGGCCCAGGTCGCGGCCCTCCAGACGATCGCCGAGGCGGCGCGGGACCGGTACGGCAGGGTCGCGCCCGGCCCGCTGCGGGTCGACGAGCTGCCCGGCCGGATCACCGCCGAGGAGGCCCTGGCCCTTGACCCGTCCGGGCCGCCTTCCGGGCCGCTGTGGTGCCTGGTCGGCGCGGGCGGCGACACCCTCGGCCCCCTCGGCGTGGACCTCCTGGAGGAGGGCCCCACCTTCGTCGTCGCCGGACCGACCCGCTCGGGCCGCTCAAGCGCGCTGGAGACGATCGGGCGGACCCTCCTGGCCAAGGGCATCCCCCTGCTCATCCTCACGCCCCGCCGCTCGCCCCTGCGCGCCCTGAAGGACGTGCCCGGCGTGCTGGGCGTCCTGGACGCCACGGCCGACCGGGAGGAACTGGAAGAGCTCGCCGCCCCCGAGCACAGGTTCGCGCTCCTCGTCGACGACGCCGAACTCATCGACAACACCGACCTGGGCGACGCGGTCGGCGCCGTCCTGCGCGCCGCCCGCGACGGCGAGCACGCCGTCGTCATCGCCGGCAACACCGAGGACCTCAACCGCGGCTACCGGGGCTTCCTCGCCGACGCCCGCAAGAACCGCACCGGCCTCCTCCTGGGGATCTCCTCCCCGGACGACGGCGAACTCTTCGGCCTCCGCCTTCCCCGCAACGCCACCTACACCGGCCCCACCGGCCGAGGCCTCCTCATCCGAGCAGGGACCCCCACCCCCATCCAGACCGCCCTCCCCCCGACCCCTTCCGACGACTAGAGCCCCTCGCGGGCCGACGCGCCAGGCCGCTTCGGTCGACCCCCTTCCGACCCGACTGAGGACCGCTCAGGGAGCAGGAGACCAAAGAAGGCCGCCGCGGGGGGCGGCGGCCTTCAGGTGCCTCCCTAGCGGGTGGCGGCCTCGATGTTCTGGATGGACTGGCGGACGTCGGTCGCGCCCTCCTCCAGGGCCACCGACATCTTGTCGAAGGCGGACTTGGCCTCGGCCCAGGCCGCCCGGAACCTGTCGGCGCGCGGGCCCCACCAGATCTCGTTCGACCCGACGGTCCTGCCGTTCAGGTCGCTGATGAGCGCGTCAAGGTTCTTGGAGTGCCGGGAGAACAGGCGGGCCAGCTCCTCCATCTGGGCCATGTTCCCGCCGCGACGGTCTGCTCCCATGGTCTGATCCTTCCGATCGCCGGGGTTTCCAGACGTACCTTCCAAAGCTCACATCACCCGGGTCTCAACGGGCCCCGAACCGGGTGGCCGCATGCGGCCAACCGTTCAGGTTTCGCAACGTCACGGGTGGTTCGCCCTGAAATAAGGAGGCGATTACGACGCCGAAAAGCCGGTTCTCTAAACTCGCGGGGAACGGGTCAGGTCAGGGGTGATCCCTCAGACGGTTCTCACGGACGGAGTCGTACGTTGCGGAAAGTTCTCATCGCCAACCGGGGCGAGATCGCGGTGCGGGTCGCGCGTGCCTGCCGGGACGCGGGGCTCGGCAGCGTCGCGGTCTACAGCGAGCAGGACCTCGACGCGCTGCACGTGCGCGTAGCCGACGAGGCGTACGCGCTGGGCGGCCAGACCGCCGCCGAGTCGTACCTGAATGTCGAGAAGCTGCTCAAGATCGCCTCAGACTCGGGCGCCGACGCGGTCCATCCGGGCTACGGCTTCCTCTCCGAGAACGCCGATTTCGCCCAGGCCGTCACCGACGCCGGGCTCGTCTGGATCGGCCCGCCGCCGGCCGCGATCACCTCGCTCGGCGACAAGGTCCAGGCCCGGCACATCGCCCAGAAGGTCGGCGCGCCGCTCGTCGCGGGCACCGCCGACCCCGTCTCGGGCGCCGAAGAGGTCGTCGAGTTCGCCAAGGAGCACGGCCTCCCCATCGCGATCAAGGCGGCGTTCGGCGGCGGCGGGCGCGGCCTGAAGGTCGCCCGCACCCTCGAAGAGGTCCCCGAGCTGTACGAGTCGGCGGTCCGCGAGGCCGTCGGCGCGTTCGGCCGCGGCGAGTGCTTCGTCGAGCGCTACCTCGACAAGCCTCGCCACGTCGAGACCCAGTGCCTCGCCGACAAGCACGGGAACGTCGTCGTCGTCTCCACCCGCGACTGCTCGCTGCAGCGCCGCCACCAGAAGCTCGTCGAGGAGGCCCCCGCGCCGTTCCTCAGCGACGCCCAGATGGAGCTGCTGTACTCCTCCTCCAAGGCGATCCTGAAGGAGGCCGGGTACGTCGGCGCGGGCACCTGCGAGTTCCTCGTCGGCCAGGACGGCACCATCTCCTTCCTCGAGGTGAACACCCGCCTCCAGGTCGAGCACCCGGTCAGCGAGGAGGTCACCGGCATCGACCTCGTCCGTGAGATGTTCCGCATCGCCGACGGCGAGGAGCTCGGCTACGGCGACCCGGAGATCCGCGGCCACTCGATCGAGTTCCGGATCAACGCCGAGGACGCCGGGCGCGGCTTCCTCCCCGCTCCGGGCACCATCTCCGGCATGGAGATCCCGACCGGGCCGGGCGTCCGCCTCGACTCCGGCTACGTCTCGGGCCAGACCGTCCCGCAGTCGTTCGACTCGCTCGTCGCGAAGCTGATCGTCACCGGCGCGTCGCGCGAGCAGGCGATCGAGCGGGGCCGCCGGGCGCTCGCGGAGTTCTCCATCGACGGCATGCCGACGGTGATCCCGTTCCACCGGGACATCCTCACCCAGCCCGCCTACACGAGCGCGCCGTTCTCCGTGCACACCCGGTGGATCGAGACCGAGTACGACAACACGATCTCCCCCTACGGCGGCGACCAGGCCGCGGGCGAGGAGCCCGAGGAGCGGCAGAAGGTCGTCGTCGAGGTCGGCGGCAAGCGCCTTGAGGTCGTCCTCCCGGCGGGTCTCGGCGCGGGCGCGGCCCCGGCCGCCTCCGGCAAGGCCGCCCCGAAGCGCTCCGCCAAGAAGGGCGCCGCCAAGGCCGCCTCCGGCGACTCCCTCGTCTCCCCCATGCAGGGCACGATCGTCAAGATCCTCGTCGAGGACGGCGCGACCGTCGCCGAGGGCGAGACCGTCGTCGTCCTGGAGGCCATGAAGATGGAGCAGCCCCTCACCGCCCACAAGGCCGGCACCATCACCGGCCTCACCTCCGAGGTCGGCCAGACCGTCACCGCCGGAGCCCCCATCTGCGAGATCAAGGACTGACCCCTCGCACGACGTGACAAGGGCGGCCCGCTCGCATACGGGCCGCCCTTCGCGTTCCCGGGCCGGATCAGCGGACCGGACAGCTGATCCTCAGGCCGCCGTTCACGGCCGAGCGGTGCGGGTGCGCCAGGACTCGAAGGCCTCGGCGGAGGTCTTGGCGGGGGTGTAGCCGAAGACGGTTCTGAGGCGGGCGTTGTCGAGCACCGGGCGGTACTGGAGGAAGCGGGTCTGTTCCGGGCCGTAGGGGACCAGACCCAGGGGCTTGGCGACGGCCAGGGCCAGGCGGAGCACGGGTTCGGGGATGGAGAGCGTCTTCTTGCCCAGCGCGGCGGCGATCTCGTCGATGGTCAGGGTGCCGTCTCCGGCGACGTTGTAGGTGCCGGCGGGGGCGGACGTCGCGGCGCGTTCGATGATGGCGACGACGTCGGTGTCCCAGATGAAGACGAAGGGGGAGGCCGAGCCGCGGATCTTGAGGAGGCGGGGGCGGTCGAAGAGGGCGGTGATCTGGTTGTTCACGCGGTCGCCGAGGATGGTGCCGATGCGCAGGACCACCTGCTCCAACGCGGGGTGGCTCGCGCGGAGGTCGGCGAGCATGCCTTCGACGAGGGCCTTGTGGTGGCTGTAGGCGAACTCGGGGTTGCCACGGACGGGCTGGTCCTCGGTGATCCACTCCGGGTTGTCGGGGTGGTAGCCGTAGGCGGCGCCGCTGGAGGAGACGACGACGCGGCGGACCTTGTGCGTCAGGCAGGCGTCCAGGACGTGCCGGGACCCTTCGACGTCGACCCTGTACTCCAGTTCGCGCGAGGAGTCCTTGCCGGGCGTGACGATCGACGCAAGGTGCACCACCACCTCGGGGGCGGCCTCGCCGATGACGCGGTCGACGGCGGCCGCGTCCGTCACGTCCATGACGGTGTGGCTCAGCCCGGGAACCGCCGCCCCGGAGGCGTCCGGGACGCGCAGGTCGGTCCCGATGACCTCGTGGCCGGAGGCGGCGAGCCCCCGCACGACGGACGAGCCGAGGAACCCGAGGGCTCCGGTGACGAGGATCTTCACGCTTCCTCCAGGCGGGGTGCGGCGGCGGTGCGGCGGGTCCGCCAGAACTGGGCGAGCGCGAGGCCCGCGATGATGTCCCAGATCCCCCACCAGGCGGCGGCCAGGGCCATCCCGCCGAGCCCGCCGAAGTAGGTGAAGACCAGGAGCAGGCCGAGGCCCGCGTTGCGGATGCCGACCTCGAACGACATCGCCTTCGTGCCGCCTTCCGGCAGCCGGGCGAGGCGGCCGATCCCGTAGCCGAGGGCGAGGGCGAGCGCGTCGTGCAGGAAGACCGCGACGAGCACCGTGCCGATGTGCTCGGTGAAGACGTCCCAGTTCTTGGCGAGGCCGACCGCGATGACGGCGCCGAGCCCGAGGAACGACAACGGGCCGACGACCTTGTGGGCGCCCGCGGCGAAGCGCGGGAGGAAGTGCGCGATGGTGATGCCCGCGGCGAACGGCAGCGCGATGACGAGGGCGATCTCGCCGAGCATGTCGAGCGCGGACACGTCGATCTCGGTGAGCAGTTCCTTGCCGGTCGGGTGCAGGCCACCCCAGAAGGCGACGTTCAGAGGCATCAGGACGATGGCGAGGACGTTGCTCACGGCGGTCATCGACACCGACAGGGCGACGTCGCCTCCGGCCCTGTGGGTGAGGATGTTGGAGACGTTCCCAGGCGGACAGCAGGCTACGAGGATCAGCCCTAGGGCGACTGAGCCGCGCAGGTCGAGGGCGAGCGTCAGCAGGAAGGTGACGGCGGGCAGCAGCAGGAACTGGGCGAGGACGCCGACGGCGATGGCCCCGGGCCTGCGGGCCGCGGCGGCGAAGTCGGCGGGTCTGGTGTCGAGGGCGATGCCGAAGAGGATCGCGCCGACGACGATCTTGAGCGTGGTGAGGGAGCCCTCGCTGAAGGCGATGCTGATCGAGTCGACGTCCATCAGCGGCGCCCCTTCAGTTCGGCGGCGGCGGCGCGGACGGCGCCGCGGTAGGCGTCCTTGTTGACGTAGTAGGCCATCCGGTCGAGGCCGAGGTACTTGTAGCCGCCGCTGAGGTCGGGCCGGGGGCCGCTGATCTTCGCGGCGAACGCGGCGGCCCGCTCGGGCGCGTCGGTCTGCGCCCTGAGGTAGGCGGCGACGAGGTCGGCCTGCTCCGCGCGGCCCTGCCAGCCGATCCCCGACGCCTCGATCATGCCGAGGACGAACAGTCCGGGGGCTTTGTCGCTGAAGATGTTGAGGTGCAGGTCGGGGGCGGCGCCGGTCCAGCCCAGCAGGGCCGGGTCGAGGAACGGGTAGTGCAGCCGGTAGCCGGTGGCGAGGATGACGAGGTCGTAGTCGGTGCGGCTCCCGTCGCGGAACTCGACGGCGCCGCCGTCGAACCTGGCGATGTCGGGCCGGACGGACAGGTCGCCGTGGCCGAGGTGGTGCAGGATCAGCGAGTTGACGATCGGGTGCGACTCGTAGATGCGGTGGTCGGGCGCGGGGAACCCGAACCGGACGGGGTCGCCGGTGAACAGTTTGAGCAGCCGCCCGTCGATGGCCTGCTTGAGGCGCGGGGGCAGCGGCTTGCCTTGGTTGAGGGTGTCGGCGGGCTTGCCCAGCACGTATTTCGGGACGAAGTGGTAGCCGCGCCGGACGCTGATGTCGACGGAGGCGGCGTGGTGTACGGCGTCGACGGCGATGTCGCAGCCGGAGTTCCCCGCCCCGATGATGAGCACCCGCCTGCCTGCGAGCTGCTCCGCGCGCTTGTAAGCGCTGGTGTGGATGAGCTCGCCGTCGAACGCGCCAGGGAACTCCGGGAGGTTGGGCTCGCTGAGCGTCCCGTTGGCGAGGACTACGCCCGCGTGCCGCCTGGTGACGGTGCCTTCGGGCGTGTTGACGGTGACGTCCCAGCCACCGCCGTTGACGGGTTCGGCTTTCACGACTTCGCTGTGGAAGGAGAACCCCTCGCGAAGGCCGTACTCCGAGGCGTAGGCGCGAAAGTAACTCAGGAGCTCTCGGTGCCCCGGGTAGTCGGGCGCGGAGTCCGGCATGGGGAACTCGGCGAACTGGGTCGTGGTCTTGGACGAGATCAGGTGGGCCGACTCGTACACGGTGCTGCGCGGGCCGTCGACGTTCCAGAGGCCGCCGACGTCCCCGGCGAGCTCGTAGCCCGACCAGGGGAGGCCGTGCCGCTGGAGGGCGCGCGCCGCGGCGAGCCCGGACGGCCCGGCTCCGATCACCGCATAGGTCTCCGTCATGTCCGGCATTGTCCTCTAAACATACTTGGAATACGAAATTACCCCAGAAGTGGCGCAGGCCACAGTAGAGGAAAGGGCGGTGCTGAGGCTTAACAGCGACTTTGCCAGCAGGTGGAAGGGGTTCCAGCAGGATGGAGGCATGAGATCACTGCGACTGCTGATCCTGGTGTTCGTCCTGCTCGTGGCAGGCGGCATCGGGTCGGCGGGCGCCCTCGCGGGCCCGTCCTCACGGGAGACGGCCGCGCGGACGGAGACGGTGCGGACGGAGACCGTGCGGACCGAGACGGTGCCGGCGGAGACCCCGTCCCCCGAGGTGATCTCCGCGCTGCGCGCCGACCGCTTCTACGCCGCCCCCGACCAGACCTCCCTGGACGCCGCGGGGGTCGCCCGGGTGAAGGCCGCGGTGCGCGACGCGTCCTCGCCGGTCTACATGATGGTCACCAAGGATCTCGGGACGGCGCAGGAGAGCAACCAGTACCTCTCGGCGGCCGCCAACGCCGTGGGCAGCACCGGCGTGTACGCGCTGCTGTCCGGGCGGCACTTCACCGCGGGATCCCTCGGCCAGACAGGGCTGCGCCGCGGACAGGCCGCCACCCTTGCCTCCCAGGCCGCGAGCGAGCACCGCGGCGACCCGGCGGCCGGCCTCGTCGCCTTCGTGAACGACGTGGACGTCGCGACCGGCAGCAGGCCGTCGACCACGAGCAGCGTCGCCACCTACGCGTTCCTCGGGCTGATCGTCGTGCTCGGCGTCGGCGGGCTCTTCTTCGTGCGCGCCTCCCGCAAGCGCAGGCGGATCGAGGACGCGCGGCAGATGGCCGAGCTGAAGAACGGCGTGGACGAGGACGTGACCCGCCTCGGCGAGGACATCGCGGGCCTCGACCTCGATCTGTCCGATCCGAAGGTCTCGGGGGAGGCCAAGACGGACTACACCCATGCCCTGGACGCCTACGACCGCGCCAAGTCCGCCGTGGAGACCGCCGCGAGGCCGGCCGACATGCAGCGGGTCACCGAAGCCCTGGAAGACGGCCGCTACTCCATGACGGCCGTGCGCGCCCGCCTGAACGGGGAGCCCGTCCCCGAGCGCCGCGCGCCCTGCTTCTTCAACCCCCAGCACGGCCCGTCCGTCCGGGACGTCATGTGGGCGCCTCTGGGCGGGCAGCCCCGGGAGGTCCCCGCGTGCGCGGCCGACGCCGAGCGCGTGGAGCGCGGCGACGATCCCGAGGCGCGCATGGTCGAGGTCGCCGGCCAGCGCCGCCCGTACTGGGAGGCGGGCCCCCAGTGGGCGCCTTACGCGGGCGGCTACTACGCCGGGTACGGCGGGCTCGGCATGCTCAACAGCATCCTCATCGGCACCGCCATCGGCTCCATGTGGGGCGGCGGGTTCGGCGGCGGCTACGGCCACGACGGCGGCGATTGGGGCAGCGGGGGCGGAGGCGACTTCGGCGGCGGCGACTTCGGCGGGTTCGGCGGTGGCGGCGGGTTCGGCGGCGGCGGCGATTTCGGCGGCGGTGGCGGCGACTTCTGATCGCGTCGTCGGCGGCGCGTTGCAGAATGATCATTCGGGACGATGTCCAAGACGAGCCGATGTCCAGGCGACCGGTTCGACGCGTCCCCTACCGAGATCTAACCCTGACCTTTCTGACGCGGCGTTGCGCGATGATCCTTCCGGGCGCCGTTCATCACGACCCCTCTCGACGAGCAGGAGGAGCCATGACGCAGCCTGCGGTGGTCATCGAACGCCATCCCCTTCCCGCGCAGGAGCCCGACGGCGTCCAGGCCGAGCTGGAAGCGATCCTGGACTCCCTGCACCGCTACCCCGGGGACCTGCCCTTGGCGTTCGGGATCGCCCAGTCCGTCCTGGCCGCCCGGCTCGTCGGCGATCCGCGGGGCGGAGGGCTCGAGTCGTGGCAGGCGTGCGTCACGGCGATGCAGCTCGGCCATGCCCTCTTCGACGTGGCCTCGGCGGCGGGGCCGGGCGGCGACCGGCGGCCGGTCACGCATCTGATCGCCGGCCGCGAGATCACGCTGCGCGCCGACGAGCCCCTGGCCTTCGGCCCCTCCCAGTGGGTCGAGGCGCTCTGGTACGCCGTCATCTGCCGCGAGAACGACCGGATCGCGGCCCTGTGCGCGGTCTCCGAGGAGACCCTGCGCAGCGGCGGCGCGGACCCCGACGCCTACGTCTGGGAGTGGGTCGGCACCCTCAAGATCCTCTTCCAGGGCGGGCCGGGGCTGATCCCGAAGCTGACCGCGACCATGAAGGCCACCGAGCCCGAGCTGCTGCGCGAGGCGACCCGCTGGCGCGCGCTGCGCGTCGACTACCCGCCCATCGACCTCCTCCACCGCATGCTGCGCGGCGACGCCGACAGGTTCAACGAGACCCTCGGCTGGGCTCTGGAGACGCATCGCGAGCACTGGACCGACACCTCAGAAGACGCCGGCCGCCCCTCGTCGCCCCGGGGCTCCTTCGCGCTCGGCCTGCTGGCCGTGGCCTGCCTGGCGCGAGGCTCGGACATCCCGGTCACCGTCGAGTCCGGCTACCTCACGCACTACTTCCTCCAGGCCACCTGGTACGGCGAGTTCCCGACGTCGATCCGCCGCTGAGCGAGGCGTGGCCGGATCCGGCCGGGCCGGGCGGTCCGGCGGCGTTGCGAAGTTAGTTATCAGCCACTAACTTTGCCCCTATGAGCCCGAGGATGAGCGCCGACGAGCGGCGGGAGAGCGTCGTGAACGCCGCACTGACGGAGTTCGCCCGCACCGGGTACGAGGGCACGTCGACGGAGACGATCGCCCAGCGGGTCGGGGTCTCGCAGCCCTACCTGTTCCGGCTCTTCCCCAACAAGCGCGCCATCTTCCTCGCGGCCGCCCTGCGGTGCGCCGAGAGGGTGCGTGACAGGTTCGTGGCGGCGGCCGAGGGCCTGGGCCCGGACCTCGACATCGAGGGCGTCAAGGACGCGCTCGGGGCCGTCTACGTGGATCTCATCGCCGACGGCGAGCTCGTCATGATGCAGATGCAGACCCAGGTCGCGGCCTTCCAGGCCACCCAGGCCGGCGACGCCGAGTTCGGCGAGGCGATCCGCGCCGGCTGGACCGACCTCATCGACACGGTCCGCGTGATCCTCGCCGGCGACGACGCCGCCACCGGCGCGTTCATGGCCCACGGCATGCTCATCAACACCCTGTTCGCCCTGGGCTACCCCCAGGACGACCGCATCTGGTCCTGCACCGAGTACTGACCCTCCGCACTTCACATCAAGTCCCAGCACATCAAGTCCCAGCAAGACCCCCCGAAGAGGACTGAAGCGCCCTCTGACGGCCCAGAAAGTTAGTGACTGATCACTATCTAGGAGCTGAGATGCGCAGCGAACGCGCGACCCTCGTCTGGACCCTCGTCATCACCGGCCTCGCGGGCTTCATGGCCTCGCTCGACAACCTCGTCGTCACCACGGCCCTCCCCTCCATCCGCACCGACCTCGGCGGCGGCCTCGAGGACCTGGAGTGGACCGTCAACTCCTACACGCTGACCTTCGCCGTCCTGCTGCTGTTCGGCTCCGCGCTCGGCGACAGGTTCGGCCGCCGCCGGGTCTTCGGCGCGGGCGTCGCCCTGTTCACCGCGGCCTCCGCGGCGGCCGCCCTCGCCCCCGGCATCGAGGCGCTCATCGCCGCCCGGGCCGTCCAGGGCGTCGGCGCGGCGGTCATGATGCCGCTGACGCTCACCCTGCTCACCGCGGTCACCCCGGAGAACCGCCGGGGCGTCGTCTTCGGGATCTGGGGCGCGATCAACGGCCTCGCCGTGGCCTGCGGGCCGCTCGTCGGCGGCGTCCTCACCGAGCACCTGTCCTGGCAGTGGATCTTCTGGCTCAACGTCCCCGTGGGCGTCGCCCTCGTCCCGCTCGCGATCCTGCGGCTGCGCGAGTCCCGCGAACCGGCGGGCCGGCTCGACATCACCGGCACGCTCCTCGCCAGCGCCGCGCTCTTCGCCCTCGTGTACGCCCTCATCCGCGGCAACGCCGACGGCTGGACCAGCGCGGCCGTCCTCGCCGGGCTCATCTGCGGGCCGCTTCTCCTCGCCGTCTTCGTCGCGTGGGAGTTGCGCACCCCGCACCCGATGCTCCCGATGCGCCTCTTCCGGTCGCGCGCCTTCAGCGCCATGAACGCGGCGAGCCTTCTGATGTTCGTCGGGATGTTCGGCTCGATCTTCCTGCTCAGCCAGTTCCTCCAGACCGTCCTCGGGCACTCGCCCACCGAGGCGGGCCTGCGGATGCTGCCCTGGACCGCGATGCCCCTGATCGCCGCGCCCATCGCGGGGATCCTGTCGGACCGGATCGGCGGGCGGCCCGTCGTCGCGGCGGGGCTCGCCCTCCAGGCCCTCGGGCTCGCCCTGTTCGCCCTGGTCGCGGCCCCGGACGTCTCCTACGCGGCCCAGCTCCCCTCGCTGATCATCAGCGGCATCGGCATGGGCCTGTACTTCGCGCCCGCCGCCGGGATCGTCATGGCCGCGGTCCGGCCCGAGGAGCAGGGCATGGCGTCCGGCGCGAACAACGCGCTGCGCGAACTCGGCGGCGCGATCGGCGTCGCGAGCCTCGCCGCGATCTTCGCCGGGCAGGGCGGCTACACCTCCGGCCAGGCCTTCACCGACGGCCTGATCCCTGCCCTGTGGGCGGGCGCCGCGATCGTCGCCGTTGGCGCGGCGGCGGCGCTGGTGATCCCGCGCCGCAGCCGCACCCCGCAGGCCGAGCCCACCGAACTCATGGTCGCCGCCTGAGCCGCTAGGGCAGGAGCGCCGCCAGGTCCGTCCGCAGGGACACCAGGGACTCGGCGGCGCTTTCGCGTGCTCCGGCGACGTCTCCCTCGGTGACGGGCACGACGACCTCAAGGTAGGACTTCAGCTTCGGCTCCGTTCCGGAGGGCCGGATGACGACCCGGGCGCCTCCGGCAAGGGTGAGCCGCAGCCCATCCGTCGGGGGAAGGCCCCCGACCCCTTCGGCGAGGTTCTCCACCGCCAAGACGGCCCGTCCGCCCAGCGCGGTGGGCGGCGACTTGAGCAGGACCGCGACGGCGCCGTCGATGAGCGCCCGGTCCAGGACGCGGACCGAGAGCTGGCTCGTCGCGTGCACCCCGTAGCGGCGCGCCTGGTCGTCCAAGAGGTCGAGCAGCGTACGGCCCTCGGCCTTCGCCTCGGCCGCGAGAGACGCGACGGCCAGGGCCGCGCCGATCCCGTCCTTGTCCCGCACCACGAGGCCGCCGGGCCCGCCGACGCTGTAGCCCAGCGCCTCCTCGTAGCCGTAGACGAGGTTCCGCCCTGGCCCTGCCGTCTCCGCGCCATCGGCGCGCATGATCCACTTGAAGCCCGTGAGGGTCTCGGCGGAGTCCACGCCGTGGGCCTCGGCGATCTTCGCCAGCAGCGCGGACGACACGATCGTGGTCGCGACCAGCCGGTCCTCGGACCCGCCCTGCGGCGGCGGGAACGCGTTCAGCACGTACTCGGCGAGGAGGCCGCCGACCTCGTCGCCGGTGAGCGCCCGCCAGCCGCCGCCCGGGAGCGGGACCGCCACGGCGCAGCGGTCGGCGTCGGGGTCGTTGGCGATCGCCAGGTCCGCGCCGGTCCGCTCGGCGAGCGCGACCAGCAGGTCCATCGCGCCCGGCTCCTCCGGATTGGGGAAGGCGACGGTCGGGAAGTCCGGATCCGGCAGGCACTGCTCGGGCACCGTGTACGGGGCCGCGAAACCGGCCCGGAGGAACGCCCGGATCAAGGTCTCCGCACCCACCCCGTGCAGGGGCGTGTAAGCGATCGAGACGTCACGGGAGCGTCCCAGCGGCAAGCCTTGCAGCCCGGCCAGGTAGGCCTCCTCGGCGTCCGGGCCGAGGATCTCCCATGTCGGGTCTCCTTCGCGGGCCTGCTCGGGCGGCACCCCTAGCGGGAGTTCGTCGACCCGTCCCACGGCGGCGATGGCGGCGGCGATCTCTGCGTCCACCGGCGGCACGATCTGGGAGCCGTCCGACCAGTAGACCTTGTAGCCGTTGTCCTGCGGCGGGTTGTGGCTCGCCGTCACCATCACCCCGGCGTCCGCGCCCAGATGACGCACGAGGAACGCCAGCACGGGCGTCGGCAGAGGCCGCGGGAGCACTCGGCAGCGCAACCCCCTCCCGGAAAGGACCGCGGCGGTGTCGGCGGCGAACCTCGCCGAGTTGTGCCGCGCGTCGTACCCGACGACGACCCCTCCGCCCCCGCGCGGGAGCACCGCGCCGAGGCCCGCCGCCGCGCGCATGACCGTCACCCGGTTCATCCGGTTCGGGCCCGCGCCGAGCGCGCCGCGCAGCCCCGCCGTCCCGAACTCCAGGACCGCGCCGAAGCGGTCGGCGAGGGCCGCGTCGTCGTCCAGAAGCGCTTCGAGCTCGGCCCGCGTCACCGGATCGGGGTCCTGGGCCAGCCACAGCAGGGCCCGCTCGCGCAGGGTCACAGCCGCTCCACCACGGTCTTCAGCAGCACGCCCATCCGGCCCGCCGCGGCCCGGCCCGCCTCCAGCACCTCGGCGTGGTCGAGCAGCGCGTCCGACAGGCCCGCCGCGACGTTCGTCACCAGGGAGACGCCCAGGACCTCCGCGCCGCCCTCGCGGGCCGCGATGGCCTCCAGGACCGTGGACATGCCGATCAGGTCGGCGCCCAGGGTGCGCAGCATCCGGATCTCGGCGGGGGTCTCGTACGTGGGGCCGCGGAAAGCCGCGTAGACGCCTTCGGCGAGCGAGGGGTCGGCCTCCAAGGCGAGGGCGCGCAGCCGCTTCGAGTAGACCTCCGTGAGGTCCAGGAAGGACGTGCCCGTGAGCGGGTTCGCCCCGCTGAGGTTGAGGTGGTCGGCGATGAGCACCGGGTCGCCTACGGACTGCGTCTCGGGGCGCAGCCCTCCGGCCGCGTTGGTGAGCACCACCGTCGTGACGCCCGCGGCCAGCGCCGTGCGGACGCCGTGGACGACCGGGTCCACGCCCCGCCCCTCGTACAGATGGGTGCGGCCGAGGAACACCAGGACGTTCTTGTCCCCCACCCGCAGCGCCCTGACCTTGCCGCCGTGGCCCGCGACGGCCGGCGCGGCGAAGCCCGGCAGCTCGGTGAACGCGATCTCGTGCTCGGGCTCGCCGAGCGCGTCGGCGGCCGGGACCCAGCCCGAACCCGTCACCAGGGCGACGTCGAACTTCGGGTAGGTCCGCGCGGTCAGTTCGGCGGCGGCACGGGCGGCGAGCGCATAGGGGTTGTTCTCCACCCGCCCAGCCTAGGGGCGGGATCGGAACCGCACGCGGCCAGCTCGGGGGGTCTGCCCGAACCTCCCAAATTCCCCCGACCGGGGATGCCTGGTTTGTTCCGTCCTACAGCTCGGTGCCCAGCGTGTCGCAGGGCCTTTCGCGTAGTTCCTTCACATAGATCTCCGGGGCGCCGGCCTTCTCGGCCGCGTCCGCGATGAATCCGATGAAGCGCGCCGACGGAAGGCCGCCTTCGTAGGCGTCGAGCACGTAGATCCAGGCGAGCTCCTCGCCGAAGAGGGTCTGCACCCGCACCCGGATCTTCGTGTAGAGGCCCTGCTCGTGCCCCTCCCACGTGTCGAGCGCCTGCTCGTCGAGTTCCGGGACGTCGTAGAGGGCCACGAAGACCTGGGAGGTGTGATCCTCGACAACCGTCGCCAAGGCCCCGTCCCAGCCGATCTCCTCACCCCCGAACGTGAGGCGCCAGCCCTGGAGCCAGCCCGTGTCGCGCAGCGGCGAATGCGGGGCCCGCAAGGCCATCTGCTCGGGATCCATGTTGGATGCGTATGCCGCGTACAGAGCCACGCTGACCAAGACTACCGGCCCATCCATCGACGACCTTAGGAAAGAATGGGCGATGTGAGCACGCGTATCGTAATTCTGGGTGGAGGGCCGGGCGGCTACGAGGCCGCGCTGGTCGCGGCGCGACTCGGCGCCGACGTGACCGTGATCGAGAAGGACGGGCCCGGCGGAGCCAGCGTGCTCTACGACTGCGTCCCGTCCAAGACGCTGATCGCGACGTCCGTGCGGATGTCGGTGCTGAGCGAGTCGGGCGCCCTCGGGGTGAACTTCGACGGCGGCGGCGACGGCGAGGTCGGCGGCGTCAAGGCGGACCTCGCGCTGATCAACAAGCGGGTGAAGGACCTCGCCCGTGCCCAGTCCTTCGACGTGGCCGACCGCCTCGGCTACGAGGAGGTCAAGATCGTCCGCGGCGAGGGCAGGCTCGACGGGCCCCGCACCGTCGTCGTCGGCGACCGCCGCATCGAGGCCGACGTGATCATCGTCGCCACCGGCGCGACCCCCCGCGTCCTGCCCGGCGCCGAGCCCGACGGCGAGCGCATCCTCACCTGGCGCCAGCTCTACGACCTGCCGGAACTGCCCGAGGAGCTGATCGTGGTCGGCTCCGGCGTCACCGGAGCGGAGTTCGCGGGCGCCTACCTCAGCCTCGGCTCGAAGGTGACTTTGGTCTCTTCTCGCGACCGCATCCTCCCGTCGCAGGACGCCGAGGCCGCCTCGGTGCTCGAAGAGGTCTACCGGCGGCGCGGCATGAACGTCATGGGCCGCTCGCGCGCGGGCGCGGTGGAGCGTTCCGGCGACGGCGTGATCGTCACCCTTGAGGACGGCCGCAAGGTGCACGGCTCGCACTGCCTGATGACGGTCGGCATGGTGCCCAACACCCGCGGGATCGGCCTTGAGGCCGCCGGGGTGAAGCTCGGGCGCGGCGGCTACGTCGAGACCGACAAGGTCTCGCGCACCTCGGTGCCGAACATCTACGCGGCCGGCGACTGCACGGGCATCCTCGCGCTCGCGTCCGTCGCGGCGATGCAGGGCCGCATCGCGGTCTGGCACGCGCTCGGCGAGGCGGTCCAGCCGCTGAAGCTCGGCTGGGTCAGCTCCAACATCTTCACCGACCCCGAGGTCGCCGCGGTCGGCGTCACCCAGGCGATGGTCGACAACTGCGAGGTCGACGCCCGCACCGTGATGCTCCCCCTCGACACGAACGCCCGCGCCAAGATGCAGGGCTTCGAGGACGGCTTCATCAAGCTCTTCTGCCGCCGCTCCACGGGCATCGTCCTCGGCGGCGTCATCGTCGCCCCCCGCGCCAGCGAACTGATCATGACCCTCGCGGTCGCCGTCCAGCAGCACCTGACGGTCGACCAGCTCGCCCACACCTTCACCGTCTACCCGTCCCTCTCGGGCAGCATCCAGGAGGCGGCGAACCGCCTCACGGTCGACTCGGCGTACTGACCCGACGGGCGGCAAGTCCGACCGGCGCGGCCACGGCCTGCTCCGCCCCACACGCGCGGTGGGCCGATGAGCGGCGGGTGCGCGTGAGCGGGAAGGGCACCGCGGGTACCGCACGGTACGCCCGTCCGAGACGCGGTCAAAGGCGGTGGTGGCGGCCCTTGGGCTGGAAGTCCTCGTAAAGGACGGTCGCCAGGGCTGCGAAAACGCCCAAGGCCATCGTCGTGAGGGCGACGGTTCCGGCCAGCGCGCCGGGAGTCGCCGTGAGGGTGTCGTACAGGGCTCTCAGCATGTCCGCCGCTCGATCCGGGATTGGGCGGCGAGAGACGCGGCAAGGGCTTCGGGGGTCTCCTCGATGAGGGTCATGGCGAGCCCCGCCCCGAGTTCGTGCGCGGTGAGGTGGTAGCGGTCGCGCCGGGTGGCGATGACGAGCGCGCTCCGGGGATTGGGACGGATCATCCAGTCGGGGTGGCGCTGCTGGAGTTCGGTGAGATCGGGCGTCATGCCTGCTCCTCGGCGTTTATCGGCGGTTTCGGTGACGACATTGACATGACGGGGTTACTGTCGGCTACGCACCTTGGTACTACCGGATGCACCCGTCGACGCACCCACACCGGCACCCAGAAACAAGGTGCATCCGATTTGGGGGCCTTTCGCGCCGCCGTCCGACCGCGCCGACAGATCGCGAAAAGGACGTCAGGCGAACAAACGGACGATCATCGGGCTCGCGGCGCTGCGGGAACGGGCACGGAAAATGCCCTGCACCCAAAGGCACCTCGGCCCGCACCCAGCGCTGACCTGCAGGGGAAGGAGCGGCGGTGAGCAGCAACGCCGAGGCAGCGAGCTTTCAGCGTGCTTTCGTGAACGAACTGAGGGCCCGGCGCGAGAACGCCGGGCTGTCACGCGCCAAACTGGCCGACGCGCTCGGCTGCACCCGCCAGTGGCTCGACAAGGTCGAGACCCTGGAACGCCCGCCCTCCGAGCCCCTCGCAGGCGACCTAGACAGCTTCTTCCCGACAGAAGGCACCTTTCACCGCCTCTGGACGGAGATGACGGACGCTCGTCGGCGCAGTCTCATCCCACGCGGTGTCCTTCCACTCATCGAGGCAGAGCCGGACGCCCGGAAGATCTGGATTTACGAGCCGATGCTGATCACAGCGCTTTTCCAGACGGAGGCGTATGCGAGGCTGGTCATCGAGGCCGGACCACGAGCCGACCGCGTGGACGAACTCGTCTCCATACGAATGGAACGCCAGAAACTGTTCGAGAAGGAAGAACCGCCCGTCGTGATCCTCGTGATCAGGGAGGCGGTGATCCGCGATCTGCCCGCGGCCGTCCGAGTGGAACAGTGCGAGCGGCTGCTCGCCTTGGGCGGTCGCGCGAACATCTGCGTTCAAGTGCTACCCCGCGACGCGCTGGTCTTCCACCCGGCAGGTTTCCAGATTCTCCACTTTGACAGCAAGCCGAGCACCGCCTATATGGAGGGAAGCGCGGGCAAGGGGCAGTCCTTCACCTCGCCCGACGAGGTTCGGGATCTCAGCGTGCTCCACGATCTCGCCAGAGGCGAAGCGCTCTCGACCCGTGAGTCCGCTGCACTGATACGCAAGATCATGGAGGCGGGATGAACAGCGAACCCGAGCCGGCACCGTGGCGTAAGAGCTCAAGGAGCGACTCCATCGGCAACTGCGTGGAGCTCATGGGCTTGGGCGATTCGGTCGGTGTGCGGGACTCGAAGAATCCTGGGGCGGGTCTTCTCGTCGTGCGGAAGGGCGCGTTGCGGCGGCTGGTGTGGGGCGCGCGTTCGCGCTGAACGTTCTGGGCGACGTGGGCGTGCGCTGCGCCCGGGGGCGATCGGGTGTCAGACGAGGGCGGTGATCACCAGGAGGGCGAGGGGGGCGAGGACGGCGGCCAGGGCCGGGACGGACCAGGTGGAGCGGGCTTCGGTCCCGGGAATGGCGGGGGCCGCGGCACGGAGTTCTTCGAGCTCCTGCGCGGCGAAGGTGACCGGGGTGCGGGAGGCGAGGTCCTCGGGCTTGGCGCGGGAGGCCGCGGCGGCCTTGCGGGCGGACACCTGGACCGCCCAGGACTCGACGCGGGCTTCGCCGTACTCGAAGAACAGCGTGCGGCCGGTGCCGATCCTGCGCACGGCCCGCCACGGGATGGCGGTGGTCCTGAAGGGATTGTCCACGGTGACGCCGGTCTCGTCGCCGCGCACGCGGGGGCGCAGGCCGACCACGTAGGCGATGCCGCAGGTCAGCAGCAGGACCGCCGTGACCACGAGGGACGCCTTGTCGCGGCCGCGCAGCGCCAGGTCCACGAAGTTGACCGCCGCGAACACCAGCCACACCCAGCCGAGCACCCGACCGGTCCGGGACCTGAACACCTTCATCGCACCAGGCTATCGACGGCCGGGCGCGATCCGGCCCCGCCCGGCCCCGGGAGCCCGAGCGGACAGAGCCCGGCCGGGCGGGACCCGGTCAGAACGACGCCCGGCCCCGGACGAGGCCGGGCCCTGGGCCGAGCCGTCAGGCGCGGGCGAAGGTGTAGTTGAAGGTGCCCGTGTGGACGAAGCCGCCCGAGTCGCCGCTGGTCCTGCGGGTGATCTTGAACGTCTTCTTGGAGCAGGTGTAGTCGCCCCTGGTGACCGCGAGGGAGTCCCAGTAGCGGCTGGGCTTCGTGGCGGTCCTGAGCGGCTCGTCGACGTCGTAGGTGATGCCCTCGGCCATCGCGGGCGTGGTCTGGGTGTAGGTGGCCGTGGCGTCGCCCTTGGCGGTCCTGTTCGCGATGGTGAACTTGCCCTTGGTGTTGCCGGTGCGCGTCAGGCCCGCCGTGAAGGAGCCCCGGTAGATCTCGTACCCGCCCGACCCGTCGTATCCGAACGAGATGTTCTGCCTCGTCGCCTTCGCGAAGTCGAGCGTCACGGTCTTCGGCCCAATGATCATCCGGGTCCCGGTGGAACCCTCGTGCGTCGTCGTGACCTCCTTCTCCTCGAACGTCCCCTCGAAGACGACGCTCTGCGCCGTCATCGTCCAGGTCCCGACGGCACACGGCGCCGCGGCCCCCGCCGCCCCGCCTCCGGCGGCCGCCAACCCCGCGACCGCCATCCCGAAAGCCATCGCACCGGCTCGGAACATGAACCCTCCCCGTCACTCGCAGTAGTCAGGAGCACCCTGCTTACACCCCTGCTCCGCGGCCTTCGGGGCCGTCGCCGAATCGGGCACCGGAGGTTCGCCCGGCATCAACGGGAATGCCGACGCATCTTTGCGTCGGCATTCCCCTGCCTTGGGCCGCCCCGGAAGGCTCCCGCGCGGCTACGACTTCACATACGGCTGGCCGTCTGCGGCGGGAGCCCGGACGTAGCCGACGAGGCCCGCGACGGCGAAGATCGTGGCCAGGTAGGGGAGCATGCGGAGGAAGTCGGTGGGGACGGGGATCTGGGTGAGCTGGATGGCGTCGGAGAAGCCGCCGGCGAAGCCGAAGAGGAGGGCGGCCCAGAGGGCGCCGATCGGGGACCAGCGGCCGAAGATGACGGCGGCGAGGGCGATGAAGCCCTTGCCGGAGGCCATGTCCTTGTTGAAGGAGATGTTCGTGCCGATGGTCAGCCAGACGCCGCCGAGGCCCGCGATGAGGCCGCCGGCGAACATGTTGAGGTAGCGGGTCCGAATGACGTTGACGCCGACGGTGTCGGCCGCCGTCGGGTGCTCGCCGACGGCCCGGGTGCGCAGCCCCCACCGGGTCCGGAACAGCACGACGTGGACGGCGGCGATCAGCACGATCGTCGCGTAGAACAGGACGTTCTGGTGGAACAGGACGGGCCCGATCACCGGCAGTTCCGCCAGCAGCGGGATCTTGACCGGTGGGAAGGCCATCGCCTTGTTGTACTTCTCCGGGTTCGTCTGCATGACGCGCTCGTAGAAGAACCCGGTCAGGCCGGTCGCCAGCATCGTCAGGACGACGCCGAGGACGACCTGTTCGACGAGGTAGCGCTGCGCGAACACCGCGAGGAGCAGCCCGAACAGCCCGCCGATGAGCACGCCCGCGACGAGCCCCCACAGCAGCGACCCGGAGACCGACGCGACGAACACCGCGAGGCACGCGCCCAGCAGGAACTGCCCTTCGATGGCGACGTTGATGACGCCGGACCGCTCGCCGAGCACGCCCGCGAGCGCGCCCAGCACGAGCGGCACCGCGGCGATGACCGTCGCGTCGAGCACGGAGGCGATGTTGATGCTCTTGGCCGCCGCCGACCACGTGATGAACGCGGTGATGTAGAGCAGGAAGAACAGCCCGAGCACTACCGCGTTCCACCGCTTCGGCAGGTCCACCGCGATCCGCGCCACCCCGCACAGCGCGGCGAGGACGCACAGCACGATCGCGACGGGCGCGGACGGGAACGTCAGGTCGGGCACGGTGAGCCCGGTGGCGTCCGACAGGTTGAGGACGAACGTCGTGTCCGTCCCGTCCGTCCGGCTCCCGAGCCCGAAGGCCCAGAGCCCGTACAGCGCGACCGCGATCATCGCGACCCCGCCGACCAGCCTCCCCCGCCGGGCCCGGGCGTCCGCGACAGGCGCGAGGTTCTCTGGAGCAAGAACTGTGGCGGTCAACCGTTCCATCCCTTCGATGCGAGGGCTGCCTCGGGGGCGGTGCCGCCGCGGAGGCGGAAGAGGCCGCGGACCAGGGGCGGGGCGGCGACGAACAGGACGATGAGGGCCTGGATGACGCCGACGATCTCGATGGAGACGCCCGCCTGGCCCTGCATGGCGCGGCCTCCGGCCTGGAGGGCGCCGAAGAGGAGTGCGGCGAAGACCGTGCCCACGGGCGAGGCGCGGCCCAGGAGGGCGACGGTGATCGCGGTGAAGCCGAGGCCCGCGTCGATCTGCGCGGTGAGCGCGTGCGAGGCGTTGGTGGTGCCGAGGACCTGGGTGGCGCCGACGACGCCCATGAGCCCGCCGGAGATCACCATCGCGAGGATCTGGGCCTTGCCGACGCTCATGCCCGCGGTGCGCGCCGCCGCGGCGTTCGAGCCGACCGCGCGCAGCTCGAACCCGAGGGTCGAGCGGTTCAGCAGCCACCAGCAGAAGAGGACGGCGGCGGCGGCGAGGAACAGGCCGAAGTTGACGCGCATGCCCGCCCCGTCCGGCAGCCAGGACAGGAGCCGGGGCAGCAGCGCGTTGTCCGACACCGACCGGGACACCGCGTCGTTGCGGTCGGGGTTGCGGAAGAGCTCGGTGGTGATGGTCCAGACGAGGAAGGCCGCGGCGATGTGGTTGAGCATGATCGTCACGATCACCTCGTGCGCGCCGGTCCGGGCCTTGAGGAGTCCGACGATCCCGCCGTACAGCGCGCCGCCGAAGACGCCCGCGATGACCGCCGTGACGATCGCGACGCCGGGCGGCCCGGTGACGGTGAAGCCGACGTAGTTCGCGCAGATCGCGCCGATGATGAGCTGGCCCTGGCCGCCGATGTTGAACAGCCCCGCCTTGAACGCGAGACCGATCGCGAGGCCGCCGAGCAGCAGCGGGGTCGCCTCGGTGAGGGTCTCGCTGAGCGGGCCGAGCGCGGTCGCGGCGTTCCAGGACCGCTCGGGGTTCCAGATCGCGCCGGTGAACAGGGCCGTGTAGGCGGTCCACACCGCGTCCCACGAGGCGCTGAGCGCGTCGCCGGGGCGGGAGAAGAAGTACGTGAACGTGCCGCGCACCTCGGGGTCGGACAGGACGATGAGCACCGCGCCGCAGGCCATCGCGAGCACGACCGACAGCAGCGTGGTGAGCCAGCCGACGCCGTCGACCATCTCGTCGACGATCCTGCGCCACGGCGAGCGTCGCGCGTCCTTCGCCGGGGGTTCCTTCTCACTCATCGGCGGCCTCCCCGGGGGCTGCGGTCTCGTCGGCGGTCTCTGGGTGGGCTCCGGCCATCAGCAGGCCGATGGTCTCCGCGGACGTCTCGGGCGGCACGATCGCCATGATCCTTCCCCGGTACATGACGGCGATCCGGTCGGCCAGCGCGAAGATCTCGTCGAGTTCGGTGGAGATCACCAGGACGGGGCGGCCCTGGTCGCGTTCGCGGACGATCCGCTTGTGGATGAACTCCATCGCGCCGACGTCGACGCCGCGGGTCGGCTGGGAGACCAGCAGCATGCGCAGCGGCCGGGACATCTCCCGCGCGACGACCACCTTCTGCTGGTTACCACCGGAAAGGTGGGTGACGTGGGTGTCGATGGAGGTTGTCCGGATGTCGAACTCCTCGACCCGTTCGCGCGCGTTGCGGCGGACCGCGCCGACGTCCATGGAGCCGCGGCGGCCGAACGGGGCCCGGTCATAGAGGTCGAGCACGAGGTTCTCCGCGACGCTGGCCCCGCCGACGAGCCCGTCGTGGGAGCGGTCCTCGGGGACGAAGCCGAGCCCGGCGCGCAGCCTGTCGCGGGGCGCCTTCCCGACGAGTTCGGCCCCGTCGAGGGTGATGGACCCCGCTTCCGGTTCGAGGAGCCCGAGGACGGCCTGGGCGAGTTCGGTCTGCCCGTTGCCCTGCACTCCGGCGACGCCGAGGATCTCTCCGGGCGCGATGTCGAGGTCGATCCCGTCGACGACGGCCTGGCCCGCGGCGTTCCGGACGGTCAGGCCGCGCACGGAGAACGCGGGAGGCTCGCCGGTGTTCTGCACGGGCTCCTTGTCCACGCGGAGGCGGACCTCGCGGCCGACCATCAAGGAGGCGAGTTCGCTCTCCGAGGCCGAAGGCAGCGCGGTCCCCACGACCGCCCCGCGCCGGATCACGGTGATCCGGTCGGCGATCGCCCTGACCTCTTTGAGCTTGTGGGTGATGAAGACGATGGCCGTGCCCGCCTCGCGCAGCCTGCGCATGACGGTGAACAGCTCCTCGGTCTCCTGCGGGGTGAGGACCGCGGTCGGCTCGTCAAGGATGAGGAAGCGGGCGTCGCGGGTGAGCGCCTTGATGATCTCGACCCGCTGCTGGATGCCGACGGGCAGGTCGCCGACGATCGCGTCGGGGTCGACTTCGAGGCCGTACCTGGCCGAGACGTCGCGGACGTGGGCGCGAGCGGTCTTCCGGTCGAGCAGCCCGCCCTTGGTGCGCTCGTCGCCGAGCATGACGTTGTCGGCGACGGTGAAGACGGGGACGAGCATGAAGTGCTGGTGCACCATCCCGATCCCGGCGTTGATGGCCGAGCGGGGTCCGTCGAGGGCGAGCGGTTCGCCGTCGACGAGGATCTGGCCCTCGTCGGGCTGGTAGAGCCCGTAGAGGATGTTCATCAGGGTCGACTTGCCCGCGCCGTTCTCGCCGAGCAGGCAGTGGATCTCCCCGGGGGTGATCTCCAGGTCGATCGCGTCGTTGGCCACCAGGGAGCCGAAGCGCTTGGTGATGCCCCTGAGTTCAAGAGCCACCCTGGACACCTCTTCCGGGACTGAGGGGCGGGACGTTCAAGTGTGGCCCGACCGGGGGCGTGGTCGGCACGCCCCCGGACGGACCGGGACGGTCAGGACGCCGCGGGCTGGTTCGTCGAGGCGATCTTGATGGCGCCGGAGGCGATGTCGGCCTTGATCTGGTCGAGCTCGGCCACGACGTCGGCCGGGACCTTGCTCTCGAACTCGTGGAACGGGGCGAGACCGGTGCCGCCGTTCTCCAGGGTGCCGAGGTAGGAGCCGCTGAGCGGGCCGGCGGCCGACTCGGTGACGGCCTCTTCGACGGCGCCCGCGACGTTCTTCAGCACCGAGGTGAGGAAGACGCTGCAGTACTCGGAGGCGGACTCGCAGCCGTCGGAGTCGACCCAGATCACGCTGACCTTGCCGCCGGACTCCTTGGCCGCCGCCGCGGCGCCGAGGCCGGTGCCGCCCGCGACGGGGAAGATGACGTCCGCGCCCTGCTCGATGAAGCCGGCGGAGATGCTCTTGCCCTTGGCCTGGTCGCCGAAGTCACCGGCGATGGAGCCGCTCTTGGGGTTGGCCGGGTCCCAGCCGAGGACCTCGACCTTCTTGCCCTTCTTCTCGTTGAAGTACTTGACGCCCTCGTAGAAGCCGTCCATGAAGATGACGACGGGCGGGATGTTGAGCCCGCCGAAGGTCGCGACCTTGCCCGTCTTGGACGTGGCGGCGGCGAGGTAGCCGGCCTGGAAGGAGCTCTGCGCGGTGTTGAACTCCATGCCGAAGATCTTCTGGCCGGCGACGGACGGCGAGTCGACGATCGCGAACTGCTGGTCCGGGTTGGCCTTGGCCGCCTCGGTGGTGGCGTCGCCCATCAGGCCGCCGACGGTGACGATGGTGTCGCAGCCCTTGGTGACGAGCTGGCTGATGTTCGGGATGTAGTCGTTCTCGCTCGTGGAGGCGATGTACTCGGCCTTGCCCTTGGTGGCGGTGGCCCCGGCCTGCATGCCCTTCCAGGCCGCGGCGTTGAACGAGCGGTCGTCGATGCCGCCGGTGTCGGTGACCATGCACGAGAGCGGACCCGCGCCGGGCGCGGCGCTGTCCTTGGTCTCGTCGGGGGCCTCGCCGCAGGCCGACACCAGCAGGGCGAGACCAGCCAGACCGGCAGCGAGCCGGATCCCCTTGGACACTTATGCCTCCAGATTCGTCCGAGCCACGGCAACCGTTGCCTGGCCTTGTCGATACCCACAGGTTCACCGTCCGTGGCCGTAACAGTCGACATCCCCGTGCAACTTGTGGGCATACCGTTACGCAACAGCCGTGATCGGGTCATGGATATCGTCATACGTGTGACGGCAACGATAACCAGCAAAGCGTAAGAAAGCGAGTCCCCTCTGACCTGCCCCCACGGACTACCCTCACCCGCATGACCATGATCGACTGGCCCGCGCTGCGGGCCGCCGCCACCGCCGCGATGCACCGTGCCTACTGCCCCTACTCGCACTTCCCGGTGGGCGCCGCGGCCTTGACTTCTGACGGCAGGATCGTCACGGGCAGTAATGTCGAGAACGCTTCACTCGGGATGACCCTGTGCGCCGAATGCAGTCTGGTATCGGCTTTGTACGGCGCAGGAGCCCCTTCGGACCTCTCCTTCACCTCACCGCCCCGGTTGCTCGCCGTGAGCGTCGTCGACCGCGAGGGCGGTCCCCTGACCCCCTGT
The DNA here is from genome assembly GCF_054783995.1 of Actinocorallia aurea. Classification (NCBI taxonomy): domain Bacteria; kingdom Bacillati; phylum Actinomycetota; class Actinomycetes; order Streptosporangiales; family Thermomonosporaceae; genus Actinocorallia; species Actinocorallia aurea. Next base: position 79,990 of record NZ_BAAGPQ010000023.1, read on the forward strand.
GGCCGCTGCCGTCAACTCCTGCACGAACACGGCGGCGGGTCCCTCCAGTTGGAGACGACCACAGGCGTCCGCCCGCTCTCGGACTACCTTCCGGATGCCTTCGGCCCCGAATATCTGTAACCAGAACTTAAAAAACGATTCGCGCCCACCGCACGCCCGGTGCCGCGACTCCACGGAGAGTCAGCGCGGGCGGGCTATAGTCATACGTGTGACCCCCCACGGGGGCGGGCGGACCCACTGAAGGGGGGCAGCGATGGACGTCATCGACGTGATCGTCACCAAGCGAGACGGCGGGGAGCTCAGTACGGCCCAGATCGACTGGGTGATCGGGAACTACACGTCCGGCGTCGTCGCCGACGAGCAGATGTCGGCGCTGAACATGGCGGTCCTGCTCAACGGGATGAACCGGCGCGAGATCTCCGACTGGACCAAGGCCATGATCCGCAGCGGCGAGCGCATGGACTGGAGCGCCCTCGACCGGCCGACCACCGACAAGCACTCCACCGGGGGCGTCGGCGACAAGATCACGCTGCCGCTGTCGCCTGCCGTCGCCGCCTGCGGAGCCGCCGTGCCGCAGCTCTCCGGCCGGGGCCTCGGGCACACCGGCGGAACGCTGGACAAGCTGGAGTCCATCCCCGGCTGGAGGGCCCGGCTGTCCAACGCCGAGATGCTCACCGTGCTGCGCGAGGCGGGAGCCGTCATCTGCGCCGCCGGCGAGGGCCTCGCACCCGCCGACCGGAAGCTGTACGCGCTGCGCGACGTCACCGGGACCGTCGAGTCGATCCCGCTCATCGCCTCCTCGATCATGTCCAAGAAGATCGCCGAGGGGACCTCCGCGCTGGTCCTCGACGTCAAGTGCGGCTCGGGCGCGTTCATGAAGACCCCCGAGCAGGCGCGCGAGCTGGCCCGCACGATGGTGGAGCTCGGCGCGGACGCCGGAGTCGACACCGTCGCGCTGCTCACCGCGATGGACCGGCCGCTCGGCCGCACCGCGGGCAACGCCCTCGAGGTCGCCGAGTCGCTGGAGGTGCTCGCCGGAGGCGGGCCCGCCGACGTCGTCGAGCTGACCGTCGCGCTCGGCCGCGAGATGCTCGCCGCCGCGGGGATCTACGGCAAGGACCCGGCCGACGCGCTGCGCGACGGCACCGCGATGGACCACTGGCGGCGCATGATCATCGCGCAGGGCGGCGACCCCGACGCGCCCCTGCCCACCGCCCGCGAGACGCACACCGTCACCTCCCCCGCCACCGGCGTGCTGACCAGGCTCGACGCCCTGTCCGTCGGGGTCGCGGCGTGGCGGCTGGGCGCGGGACGGGCCCGCAAGGAGGATCCGGTCAGCGCGGGAGCCGGGATCACGTGGCACGCGGTCCCCGGCGACCGCGTCGACGCGGGGACTCCGCTGTTCACCCTGCACGCCGACGAGCCCGCGCGCTTCGAACGCGCGCTCCAGGCCCTGGACGACGCCTGCGAGATCGTCCCGGACGGCGTGCCGCGGCTGCTGCCGCTGATCATCGAGAGGATCGTGCCGTGACCACCACCGTGCTGCCGACGCTCGCGGAGATCCGCCGCGTGCCCAAGGTCCTCCTGCACGACCACCTCGACGGCGGCCTGCGCCCCGCGACGGTCGTCGAACTCGCCGACCGCTACGGCTACACCGGGCTGCCCGAGCAGGACCCCGAGGCGCTGCGCGCCTGGTTCCGCGCCTCCGCCGACAGCGGCTCCCTGGAGCGCTACCTGGAGACGTTCTCGCACACCGTCGCGGTGATGCAGACGGCCGACGCCCTCCACCGGGTCGCCTACGAGTGCGCCGAGGACCTCGCGAACGACGGGATCGTCTACGCCGAGGTCCGGTACGCGCCCGAACAGCACCTCCTCGGCGGGCTCTCGCTGGACGAGGTGGTCGAGGCCGTCAGCGCGGGCTTCGCCGACGGCGGCCGCGACCACGGGATCCGGATGCGGTCCCTGCTCACCGCCATGCGCCATCAGGCCCGCAGCCGCGAGATCGCCGAACTCGCCGTGCGGTACCGCGACAGGGGCGTCGCCGGGTTCGACATCGCCGGGGCCGAGGCGGGCAACCCGCCGACCCGGCACCTCGACGCGTTCGAGTACCTCCAGCGGGAGAACGCCCATTTCACCATCCACGCCGGGGAGGCGTTCGGGCTCCCCTCGATCTGGCAGGCCATCCAGTGGTGCGGGGCCGACAGGCTGGGCCACGGAGTCCGGATCATCGACGACATCATGACGTCCGGGGAGAAGACCGAACTGGGGAGGCTCGCCCACTACGTCCGGGACAAGCGGATCCCGTTGGAGATGTGCCCCACGTCCAATCTCCAGACCGGGGCCGCCGCCTCGCTCGCCGAACACCCCATCGGGCTGCTCAGCCGGCTCCGTTTCCGTGTGACGGTGAACACAGACAACCGGCTGATGAGCGGCACGACCCTCTCGGAGGAGTTCCTGAAGCTCAGCGAGGCCTTCGGCTACGGTTGGGAGGACATTCGCTGGTTCACGCTCAACGCCGTGAAATCGGCGTTCATCGACTTCGACGGCCGGTTGGAGATCATCAACGGGATCGTCAAGCCCGGTTATCCCGATCTGCGCTAGGTTGGGGCGACCTAGATCGTGTTGCTGCCCCCCGAGGTGAATCTCCCATGCGACCCTTCGAACCCGGCGATCCTGGGCTCGTCGGCGGGCTCTGGCTGAGCGGGCGGCTCGGCTCGGGCCCCCGCGGCGTCGTCTTCCTCGGCCGCAGGCAGGACGGCGGAGAGGTCGCCGTCAAGCTCCTGCACGCGCACCTGACGGAGGACCCTGCCGTCTGGGAGGGCTTCCAGCGGGCCATGGAGGCACTCGTCGCCGTCGACGTCCCGCACACGGCCAAGGCCCGCGCGACGGGCCTGGTCGGCGCGCGGCCGTACCTGATGTCCGACTACGTCGAGGGCACCCTCCTCGCCGAGGCCGAGCTCCCGCTCGGCGCGCCCGACGTGGAGCGGCTGGCCGCCGAGACCGCCACCGCGCTGGCCGGGCTGCACGCGCACGGCATCGCGCACGGCGCGCTCACCCCGGCCAACGTCTTCCTGACCGGCTCGGGCGCCGTCGTCACCGACTTCGGCATGACCCCCGCGGACGGCGCGGCCTTCGCCGCCGACCTCCGGGCGTGGGCCGCGCTGGTCGTCTTCGCCGCGGGTTCCGCCGAGGCGCTCACGCCCCGGCTGGCCGCCCAGGTCGAGGCCTGTGCGGGGGACACTCCCCCGGCCGCCGCGGCCCTCCTGCAGCCCGTCAGCCCGCCGACCCTGCCGCCCGCGCCCCCGTCGGCCTTCGGCTCCTCCCCGCTCACCGAGCCCGTCGCCGCCGCCCAGCCCCCTGCCGCCATGCAGGCCCCGTTCGCGGCGCAGGCCCCGGCGTCCCCGTTCGCCGCACAGTCCCCGTTCGCCGCGCAGGGCACGTTCTCTGCCGCGGCCCCCGTCGCCGCAGAGAACCCTTACGCCGCACAGCCCCCGCTCGCCGCGCCGGGTGGGCCCGAACCCGAGGCGCCCGCGCAGCCCGCGGCGTTCGGCGCCGGCGAGGCCGTCGAGCGGCCCTCGCTCATGAAGGCCGCCGCCGCGCCGCACCAGAGCGGGGACCCTCTGACGGCGCCGCCCGCACCGCAGGCTCCCGCCGAACCGGGGCCGTCCCTGGTGAAGGCCGCCAAGACGGAGCAACCGGGCGTCGTCACCGCGGCCGCACTGCTCGCCGAGGCCGCCGCGCCGCGCGAGCAGGCCGCGCCCAGCACCGACGACCTCGCCGCGGCTGCCGCCGCCGCCCGCAACGCGCAGGAGGCGACCGGGCTCCCGCCCGCCGAGGGCCCCGCGAGCTTCGCCGCCGAACCCGCCGCGACGACCGTCCAGCCCCTGCCGGAGGCCGCCGCGACCACGGTTCAGCAGCTGCCCGAGGCCGCCGCGACGACCGTGCAGCCGCTGCCCGCGTTCGCCGGCCCCACCGACCCGTTCGCCACCACGACAGACCCGTTCGCCACCACCGCCGACCCGTTCGCCACTCGGGCCGAACCGCAGGCCGCGACCGCCGCCTACGCGACGGTGAGCGACCCCGCGGCGTTCCAGGCCGCGCCCGCGCACCCCTTGCCGCCCGCTGCTCCCGCACCTTCCGGGGAGGCGTGGCAGCCGTGGGACGCGGGCCTGATCGTCGCGGGCCCTGAGCCGCGCAGGAAGCGGCGCGGCGCGCTCGTCGCCGTCGCCGCCTCCGCCGCCGTGGTCGCCGCGCTCGCCGGAGTGATCGCGGCGACCCAGCTCGGCGACGACTCCGCCGACGCGACGGTCGCCAAGCCCGGCGTCCCCGCCACGCCCAGCCCGGTGGTCGAGCCGACCACCGCGTCCCCCACCCTCGCCGCGGGCGAGGAGGCCGAGAACGGCGGCTCGCCCGGACCGAAGCCCAAACCGACGGTGCAGGCGCCCGCGCCCAAGCCGAAGCCCAAGCCGAAGAAGAACCTCATCGGCAACGGCGGCTTCGAGAACGGCTTCGGCCAGTGGCAGCCGCGCGCGGTGGACTTCCTCGGTCCGAAGAAGTCCCACTCGGGCGGCAAGGCAGTCCTGCTCAAGCCCGGGGCAGGCTATGACGCCGCCGTCGAACTCGTCGTGACGGGCCTCAAGCCGAACACCGCCTACACCGTCGCCGGATGGGTGACGGCCAACGGCGGCCGGACCTACGTCGGTGCCAAGGACTACGGCGGCGACCCGAAGGCCGGCAGCTCCGGCCACAAGGGCTGGACCCGGGTGAGCGCCACGTTCAAGACCGGGAACCAGACCACCGCCCGCCTCTACTGCTGGCGGGTCCTCCCCGGCACCGGAGGCTGCGACGACATAACGCTCTACCGCAGCTGAGCGCCGCCCCTTGAGGGCGGCGCAACCGGGCGGTCAGGCCCCGGCCGACTCCAGGTCGTCGGGGACCGTGGCGCGCGGGACATCGCACAGGGCCGTCAGCACCGTGGAGACGAGGATGCGGACGCCGACCGGGATACAGCCCTCGTCGACGTCGAAGTCACCCCGGTGCAGGTCGTACTCGGGCTTGCCGGGAGTGCGGACGCCGAGGCGGCCGTACGCGCCGGGCACCGCCTCCACGTAGTAGCCGAAGTCGTCGCCGCCGAGGCTCTGCGGGGCCGTCACGACCTTGTCGTGGCCGAGCACCGCCGAGCCCGCGTCCCGGAACATCTGCACGCTCGCCTGGTCGTTGACGGTCGGCGGGACGCCGCGCACGTACTCCAGCGAGGCCTCGACGTCGTACGCGCCGGCCACGGAGTCGAGCAGCGCGCGCATGAGATCAGGGGCGCGGTGCCAGGCCTCGTCGTCGAGGCAGCGGACGGTCCCCTCGGCCAGGCCCTGGTCGGGGATGGCGTTGGCGACCGAGCCCGCGTTCATCCTGCCCCACACGAGGCTGAGGCTGGAGCGCGGGTCCACCCGGCGCGACAGCGCCGCGGGCAGCTCCGTGACGATCTTGGCGAGCGCGTACACGAGGTCGGCCGTCAGGTGCGGCCGGGCGGTGTGCCCGCCGGGGCCGGTGACCTTGACGAACACCTTGTCGCAGGCCGCGGTGATCGGACCCGGCCGGACACCGAGCTCGCCCACCTCGAACCGCGGCTCGCAGTGCAGGCCGAAGATCCGGTCCACGCCGACGAGCCCGCCCGCGGCGATCACGTCGAGCGCGCCCCCGGGGTTCTCCTCGGCGGGCTGGAACAGCAGCCGCACCCGGCCGGGCAGCAGACCCCGCGCGGCCTGTTCGGCGAGGAAGAGCCCCGCGCCGAGCACGACCGTGGTGTGCACGTCATGGCCGCACGCGTGGCTGATACCGGGCACCGTCGATGCGTAGGGGACGGTCTTCTCGTCCGGCAGCGGCAGGGCGTCGATGTCGGCGCGCAGCGCGATGGTCGGCCCGTCGGCCGGCCCGATGTCGCAGATCACGCCGGTGCCCTTGGGCAGCACGCGGGGCTCCAGCCCCGCCTCCTTCAGCTGCTCGACGAGGCGGGCGGTGGTGCGGTACTCGGTGAATCCGAGCTCGGGGTGCATGTGCAGGTCGCGGCGGAAGCCGACGAGGGCGTCGGCGTGCCGGTCGAGGTAGGCCTCCAGGTGACCGCTCAGGTCGGGGCCTTCGTTGACCGGTCGTTCCAGGGACGGCATCACCCCTGGATGAAGCTGCGTCATGTGCTCCCCCTCAGGCATGACGGAGTCGACGGAGTCGTCGTCGGGCCCGGAGGGCTCCTCGTCAGGTCGTCCCTGCATGGACGACCTCCCGAGGCCCGACGAACCTGTTCTCGTCGAACTCCATGATCGTGGCTGTCACGACGTCCTCCAGGCTGCCGCCCTCGTCGCGGATCGCGCGCTGGCGCTCGTAGGAGGCGCCGTGTTCGAGGACTTCGCCGACCACCTTCAGCTGCTCTGTGCATCCGAGGCGTTCGGCCACGGGCGCCAGCTCTGAGGCGAGTTCGTAGAGGTCGTCACGTAGCGGCGCGGTACGTCCGTAGTCATCAGTGATGATGATGGCGTCGAGCCCGTATCGGGTCGCTCGCCATTTATTATCACGGACAACCCAGGCCGCCGGGCGCGGAAGCGCATATCCGCGATCGATTTGCTGCTCGAAAAGCGTGACGAGGGCCTGGCAGAGCGCCGTGACCATCGCTACCTCCCGCATTGTCGGGATTCCATCGAACATGCGGATCTCAACAGTGCCGAAGTCGGGATGGGGCCTGATATCCCACCAGACTTCCTTGATCGACCTGATCGTCCCGGCGCGCAGCAAGGTGTCCATGTAGCCCTCGAACTCCGGCCAGTCGCTCAGCGAGTGCGGCGGCCCGGCCGTCGGGAGGTCGCCGAAGATGATCGAGCGGGCGGAGGCCAGGCCCGTGTCGTCGGCGTTCCAGAAGGGGCTGGAAGCGGTCAGCGCAAGGAAATGCGGGAGATACCGGGACAGCGCGTTGATGATCGGGATCGCCTTGTCCTGATCGGTGACCCCCACGTGCACGTGCACGCCGAACGTCTGGATCCGCCGGACCAACCACTGCATCTCCTCGACCAGCTCGTGGTAGCGGGCGATCGGCGCCATCACCGCGTCCCGCCAGTCGCTGATCGCGTGGCTGCCCGTGCACGCCAGCTCGATCCCCCGGGGCTTGGCCGCCTCCTTGAGCCGCCCGATCGTCGCCCCGAGGTCGGCGGTGATCTCCTGGACGGTGAAGCACGGGTCCGTGACGATCTCGACCGTCGACTCCATCAGCTCATGCCGGACCTTCGTGAACTTCCCCTCGCTCAACTCCGGCACGTCCCCCAGCAGCTCCCCCGCGTCCTGCCGCAAAAGCCGCGAACCGCCGTCGACAAGCTGAAGCTCCCACTCGACCCCCAAGGTGGCCCCACGGGATGGGTTGAACCGAATGCCCACGACTCCTCCAGATCAACACGACAAGAGCCGGAAGGTCCGGCCCATCCCCAAGATCTGCCCGTTATCCCGATACTCCTACCCGCCCGACCGGCAAGACGACCATCACCTCCCCCAACGAACCCCCGGGCCTACCGGATGATGTGCTCGGCCACGACCCATACCATCAACCGCACCTCGCCGGGCTCCGAGATCGCGTTGGCGGCCGACCCCACGTACTTGATCGCCAGCTCCCGGAAGATCTCGTCAGCCCCCTCCGTTTCCAGTACCGCCGCCCCCGAGACGCTCACCAGGGGAAACGGATCCTCCGGATCCAGCACCCCCACCGACACCCGCGGGTCATGGTGAAGAACACGTCCCGCGCATCATCACTCAACTCCACCATCTCTCCCCGATTTCCCCGGTTATCCCGAACCTTCCCTTCCCTCCCGCCCTTGATGCGCCAGCGCCACCCCGCCCGAGGGGCGGGCGGGCTTAGAAGGGTGGCGCTTCCTCCGGCGCTCGCCGCGGCGCGGGGACCGCTTCTCCCGGGCAGGCGCCGCCCGTCCACGGGCAGCGCCGCGGATCGTGGTCCGGGAGGGCGTCGAGGAACTCCCGGTGGGCGCGATCGGGCTTGATCCAGCGCGCGGCGACCATGATGGACACCTGCCCGGCCCCTGCCGCGCGCAGGGCGAGCGCCGCGGACTGCGCGTGCCCGCCGCTCACCCAGGTGTCGTCCACCAGCAGGACGTGCGCGCCGCCGGTCAGCCGTCCGGCCACCCGGAAATGCGCCGCGGAGAGGGCCCGTGCCCCCTCTCCGCCCACTTCCGCCGCCTCCAGCGCGGCCTCCCGGCCGGGCGCGGCAGCGCGCACGATGGCGTGCAGTGGGTGCTCGCCCGGCTTGGCCGGCAGGGAGGGCACTGACGCCCAGTGCGTGACGGGATGGCCGACCAGCCGGCCAGGGCAGGAGCCGTGCGCGTGCAGTCCGGCCCGCAGCAGGCCGGCGACGACCGAGTAGTGCGCCCCCACCGGGCTCGGCGCCTTGTATCCGCGCATCACGTAGCCCGATTGCTCCCCCGCGACCGCGTAGGTCAGCGGCGCGACGAGGTCGGCTGTCCCCTCGGTCTCCCGGTGGCGGGCGCATCTGAAGCACCGGTCGTATCCCTCGCTCGGGGTGGCGCAGATCGCGCAGGTGACTCCGGGCAGGCGCACCGGGTTGCGCAGATAACCGGCGCCTGAGGCGGCCGGGCGGAACTTCAGCTGATCTTCCACGGCGGCTCCGGGGGGAAGGTCCGAGATGGAGTGATCCGGTCGATCAGAGCGAGACGAGGGCGCGGAAGGCCTCCTGGGCGCGAGCCTCCTCCGCCATGAAACCTTCGACCAGGGACATCGTGTCCGCCATGCCGGAGACCACGTAGACCCCCGGCCTTCCGACGAGATCACGGGCCCACTGGTTCCGGTCGGCGACCAGATCAGTGAAGATCACCGGACGGCCGTGCGCGACCGCGCTGCGCGCCTGGATCCGGGCGCCGCTCTGCTCGCCGGCCTCGACGACGACGGTGGCCAGGCCGAATCCCGACATCGTGGCGTTGCGCAGCGGAAAGGTGTGCTTCTGCGCCGCAGCAGACGGCCAGAACTGCGAGAGCAGCAGGCCCCGCGAGGCGATCTCCGCATGCAGTTCCCGGTGGGCGGCCGGGTACACCCGCTCGATCCCGGTGCCGATGACGGCGACCGTTCGCCCTCCTGCGTCGAGCGCGGCGCGGTGGGCCGCGGCATCCACGCCGAGGGCCAGGCCGGAGACCACGGTGACCCCGCGTGCCGTGAGCTCCCGCGCGACGCCGGCCGCGATCTCCAGGCCGCGCGGTGACGCGGCCCGCGACCCGACGACCGACACCGCGGGTTCGCGGGGCAGCAGAGTGCCCCGGACGAAGAGCACGGCGGGGGCCTCGTGCACGCCGCGCAGCCGCTCGGGGTACACCCGGTCGAGAACCGTGACCATGGTGTGCCCGCGCGCCTCCCAGTCGGCCAGATCCGCCGCGGCCTCCGCCAGCGGATCCGGCTCTCCCGGCGCGGCGATGAGGGTGAGCGGCGCGTGTTCGTCCCAGACGGCGCGCGCGCTTCCCGCCGCCACGACCTCCGCCGTCACGTCCGCCTTGCGCAGGCCGCCGGGCCGGACGCGCAGCAGCGCGACGAGCGCGGCGCGCTCCTGCGCGCTCGCCCTCTCCGGCACGTCCCGTTCCACATCCACACCTTACGAGAGCCGTCCGGCCCCTGCCACCACATGCGGAAAGTTCTTCGAACTGCTCTTCGATCCGGGCGGGCGGTGCGGTCAGCGGTCTTCGGGGGTGGTGAAGGCCCGGAGGAGGAGGTCGGCGGCGGTGGCGGGGGTGGTCTCGCCGGAGGCGACCTGGGATTCGAGGGTCGGGGCGATGGCGCGGACGGCGGGATGGGTGTGGAGGGCGTGCAGGAGGCGGTCCTCGACCATGGACCAGGTCCAGCGGACCTGCTGGGCGTGGCGGCGGCGGGACAGCTCGCCGGACGCCACCAGGGACTCCTGGTGGGCGACGATCTGGTCCCAGACGTCGGCCAGGCCGGTGCCTTCCAGCGCGCTGCAGGTGAGCACGGGGACGATGCGGTCGCCCGAGGCGCGCAGCAGCCGGAGGGCGCCGGAGAGTTCGCGGGCCGCCTTCTTGGCCTCCAGCTCGTGGGGGCCGTCCGCCTTGTTCACGGCGATCACGTCGGCGAGTTCCAGGACGCCCTTCTTGATGCCCTGGAGCTGGTCGCCGGTCCGGGCGATCGTGAGGAACAGGAAGGAGTCCGTCATCTCCGCGACGGTCGTCTCGGACTGGCCGACCCCGACCGTCTCCACGAGGACGACGTCGTAGCCCGCCGCCTCCATGACGACCATCGCCTCACGGGTCGCCTTGGCCACCCCGCCGAGGGTCCCCGCTGTGGGCGACGGACGGATGAAGGCCTCGGAACTTGCCGAGAGCCGGACCATCCGGGTCTTGTCACCGAGGATCGAGCCGCCGTGGCGGGTCGACGAGGGGTCCACGGCCAGCACGGCGACCCGGTGCCCGCGGTCGATGAGGTGCATGCCGAGCGCGTCGATCGTGGTGGACTTGCCGACCCCGGGCACCCCGGTGATCCCGACACGACGGGCGTTCCCGGCGAACGGCGTCAGTTCGGCCAGCACGGCCTGGGCGAGCTCCCGGTGATCGGGCCGGGTGGACTCCACGAGCGTGATCGCGCGGGCGATCCACGCCCGGGAGCCCTCCCGGACACCGGTCACGTAGTCCTTGACTTCGGGCATGTCGGTCAGGCGTGCCCGAGGCTCGCCGACAGCTCCTTCAGCAGGTCCAGCGCGGCCTCGGCGATGACCGTCCCGGGCGGGAAGATCGCCGACGCCCCGGCGGCGCGCAGCTCGTCGAAGTCCTGCGGCGGGATGACGCCGCCCACGACGATCATGATGTCGGGGCGGTCCAGCTCCGCGAGCGCGGCCTTGAGAGCGGGCACCAGGGTGAGGTGGCCGGCGGCCAGGGAGTTGACGCCGACGATGTGCACGTCGGCCTCGACGGCCTGGCGGGCCACCTCCTCCGGGGTCTGGAACAGCGGGCCGACATCGACGTCGAAGCCGAGGTCGGCGAAGCCGGAGGAGATCACCTTCTGGCCGCGGTCGTGCCCGTCCTGGCCCATCTTGGCCACCAGGATGCGGGGGCGGCGGCCCTCGGCCTCGGCGAACTCGTCGGTGGCCGCGCGGGCCTCCTCGATGACGGACACGGCGCCGGCCTCCTCGCGGTAGACGCCCGAGATGGTGCGGATGGTCGCGGAGTGCCTGCCGTACACCTTCTCCAGCGCGTCGGAGATCTCCCCGACTGTGGCCTTGGCGCGGGCCGCGTCGATCGCCAGCTTGAGCAGGTTGTGCTCCAGGTCGCCGACGGCGTCGGCGCCGGCGGCCGCGGTGAGCGCGGCCAGCGCCGTCTCGACGGCGCGCGGGTCGCGCTCGGCGCGCAGCCGCTCCAGCTTGGCGATCTGCTGGGTCCGGACCGAGGCATTGTCGACCTTGAGGACGTCGATCATCTCGTCCACGTCGGGCCGGTACTTGTTGACGCCGATGACGGGCTGGCGGCCGGAGTCGATGCGGGCCTGGGTGCGGGCCGCGGCCTCCTCGATGCGCAGCTTCGGCAGGCCCTCGTCGATGGCCTTGGCCATGCCGCCGTACTTCTCGACCTCCTGGATGTGCTCCCACGCGCGCGCGGCGAGGTCGTGGGTGAGCTTCTCCAGGTAGTACGAGCCGCCCCACGGGTCGATGACCTGCGTGGTGCCCGACTCCTGCTGGAGCAGGAGCTGGGTGTTGCGGGCGATGCGGGCGGAGAAGTCCGTCGGCAGCGCGAGCGCTTCGTCGAGGGCGTTGGTGTGCAGCGACTGGGTGTGGCCCTGGGTCGCGGCCATCGCCTCGATGCAGGTCCGAGCGACGTTGTTGAAGACGTCCTGGGCGGTGAGGCTCCAGCCGGAGGTCTGCGAGTGGGTGCGCAGCGAAAGGGACTTGTCGCTCTTGGGGTCGAACTCCTTCACGAGCTTCGCCCACAGCAGGCGCCCGGCCCGCATCTTGGCGACCTCCATGAAGAAGTTCATGCCGATCGCCCAGAAGAAGGACAGGCGCGGCGCGAACGCGTCGATGTCGAGGCCCGCGTCGCGGCCGGCCCGGATGTACTCGACGCCGTCGGCCAGCGTGTACGCCAGCTCCAGGTCGGCCGTGGCCCCGGCCTCCTGGATGTGGTAGCCCGAGATGGAGATCGAGTTGTACTTCGGCATCTTCTGCGACGTGTAGGCGAAGATGTCGGAGATGATGCGCATCGAGGGCGCGGGCGGATAGATGTAGGTGTTCCGGACCATGAACTCCTTGAGGATGTCGTTCTGGATCGTCCCCTGGAGCTGCTCCGGCGTCACCCCCTGCTCCTCGGCCGCGACCACGTAGAGGGCCAGGACGGGCAGGACCGCGCCGTTCATGGTCATCGACACCGACATCTTGTCCAGCGGGATGCCGTCGAAGAGCTGGCGCATGTCGTAGATGGAGTCGATCGCCACGCCCGCCATGCCGACGTCGCCCGCGACGCGCGGGTGGTCGGAGTCGTAGCCGCGGTGGGTGGCGAGGTCGAACGCGACCGACAGGCCCTTCTGCCCTGCCGCGAGGTTGCGGCGGTAGAAGGCGTTGGACTCCTCGGCGGTGGAGAAGCCCGCGTACTGCCGGATCGTCCAGGGCTGCGTCGCGTACATCGGGGCGTACGGGCCGCGCAGGAACGGCTTGATGCCCGGGAAGGTCCCGAGGAAGTCGAGCCCGTCGAGGTCGGACGCGTCGTAGAGCGGCTTGACGCCGATGCCCTCGGGCGTGTCCCAGGACGGGCGCTCGCCCGCGGCGGCCCGCCAGCGGGCCTCGGTCGCGGCCGGGGCCTCGGGGTCGCCGAGCGTCAGGTGCGAGAAGTCGGGGATGCTCATACCGTCACTCCCAGGTCCCGGAGGGTCTCCTCGAGGACGTCGATCGCGTTGCACCCGGCGAAGACGCCGCCGTCCACTCCGGTGTACTCGCCCTTGCCCGCGAGCAGCACCTTGACGGCGCCGCGCGCGCGCAGCGCCTTGGCGGTCTCCTCGGCCTGCTCGGCGTACAGCTTGTCGCTGGAGCAGATGACGGCGACGCCGCCCTCGAACTCGTCGGCGGTGCCGGTGACGGTCTCGATGCCGCCCGCCTGGAACAGGTTGGCCGCGAAGCTCGCGCGCGCGGTGTGCACGGCGACGGGGCCGAGGGTGGCGAGGAACACCTTGGGCCGGACGGCCTGGGCGTCGGCGAGGTCGCGGAGCGCCTCGAAGTCCTGCCCGTAGGTGTGCCGGGGCAGGCCGCCGCTGAGCGGCTCGGGCGCGGCGGGGCGCTCGGGCAGCTTCTCGGCGAGGTTGGGGAACTCGCTGACGCCGGTGAGCGGGGCCTTGCGGCGCGCGATGTCCTTGCGCCGCGCCTCCCAGGTGGCGGCGAGCGCGCTCTCCACGAATCCGGATTCGAGGGCCGCGGCGAGCCCGCCGGCCTGCTCGATCTCGGTGAAGAACGCCCAGGCGGCCTGCGCGAGCTCCTCGGTGAGGGACTCGACGTACCAGGACCCGCCCGCCGGGTCGACGACCCTGGCCAGCGACGACTCCTCCAGCAGGAGCATCTGGTCGTTGCGGGCGATTCTGCGCGAGAACGTGTCGGGCAGGCCGAGGCGCGCGTCGAACGGCTGGACCGTGACGGAGTCCGCGCCGCCCACGCCCGCCGCGAAGCAGGCCACGGTGGTGCGCAGCATGTTCACCCACGGGTCGCGCCTGGTCATCATCGCGCTGGAGGTGACCGCGTGGATCGTCGCGGTGGTGTCGGCGACGCCCGACAGGGACGCGACGCGGGTCCACAGGCGGCGCGCGGCGCGCAGCTTCGCGATGGTCGCGAACTGCCCGGCGTGCGCGGCGTAGCGGAACTCGATCTGCCCCGCGGCCTCATCGACGCCGAGGCCGGCCGCGGTCAGCTCGCGCAGGTAGGCGACGGCGGCGGCGAGGACCGCGCCGAGCTCCTGCGCGTCGGAGCCGCCCGCGTCGTGGTAGACGGTGCCGTCGACGGCGAAGGTGCGGACGCCGGGGAACTCGGCGACGGCCTTCTGCGCGAGGTCGACGGGCACGGGCACGAGGAAGCCGGTGCGGGCGGCGAGGCCCAGCGGGTCGGCGCCCAGGTTGCCGCGCGTGGTCGGCTTGGCGATCTTGAAGAACGCCTCGGCCGCCTGGCGGGTCTGCGGTCCTGCGTCCAGGACGACGGGGGCGAGGTCGGTGTGGACCTCCTTCAGCACCTCGGCGAGCGCGGTGACGGGGAGGCCCGCCGCGCCGACCGTCAGCCAGACGGAGGTCGCGCCGTTCTCCAGGTCGTCGAGGATCGCGGCCTTGGTGACGGCGGGGTCGGGATCGTCGTGGCGCTGGCGCACGTCCCAGCCGAACGGGGTCTCCTCGCCCTGACGCGGCGCGGTCGCGAAGGGGCGGGAAGGGACTGCCTCGTCCGCGGTGTACAGCGGAGAGATCGGGACCCCGTCGTACGACTGCCTTGTGAGCAGCCCTTCGACGGCGTCGAGTGGGGTGTCTTCGGTGGCGGCTCCGGACTTGCGGAGTACGCCCTTCAATTGCTCCCGCCAACGCTCGCGCTCAGCTGGGGGGAAGGCAGATGCCAACTCCATGGAAGGGATGGTAGGCGAGCGCTTATCTGGTGTGGGTGACCGGGGTGTCAAGAGGCGCTCTTCCATGCTTTCCATCCGATCCGCGCGAGGATCACCGCCAGGACGACGTTGACGGCGCACAGGATGTAGTGGATGACGTAGAACGCGTCGGAGCGCCGGGGCCCGCTGCCGAGGTTCTTCGCCAGCATGAGCCACTCAAAGACCATGAAAGCGGCCAGCCCCATGAGGAACAGGCCGGTCGGACGAGATTTCACCCTCGCAGACTATGGGTCCCGCACCGCCGGGCGGTTTAGGCTCTGGTCTTCATGGGACTTCCATTGCGCGCCGCGTCGGCGCTCACCGCCGTCTGCATGGCCGCGCTGCTGGCCCCCGGCACCGCCGGCGCCGCCGCACCGCCCGGCCTGGGCAAGCTGAAGAAGATCAAGGCGCGGTCCTGGATCGTGGCCGACGCGACCACCGGCGAGGTCCTCGCGGCCAAGAACCCGCATCTGCACCTGCTCCCGGCGAGCACGCAGAAGGTCCTCACCGCGGTGACGCTGATCCCGCGGCTGGGCGCCGACACGCCGATCAAGCCGACCGAGGAGACGTCCTATCCCGAGGGCACGAAGGTCGGCATGACGCCGAAGCTGACGTACACGTCGGCCGACCTGTTCCGGGCACTGCTCATGGTCTCGGCGAACGACGCGGCGATGTCGCTGACGATCCCGCAGGGCGGCATGGCCGAGACCCTCGCCCTGATGAACGCCGAGGCCGCGCGGCTGGGCGCGAAGGACACCCTCGCGGGCTCGCCCAACGGCCTCGACGTCGACCTCGGCCTCAGCGTCAAGACGCAGTACACGACGACCTACGACCTCGCGACGATCCTCCGGCAGGGCCTGACGATCCCGGAGTTCGTCGAGTACGCCCAGACGAACGACGCGACCTTCCCGGCGCTGCGGCCGGCCAGGAAGGACAAGAAGACCGGCAAGAAGATCAAGGCCAAGAAGTACCAGATGCCGATCTACTCCCACATCAGGATGCTGCCGACCCAGTCGGCGGCCTATGACGGGTTCCTCGCGGGCAAGAACGGCTACACCAACGCCGCCAAGCAGACGTTCGTCGGCGCGGCCGAGCGGAACGGCCACAAGATCATCATCGCGCTGATGGCCGCCGACAGCCTGTGGGACAACGCCGAGGCCCTCTTCGACTACGGCTTCGCGAACACGGGCAAGGTGCAGGCCACCGAGTCGCTGCCCGCGCCGCCCTCCGACGATCCGACCACGCTCGCCGCCCCCGGCGCGTCGTCGGCGTCGGCTCCCTCGGGCGGCGCCGAGCCGAAGCCGTCCCTCAACCTGGTCCTCGCCGGCATCGGCGGCGGCTTCATCGTCGCGGGCGGCGCGATCCTCCTCGTCCGCCGCCGCCGCAGGCCCCTCGAAGAGGTCCCCGACGAGTGACGGCTACCGGGCGCGGGCCTCGTTGTCGGCGGGGGCCCGGTCGGGGACCTCGGTGACGGCCCGGACGCGGACCGGGCCGTCCTCGTCGCGCAGCGTCACGGTGAGCGCGCCGCCCGGGAGCAGGCCGCCCGGCCAGACGCAGACGCCGCAGTCGGCGGGCGCGCGGTGCCGCGCGCGGAACTCCAGCCGCAGCAGTCCGGTCTGCGCCCCGCTGACGTTCTCGACCCTGACCCGCCGGTGGTCGACCGTGACGCGCACGTCGGTCCCGTCGGCGGGCACCCGCACGACCGGCGGCGTGAGCGTGTCGGCGGCCCGATCCGCCTGCCGCGGGGGCCGCGGCAGAGCCAGCACGACCCCGCACACGATCCCGCCCGCCAGGACCCCGATCCCGAACGTCAGCACGGCCCCGAGCACGCTCTTGGGCTGGCGCTGCTCCTCCTCGAACACAATCCGCACCCTTCCGCTCACAGACCGCAAGAACCTAGCGCGCCACGCGCGCCGGCCGAAGACGGACCGTGTCTCCGCCCGTACTCGCGGGGCCACCATTCGTCACATGACGGTGACCGGAAGCCGACCTCTTCCCCTGTAGGGTCCGCAGAATGGGACTCCTCGCACGGGTGAAGGAACAGTTCTCGCCTGACGTGTGGAAGTCCCGGGCGCGCGCGGCGCGGGCGAAGCGGCCCTGGCTCGACCACCTCGGGCGGACGTGGGCCTGCTACACCTCCCGCGGCGGCGACGACATGGCCGCGGCGCTCACCTTCTACTCGTTCCTCTCCTTCTTCCCGATGCTGGCGCTCGCCTACGCGCTCCTCGGATACTCGCTGCACTTCAGCGAGACCTTCCAGAGCTGGCTGATCACCGCGATGAACGAGTACCTCCCGGGCCTGGCGACCCGCCTGGACGTCGAGCGGATCGCCGGGGCACGGGTCGGCGCGAGCGTCGTCGGCCTCGTCGGCCTCGCCTGGGCGGGCCTCAGCTGGGCCGGGAACCTGCGCAAGTCCATCCGGGTCCTGTGGGGGCTGGAGCCGAAGACCGAGGGCAACTTCGTCCTGCTGAAGCTGCGCGACCTGTGGGTGCTGGCCTTCCTCGGCCTCATGCTGATCTGCTCGGTCGCCGCGACCACCCTCGCCACCAGCCTGACCGGCCTCGCGCTGGACTTCACCGGCATCGGCGGCATCTGGGCGACGCTGACCCTCCGGCCCGTCTCGATCGCCGTCGCGCTGGTGTTCAACACGCTCATCTACCTCGTGCTGTTCACCCGGCTCTCGGGCACCAAGGCGCGCTGGCGGCACGTGTTCAAGGGCGCCCTGCTGGCCGCGGCGCTGTTCGAACTGCTGAAGACGCTCGCCGCGCTGCTGCTCGGCAGAATCGCCGCCAACCCGATCTACGCCTCGTTCGCGGTCCTCGTCGGCGCGCTCATCTGGATGAACATCGTCAGCCGGATGACCTTCCTTGCCGTCTCCTGGACGTCGACCCGGCGGAAGGTCCACCGGGCCGACCACCCGACCCGCTCCGATCCCGACGCCGCCTGACGCGTCAGCTCAGTGGTGGAAGCCCGGCTTGTGCGGCGCGCCCGTCCCGCCGGCGGGGATCCGCTTCAGCGCCCTTTCCATGTCGTCGGCGAGCAGCGAGATCTCGTCCGTGCCGATGCCGTGCCGGACCAGGACCCGCTGGATCGTCGTGTCGTCGCGGTCGGGCGGCAGCGGGTAGGACGGCACCTGCCAACCGCGCGTCCGCAGTTGCTCGCTCAGGTCGTACAGCGAGAACCCGGCGCCCTCGCGCAGCGTGTAGCTGACCGCGGGAAGCGCGCCCTGGCCGTCGTAGAGCAGCTCGAACGGGCCCATCTCCCTGATCCGCCCGGCCAGGTAGCGCGCCGTGTCGGCGTTGGTCTGGGCGATCTTGCGGTAGCCCTCGCGGCCCAGCCTGAGCAGCGTGTAGTACTGCGCGACGACCTCACCGCCCGGACGGGAGAAGTTGAGCGCGAACGTCGGCATGTCCCCGCCTAGATAGCTGACGTCGAACACCAACTCCCGCGGCAGGTGGTCGGCCGACGCCCACACCGCCCAGCCGACCCCGAGCGGGGCCATCCCGTACTTGTGGCCCGAGGCGTTGATCGACGCGACCCGGTTCACCCGGAAGTCCCACACGAGGTTCGGCTGGAGGAACGGGGCGATGAACCCGCCGCTCGCCGCGTCCACGTGGATGGGGACGTCGAGGCCGGTCTGCGCCTCGATCCTGTCGAGTTCCGCGGCGATCTCCGCGATCGGCTCGTAGTCGCAGGTGTAGGTGACGCCGAGGATCGCGACGACCCCGATGGTGTTCTCGTCGACGTGGTCGGCGAGCTGGTGCGGGCGCAGCCCCGTCGCGCCCCGCTCCAGCGGGACCTGCCGCAGCTCCACGTCGAAGTAGCGGCAGAACTTCTCCCAGCACACCTGGACCGGCCCGCACACCAGGTTCGGCCGGTCCGCGGGCTTCCCCGCGGCCTGGCGCGCCTTGCGCCACCGCCACTTCAGCGCCATCCCGCCGAGCATCGCAGCCTCGCTCGACCCGGTCGTGGAGCACCCGACGGTGTCGTCGGACGCGCAGTTCCACAGGTCGGCCAGCATCCGCACGCACCGCGCCTCGATCTCGGCGGTCTGCGGGTACTCGTCCTTGTCGATCATGTTCTTGTCGAGGCACAGCGCCATCAGCTCGCGCACCTCGGCGCTGCTGTAGGTCGTGCAGAACGTCGCGAGGTTCTGCGCCGACTCCCCGTCGAGCCGCAACTCCGCCCGAACCGCCTCGAACGCCGCCCGGGGATCGCTCTCCCCCTCCGGCACCCGCCGCTTCGGCAGCACCCGCTGACTCAGCGGCATGCTGAACACGTCGTCCAGCGGATCATTCTTCACCCGCACCCGATGCAGCCCCATACCGACCGAATACCCCGGCCTGTCCGAGGCGACCGCGGCGGCGGCCCCCTTGACCAGATCTTTCCCGGACCCCGTCAGGAGAGGCGGCGGGTGCCGGGGGCGGCGGTGGCGATGAGGTATTCGGGGGTCTTCCAGCCGGCGGCGGCGAAGCGGGCGGTGATGGCGTCCTGGACGGTGTCGAGGGCGTCGGCGCGGACGAGGACGATGACGGAGCCGCCGAAGCCGCCACCGACCATGCGGCCGCCTCGGGCGCCGGCGCGGACGGCGGCCTCGACCGTGGCGTCGGCCTCGGGCCAGGAGACCTCGTAGTCGTCGCGCAGCGACAGGTGGGAGGCGCTGAGCAGGGCGCCCACCTCGGCGATCGCGCCCGCCCGCAGGAGGCCGACGGTCGCCTCGACGCGGTGGTTCTCGGTGACGACGTGCTTGACGCGGCGGCGCAGCACCGGGTCCTTCAGCCTGCCCAGCGCCTCGGCGAGGTTCTTCACGTCCCGCAGCGCGGGCACCCCGAGCTGCCGGGCCGCCTCCTCGCACTGGGCGCGGCGCTCGCCGTACTTGCCGTCGCCGAGCGCGTGGTGCACCCGCGTGTCGGCGATGAGGATGCGGAAGCCGCCCAACTCCAGCGGGATCTGCGAGGACAGGCCGGAGCGGACGTCGAGGAGCAGCGCGTGGTCCGGCGTGCACAGCAGCGACGCCGACTGGTCGAGGACGCCCGTCGGCACCCCCGCGTAGGCGTTCTCGGCCCGCTGCGCGAGCGGCACCAGTTCCCGGGGAGACAGACCGAGCCCGTACATGTCGTTCAGGGCGAGGGCGGTGACGCATTCCAGCGCCGCCGACGACGACAGGCCGGAGCCCGCCGGAAGGTCGGAGGTGAACCGCAGCGTCGCCCCGCCGACCGGGTGGCCCGCCTCGCGCATCGCGCCCGCGACGCCCGCGACGTAGGCGGCCCAGCCCTGGACGGAGCCGGGCGCCAGGCCGTCCAGCGGAACGGTCTCGGACCGCCCGCCCGAGTGCAGCTCGAGGAGGCCGTCGTCGCGCCGGGACGCCTCGGCGGTGATCCCCTGCGGCAGCGCGAACGGTAGGACGAGGCCGTCGTTGTAGTCGGTGTGCTCGCCGATCAGGTTGACCCGGCCCGGCCCGTGCCAGACGCCCGAGGCGGGTGCGGTGGAGGTGTTCACGGTGATCCCCTCTTCGTTCGCTGCGCTCACTGCGCGAACTCCCAGGCGTCGCGGACCATCGCGTGCAGGTCCCGTTCGGGCTTCCAGCCGAGCTCGGCCTGGATCTTCTCCGACGACGCCACCAGCACGGCGGGGTCGCCCGGACGGCGCGGCTCGACCATCGTGGGGATCGGGTGCCCGGTGACCTCCCGGCAGACGTCGATCACCTCCTGGACGGAGTAGCCGCGCCCGCTGCCGAGGTTGTAGATCCGGTGCGCGCCCGGGTCGGTGACGTTCAGCGCGCGCAGGTGCGCGTTGCCGAGGTCGACCACGTGGATGTAGTCGCGGACGCAGGTGCCGTCGGGCGTGGCGTAGTCGTCGCCGTAGACGCTGACCTGGGCGATCTCCCCGGACGGGACCCGCAGGATGTTCGGGATCAGATGGGTCTCGGGGTCGTGCCGCTCCCCGAACCTGCCGTGCGCGCCGGCCACGTTGAAGTACCTGAGCGACACCGCGCCGAACCCGTGCATGCGGGCGAACTCGGTGAGGACCTTGTCGATCGCGAGCTTCGTCTGGCCGTAGGGGTTGGTGGGCCGGGTGGGCGCGTCCTCCGGGATCGGCACCTGCTCCGGCTCGCCGTACGTCGCGGCGGTCGAGGAGAAGACGATCCTGTGCACGCCGTGCGCGCGCATCGCCTCGAACAGCGCGAGGGACTCGCCGAGGTTGCGGTCCCAGTACAGCGCGGGCTCCCGCACCGACTCGCCGACCTGCGACTTGGCGGCGAAGTGCAGCACCCCTTCGTAGTCGCCTTCGGCGAGGACCTCCGACGCCTTCTCGCGCAGGGACCCCTCGACGAACCGGGCGGCTTCGGGCACCGCGTCGGCGTGTCCCACCGAGAGGTCGTCGAGCACGGTGATCTCGTGCCCCGCCTCGATCAGGAGGGCGGCGACGACGCTGCCGATGTATCCAGCACCACCCGTGACCAGGAGCTTCACCGTAGAGGACCCTTCATCGACGACAGACCGGGCAGTAGATTGGCCTACAGAAGCCTAGCCATACGGGCCGCGTACCGTCGCACGACCGCACCGCGCGTGACCCCGGGAGAACACCGGGTGCGCATCCGGCGGGGCCGTTTACCGGGGCCGCGGCCGGGAGATCACGGTAAAGATCACCGCCCGTCTCCGCGGCGGCGCACACCGTCCCGATTGCGGGTGCCCTCCGCCGGTCCGGTCTGGGAGAATCGAAGCGGCAGGGGGCGGGACAGACCGCGCCGTCCCCTTGGGAGAGAGAGATGACCATGAACACGCGCCCCCGGGTCCTGTCCGGGATCCAGCCGACCGCCGAGTCCTTCCACCTCGGCAACTTCCTCGGCGCGGTGCGGCAGTGGGTTCCGCTCCAGGACAGCCACGAGGCCTTCTACTTCCTCGCCGATCTGCACGCGATCACCGTCGAGCACGATCCGGAGGTCCTGCGCCGGCGCACCCGCGCCTCGGCCGCGCAGCTGTTCGCGGCGGGCCTCGACCCCGAGCGCTCCACGGTCTTCGCGCAGAGCCAGGTCTTCGAGCACGCCGAGCTCCAGTGGATCCTCAGCTGCCTGACGGGCTTCGGCGAGGCGTCCCGGATGACCCAGTTCAAGGACAAGTCGGCCAAGGAGGGCACGTCCGCGGCGAGCGTCGGGCTGTTCACCTACCCGATCCTGCAGGCCGCCGACATCCTGCTGTACACCCCGCACCTCGGCGAGAAGGACTTCCAGGTCCCCGTCGGCGAGGACCAGCGCCAGCACCTTGAGCTCACCCGCACCCTCGCGGGCCGGTTCAACCACAGGTTCGGCGAGACGTTCGTGGAGCCCAACGCCTACATCCTCAAGGCCACCGCGAAGATCACCGATCTTCAGGAGCCGTCGAAGAAGATGTCGAAGTCGTCCTCGTCGCCGCAGGGCATCATCAACGTCCTGGACGAGCCGTCCGCGATGCGCAAGAAGATCATGCGGGCGGTCACCGACACCGGCTCGGAGATCACCTACGACCCGGAGAACAAGCCGGGCGTGTCGAACCTGCTGACGATCATGTCGGCGCTCACCGGCACCCCGGTCATCGAGCTGGAGAACCACTTCCAGGGCCAGGGCTACGGCCAGCTCAAGAAGGAGCTCGCGGAGGTCGCCCTCGGCGTGTTCACCCCCGTCCGGGACCGCACGCTCGAACTGCTGGGCGACCCTGCCGAGCTGGACCGCATCCTGGAGAAGGGCGCGGACCGGGCGGCGGAGGTCGCCTCCGGCACGATGCGCGTCGTGCGCGAGCGCGTGGGACTGCTGAGGCGTGGCGCCTGACACGGTCATCGGGGTCTCGATCCAGGTCCCCGAACCCTACGCGGAGACGCTGACCCGGGCGAGGGAGTCCTTCGGGGACCCTCTCGCCCGGCTCGTCCCTCCGCACATCACCCTGGTCCCGCCGATGCCGGTCGACGCCTCCGAGATGCCGGGGATCATCGAGCACCTGGCCCGCGCGGCGACCATGATCGACCCGTTCCGGGTGCGGTTGCGCGGCACCGGCACGTTCCGCCCGGTGACGCCCGTGGTGTTCCTCCAGGTGGCCGAGGGCATCGGCCCGTGCTCGCTGCTGGAGGAGAAGCTGCGCCGCCCGCCGCTGGAGCGGGAGCTGTTCTTCCCCTACCACCCGCACGTGACGGTCGCCCACAACCTCGACGACGAGGGCCTGGACCGGGCGTTCAAGGATCTCGCCGAGTTCCACGCCGTCTTCGAGTGCGTGTCCTTCCAGCTGTCCGAGCACGGCGGCGACGAGGACTGGCGCCTCGTCCGCACCTTCCCCCTCGGCCCCCGCACCCTCCCGGCCCGTCTCAGCTGACCCGGCCCCGCCTCGGCCGGCCCCGCCTCGGCTGATCCCGGCCCCGCCTCCCGCCCACCACTCCGCCTCCGGCGTCCGCCCGCGGGTCCCCCTGGGGCTCACCGACCGCTAGTCCGCCTCCGGCTCCCAGTTGACGAGGAGGTCGACCAGGCCGGGGAAGCGGGCGTCGAGGTCCTCGACGCGGACGTGGCTGCGCCGCTCCAGCCCGTACTGCCGCTGCCGGATCACGCCGGCTTCGCGCAGCGCCCGGAAATGGTGGGTGAGCGAGGATTTCGGCCGGTCGAAGCCGAACCAGCCGCAGGAGTGGTCGTAGGCCTCCCGTTCGACCAGCAACCGGTGCGCGATCTCCAGTCGCAGCGGGTCGCTGAGTGCACCCAGCACCTTCTCCAGCCGCAGTTCCGCGCGCGACGGCTCGGACAACGGCGCGGGCAGGTCCGCCGGAGCGGCAGGTTCCGGCAGCCCCCGACCGACGGACCGCGGGGACGGAGCCGTGGACGCCATGCGGATTCCCCCTTGACGGATGACCAGTACGAGTTACATCGTACTGTAGGTAAGTTCGAAAAAACTCGTACAGGGGGTACGCATGGCGACGACCTCGGCCGCGACAGGCCGGAGCGGATCCGCGCGCCGGGCGGGCGCGGAGCGGCCCGCACCGGGCGTGGGCTGGATGTGGCTCGCGGCCTGGCCGGTGACCGCGGTGTTCGTGCTGTCCAACGCGGCGACACCGCTCTACGTCCTCTGGCAGCGCGACCTCGGCTTCGCCAAGGGCACGCTCACGGTGGTCTTCGCCTGCTACATCGCGGGCCTGCTGGGCGCGCTGCTCGTCGCCGGGGTCGCCGCCGACCGCGTCGGCAGGAAACCGGTGCTGGTGCCCGCGCTGGTGCTGGCCCTCGCGGCCTGCGCCCTGTTCGCGACCGCGGGAGGCGTGGCCGCCCTGATGGCCGCGCGGCTGCTCACCGGCGCGGCGGTCGGCGCGGTCGTCTCGGCGGGCATGGCCGCGGTGACCGACGTGGCGGGGCCGCAGCGGCGGCGGCCCGCGGCGCTGATCGCCTCGACCGCGATGGTCTTCGGCGCGGGCCTCGGCCCGCTCCTGGCCGGAGTGCTGTCGGAGACCCTGCCGCACCCGACCCGGCTGGTCTTCGGCGTCGAGGCCGTGCTGCTCGTGAGCGCGCTCGCCGTGGTCGCCCGGCTGCCCCTCGCCCGGCCGGAGCGCGCGAGGGCGTCCGGCGGCTCGTGGGTGCGGCTGCCCTCTGTGCCGCCCGCGCACCGGTGGCGGCTGCTGCTCGGCGTCGCGGTGTTCGCG
Organism: Actinocorallia aurea; assembly: GCF_054783995.1. Classification (NCBI taxonomy): domain Bacteria; kingdom Bacillati; phylum Actinomycetota; class Actinomycetes; order Streptosporangiales; family Thermomonosporaceae; genus Actinocorallia; species Actinocorallia aurea. The sequence goes on from NZ_BAAGPQ010000023.1 coordinate 104,277, forward strand.
CCCGGCATCACCGCGACCTCGTTCGTCCTGTCGCTGGGCCCGTCGCTGCTCTCCGGCCTGCTGCACACCGACAGCCGGATCCTGGCGGGCGCGACGGCGTTCGTGATGTTCCTCGCGGCGACCGGCGTCCAGTTCGCGGCGGGCCGCCTGCCGCGCCGCACGGTCCTGCTGGCGGGGGCCGCGGCGACGGCGGCGAGCATGGCCGTGCTGATCGGCGCCGTCTCCTGGAACGCCGCGGCCCCGCTGGTCGGCGCCGCGGTCCTGGCCGGAGCCGGTCAGGGCCTCGGCCAGCTCGGCGGCCTGTCCCTGCTCAACTCGGGCCTGCCGCCGGAGCGCCTCGCCGAGGGCAACGCCGCCCTGAACACGGGCGGCTACGTCTTCGCCGGAACCCTCCCGGTCGCCGCGGGCTACCTCAGCGACGCCGTGGGCCTCGCCGCCGGGACCGCGGTCTTCGCCTCCGTGCTGCTGGCGCTCGCCGGGGCGGGCGGCCTCATCGTCCTCGCGCGGGGCGGCTTCGCCGAGTGAGCGTTCGGCGGCCCGGCCATCGCCGGGCCGCCGGACGGATCAGACCTCGACCAGCGCGGTAGGACCGAGCAGCACCTTCAGGTCGCCCGCGAAGGCCCCGTACTCCAGGCTCACCTCGTAGTCCGGCAGGTTGATCATCAGGACCTTGCGGTTCAGCATCTCCAGCCGCAGGTGCACCGGGTTGCTCCCCGGATGCGCCTTCAGGATGCGCTTCAGCTCGTCGATGAGGTCGGGGTTCACCCGCTCCTCGCGCAGACCGATGACGATCGGGGTCTTGCCGTCGGCGCGGGCCGTGGAGATGTCGAGGAACTCGATGCCGGTCGCGGTGAACGAGACCGTCGCCTCCTCGCCGCTGTCGCGGGTCTTGATCCGGCCCGTCACCGCGACGACGAGGTCGGGCGCGAGGTTGGGCCCGTAGAGCTGGTAGGTCTGCGGGAAGCACGGGACCTCGATCGAGGCGTCGTGGTCCTCGATCTTGAGGATCGCCCAGACGTTGCCCTGCTTGGTGACCTTCTTGTCGACGCCCGAGATGATCCCGGCGATCCGGAACTCGCCCCGCGTGTCGACCTGTCCGTCGAGGATCTGGACGATCGTGTAGTCCCGGTTCTTCTCCAGGATCCGCTCGGCCCCGTTCAGCGGGTGGTCCGACACGTACAGGCCGAGCATCTCCCGCTCGAAGGCCAGCTTGGTCTTCTTGTCCCACTCGACGTCCGGCACGATGACGGTGAAGGCGTCGGCGGCCCCGTCGTCGGCGTCCTCGAAGGCGCCGAACAGGGAGTCCTGCCCCATCGCCTCCTTCTTCTTGACGTCGATGACGGAGTCGATCGCGGTGTCGTGCACCTGGATCAGGCCGAAGCGGGGATGGCCCAGGTCGTCGAACGCGCCGGCCTTGATCAGTGATTCGATCGTCCTCTTGTTGCAGACGATCTGCGGGACCTTCTTCAGGAAGTCGTTGAAATCGCTGAACTTGCCCTGTTCCGTCCGCGCGGTGATGATCCCGTTGATCGCGTTCTCACCGACGTTCTGGACCGCGCCGAGCCCGAACCTGACGTCGTCGCCGACGGCCGCGAAGCGCAGCAGCGACTCGTTGACGTCCGGCGGCAGCACCTTCAGCTTCATCCGGCGGCACTCGGCCAGATAGATCGCCATCCGGTCCTTGTTCGTGCCGACGGACGTCAGCAGCGCCGCCATGTACTCGGCCGGGTAGTTCGCCTTCAGGTAGGCCGTCCAGTAGGAGACGAGCCCGTATCCGGCGGTGTGGGACTTGTTGAAGCCGTAGGACGAGAACGGTTCGAGGACGTCCCAGACGGCCTTCGCCATCTCCTCGGTGTAGCCGTTGTCGACCATGCCGGAGGAGAAGGTGGCCCACTGCTTGTCCATCTCCTCCTTCTTCTTCTTGCCCATCGCGCGGCGGAGGATGTCGGCGCCGCCGAGCGTGTAGCCCGCGAGCTGCTGCGCGATCGCCATGACCTGCTCCTGGTACACCACCAGGTGGTAGGTGGTCCCGAGGATCGGCTCCAGCGCGTCCTTCAGGCCCGGGTGGATCGGCACGATGTCCTGCTGCCCGGCCTTGCGCAGCGCGTAGTTGACGTGCGCGTTCGCGCCCATCGGGCCGGGTCGGCCCAGCGCCAGGACCGACGAGATGTCCTCGAACCGGGCGGGCGCGATCAGCTTCGTCAGGTCCCGCATCATCGACGAGTCGAGCTGGAAGACGCCGAGGGTCTCACCGCGGGCGAGCAGCTCGTAGGTCTTCTTGTCGTCGAGTGACAGCGACAGCATGTCGACGTCGACGCCGCGGTTCTTCTTGATGTTCTCGACGGCGTCACCGAGCACGGTGAGGTTGCGCAGGCCCAGGAAGTCCATCTTCAGGGCGCCCATGTTCTCGCTGGACGGCCCGTCGAAGCCGGTGATGCGGGCTCCGTCGTCCGGGCGCATGACGACCGGCATGACGTCCACGAGCGGCTGCGAGGAGATGATGACGCCGGCCGCGTGCACGCCGGTGGTGCGGGTCAGGCCCTCCAGGCCGAGGGCGGTGTCCATGACGCGCTTGACGTCCTGGTCGTCCTCGTAGAGGGAGCGCAGCTCGGACGCCTCTGCGTACCTGTCGTGCTTGGGGTCGAAGACGCCCGTGAGCGGGATCTCCTTGCCCATCACCGCGGGCGGGAACGCCTTGGTGATCTTCTCGCCGACCGCGAAGGGGTAGCCGAGCACCCGCGCGGAGTCCTTGACCGCCTGCTTCGACTTGATCGTCATGAACGTCACGATCAGCGCGACGTTCTCCTCGCCGTACCGCTCGGTGACGTACCGGATCATGTCGCCGCGCCGACGCTCGTCGAAGTCCAGGTCGACGTCGGGAGGGGAGATGCGCTCGGGGTTCAGGAACCGCTCGAACAGCAGCGAGTGCTCGATCGGGTCGAGCTCGGTGATGCGGGTGACGTAGGCGACCATCGAACCCGTCGCCGAGCCACGGCCCGGACCCACCCAGATGCCGTTGTCGCGGGCGTACCGGCAGATGTCGGCGACGACGAGGAAGTAGCCGGGGAAGCCCATGTTCTCGATGACGCCGAGCTCGTACTCGATCCGCTCGGTGATGTGCGCCGGGACCGGCTCGCCGTACCGCTCGGCAGCCCCCCGGTGCGACTCCTTGCGCAGCCAGCTCATCTCGGTCTCGCCCTCGGGCACCGGGAACTTGGCGTACAGGTCGCGGAAGGCGAAGACGTCGTCGTAGGACTCGACGCGCTCGGCGATCAGAAGGGTGTTCTTGCACCCGTCCTGCCAGACGTCCGAGGTCGGGTTGATGCCGCGCATCTCGTCGGCCGAGCGCACGTAGTAGCCGCCGCCGGAGAAGCGGAACCTGTCGGGCGCGCTGATCAGGGAGTTCGTGCCGACGCACAGCAGCGCGTCGTGCGCGGTCGCCTGGTCCTCGGTGACGTAGTGCGAGTCGTTCGTGACCAGCGGCGGGATGCCCAGCTCCTTGCCGAGCCTGAGCAGGTCGTCGCGGACGCCCCGCTCGATCGGGATGCCGCCGTGGTCCATCAGCTCAAGGAAGTAGTTCTCCTTGCCGAAGATGTCCTGGTACTTCGCCGCGTGCTCGCGGGCCTTGTCGTACTGGCCGAGCCGCAGCCGCGTCTGGACGGCCCCCGACGGGCAGCCCGTCGTCGCGATGATCCCCTCGTGGTAGAGGTCGAACAGCTCGTCGTCCATCCGGGGGTACTTCTTCATCCGGCCCTCGAAGTTGGCCAGGGAGGAGATCCGGAAGAGGTTGCGCAGGCCCTGCGCGGTGTAGGCCCACATCGTCTTGTGGAGATAGGTGCCCGAAGCGGACACGTCGCCGCCGAGGCCCGTCTGCTCGTTCGACTTGCGCTGGTGCGGCTCGCCCCAGAACACCGGCTGCTTGTGGAACCGGGACTCCGGGCTCACATAGCCCTCGATGCCGATGATCGGCTTGACGCCCGAGCCCTTGGCCTTCTTGTGGAACTCATAGGCCCCGTGCAGGTTCCCGTGGTCGCTCATCGCGATCGCCGGCATGCCGAGCTCGGCCGCGCGATCCGTGAGCTTCCCGACCTTCGCCGCACCGTCGAGCATCGAGTACTCGGTATGAACGTGCAGGTGGACGAAGGAATCAGCCATGATCAGCAGACCTTTCGGCGGGGTGGACGGGGGCCGTCCCACCCTAGCGGCGGCGCACCACCACCCGCGCGGCGTTCCACCTGACCGATCTGCCCCGCTTCCCCCGAACATCACGAAAGCCGTGCCCGGGAGCCCCTGCCCCACGCGGCCCGTCGGCGAGATCACAGGAAGCGGACGCGAAACGGCCCGGGCGCGGCGAACGCGTCCGGGCCGGAAGAGGTCAGCGGACGACCGGGAGGGCGATCTTCGAGGTGTTGTTGGGCTTGCCCGGGTCGAGGACCGAGGGGGTCTGGAGGCCCAGGGTCACGGTCGGCTTGCTGCCCGGCTTGAGCTGCCTGGTCACGGTGACCCACACCTTGAAGCTCTTGGCGCCCTTGGCCGGAATCGTGTTCCAGACGCACTTGAGCCCGTAGGAGGCCTTCGTGCAGGCCTTGGGGACGCTGCGGAGCTTGAGCTTCTTCGTCGGGAACTTCACGTAGACGCGGGTCGTGCCGCTCGCGTCCGGGCCCTTGTTCGTCACCTGGACCTGGAAGGACGCCTTCTTGCCGACCCGGTACTTGCCGAGCTTGGCGACCTTCACGCCGACGTTCGCGACGGGCTTGTCGGCCTTCTTCGCGAACGCCTTGAGCTGGGCCAGGGTGCCCGGGAAGAGGTTCTGGTCACCGGGGAAGAGCGGCTTGTCGTTGCCGTTCCAGAACTGCCAGAACGTGTACTTGGTGAACCCGCCCGGCATCGCGGGGTTCGGGTTCTTCACCGGGTCCTTGTAGTTGGCGACCCACAGCGGGTTCGTCAGGTCGAAGGCCGCGGTGCCGGTCGGCTCGGCCGGCGAACTCGTGCAGTTCTTCCACCAGTTCTGGTTGGAGTAGATCATCGGGTAGCGGCCCGTGCGCTTGAAGTACGTGGTGGAGAAGTCCTTGATCCACGCGATCATCTGCGGGGCCGTCAGGTTGTAGCAGTCGGTGCGCAGGCCCTCGACCTTGGGCAGCGTCGAGTACGGGTCGCTCTCCATGTCGAGGGCGGCGGGCAGCGACATGCCGTCGGGGGTCCAGCCGCCGCCGTTGTCGACGAGGAAGTTCGCCTGGGTCGCGCCGGACGACTTGTCGGGGCCGGCGAAGTGGTAGGCGCCCTGGATGACGCCGTACTTGCGGGCCTCGGCGGCGTTCCGCGCGAAGTAAGGGTCGATGTACGGGGTGGCGTTGTCCGCGGAGGACGTGCCGCGGGTGGCCCGGATGATGGCGAACTTGGCGCCGTTGTCGGCGATCTTCTTCCAGTCGACGTTCGGGCCCTGCCAGTAGCTGACGTCCAGGCCGGGAACGGTGCCCGCGGGAGCCACCGGCGCGGCGTAGGCGACGGATCCGGTGAGGACGGTCCCGGCGACGAGGGCGGTGGCGACCAGGATGCTTCCGGCGACGCGCGGCACGGTAAAGCTCCCCTGCTTGTTGACTTCGGAGTGCCAGCACCCTAGCGCATGATCTTGGTGGTAAACCGTGAGAAAGCGCTAATCCTGGGTGAACCGGACGACCGGGACGGAGGTGAAGGCCCCGTTGTCCTCCGGGAACGTCTCGCCCGCCCGCTCCGCGCCGACCGTCGCGAACACCTCCGCGGCCTCGCGACCCGGGGCCGTTCTCGCCCGGAACGCGAAGCGCACCATCGCGCCCGGGTCGAGCGCCGCCGCGTCGCAGGTCACCCGGTGCGCGCCCGACATGCAGCCCGCCGGAACGCGGGTGAACCTGGCGCCGCGCACCGCCACCGTCACGCTCACCTTGCGCGCCGGCCTCTTGCCCTTGTTGAGCGCGCGCGCCGAGAACCCGAAAGAACCCTGGGTGCCTCGCGGGACGCGAAGACGCACCGCGAGGTCCGTGCCCGGCCTCACCTTGACGGTCGTGCGCGCGCTCGCGCCGTCCGCCTCCGCGGTGAGCGTCTGGGCGCCCTTCGCCGTCGGCCTGACGATCCCCGAGACCGTCACCCTGTGGACGGCATGGGGCGCGAGGACGCCGAGCCGGCACCGGACCAGATTCCCGTCCTTGCGGTTCCCGTCCTTGCGGTTCCCGTGCTCGCGGCAGCCGGCGGGCAGCCCCACGACGTCGACCCCTCGGGGAACGGTGATGGCGAGGCGCACCTTGCGCGTCGCCGCCGCGCCCTGGTTGGCGACCGTGACGAGGTAGTCGAGCCGCCCGCCCGGCCGCGCGTCGCCCCACGTCTCGACCCGCAGGGCCAGTGCCGGGGACCCCGTCGCCACCGCCGGCGCCGCCGCGACCAGCATCCCGCCCGACACCACAAGCGCCCCGCACCACGTCACAGCCCGCACTGGCCCTCCTCGGCTCCGCCCTCGACGCGCGCGGCAGATTATCCGCGAAGCCCCCGCGCGGCCTGCCGGGACACGCTTCGTTGCCGTCCCTTGGGCGTACGGGACGCGGCCGGGACGGTAAGAAGGGGGAATGGAGGAGATCGACCCGCTGGTCCCCTGGATCGCCGACGGCCCACTCGCCCCGCCTACTGGGCCTCCCCCCTCGGGCGGGCCCCTTGAGGGCCTGCGCGTCGCCGTCAAGGACAACATCGACGTCGCGGGCTGGCCGACCGGCGCGGGGAACCCCGTCTGGCTCGCCGAGCACGCGACCCCGCAGGAGGACGCCGAGGTCGTCGCCCGGCTTCGCCGCGCCGGGGCGTCGATCGTGGGCAAAGCCCACATGGACGAGCTGGCTTACAGCCTCGCCGGAGCGAACATCCACTACGGCTCGCCTCGCAACCCGTTGGCTCCCGGCCGGTACACGGGCGGCTCCTCCAGCGGATGCGCCTCGGCCGTCGCGTCCGGGGTCGCCGACATCGGGCTGGGAACGGACACGGCAGGCTCCATCCGCGTCCCCGCCGCCTTCACCGGCCTGTACGCGCTGCGGCCTTCGCACGCGCGCATGCCCGCCACGGGTGTGCTGCCTCTGGCGCCCACCTTCGACGTCCCGTCCTTGCTGGCGAGGGACGCGGCGACCCTTGAGCGGGCCGCCCTCGCCCTCCTCGACCCGCCCGCGCAGGCGACCTGCGAGCTGGAGTGGCTGCTCCTGCCCGACGACCTGTGGGCGGAGGTCCCCGCCCCCGTCCGCGAGGCCTACGAGCCTGCCCTGGCGAGGCTGCGCGGCCTCCTCAAGGCCGACCGCACCCCGATGTTCAAGCGCCCGTCCCAATGGCACGACGCCGTGGCCGCCTTCGCCACCGTCCAAGGCGGCGAGGCATGGCGCCTCCTGGGCCCCTGGATCGCCTCCACCACCCCCGCCTTCGACCCGTCCATCGCCGCCCGCTTCACCCACGCCTCCAGACTCACCGGCCACGACCTCACCGAGGCCCGCGAGAAGACCGACCACGCCGCCGCCACCCTCCGCACCCGCCTGCGCGGCAGCGTCCTGGCCATCCCCACCGCCCCCTTCACCCCGCCCCTCCTCACCGAGGACTTCCCCCGCGCCAAACTCCTCCCCTACACCTCCCTGGCCCCCTTGGCCGCCGCCCCCGCCGTCACCCTCCCCCTCGCCACCTTTGACGACCTCCCCCTGGGCCTCACCCTCATCTCCCAACCTTCGACCGACGAGGCCCTCCTCTCCCTGACCCGCACCCTCGCAGCCCGCTGACGCCGCCTCAGCGGACGCGCAGCCCTCGGGCCAGGCGCGCGAAGACGGGCCGGCCCAGGACCAGCGGTTCGCCCTGCGGGTTCTTGGAATCGCGGACGCCCACCGCCCCGGCGAGGGCGGCGAGTTCGACGCAGTTGTCTCCGGAGCCGGTGCTGTGGCTGCTCTTGCGCCAGCGCGGGTCCGGAATCTCGCTGTACTTCACTCGTCCTCCGCGAACGCTCGGATCATGCGCTCAGATTCGCGCACGGACAGGGCCGAGCCTCTGAGCAGGTTGAAGGTTACTCCAAGCCTCTTCACCGTCTCGGCCTCTTGGATGATCCCGCCAAGACCTCCCGCCGCCTCGACGTAGGCCACGTCTTCCTTCTCCGCGAAGGACAGCAGCATGAAACCCGACCCGATGAAGGCGATTTCGTCGGCGGGGATGATCTGGATCGAGATCTTCGGGTGCCGCAGCATCTTCAGCAGATGCAGGCACTGCTCCTTGCGGAGGTCGGCGGGAAACTCACGAAGCACCGCTTCACGCATGAGGAGGAAGAACCAAGGAGCGTCGGGCTTGTCGAAGATGCGCTGACGTTCCATGCGTATCGCGACGAGTTCCTCGGCCTGGTCGGGATGTTGCCCGTGCACGTGAAGAAGGCGCGCGAAGTCCTCGGTCTGCATCAGACCGGTCATGAGCATGGGTTCGAAGGCGAGGATTCCCGTCGCCGTCTTCTCTATCTCGATGAGCGGGCGGAAGCCGCTGGGGATCAGGCCGCGCTTGCGTTCGTCGTCCAGTTCGTCCCAGGCCCGGCGGAAGGTGCCGCCGGTGGTGAAGTAGGCGTCGAGGTCGTCGGCCAGGCCGCCGGACGGAATTTTCGCGTACGTCTCGACCTTGGCGAGCCACTGCGGCGAACAGCCGAGCGCCTCAGCGAGCCTGTTGCGGGAGAGCCCCGCGCCCTCCCTTCGGCTGCGCATCTCCTTGACGAACAGGCGTTGGGGCGACAGAACTTCAAGATTTTTTTCGGTCGTCACACGCCCTCCCTCCGGTTCGTGCGCGGGTTTCCGGGCTTCCCGGGGGTGCCGCGCGGGTGTCGGCTGGGTGTCACCAGGGTGTCACCCAAGAAATCACCATCTCCCGATAAGCCCGACTTCTTAATCGGACTTTTCTTGATGAAACGGCCGCCCTCTTAACCATCTCCATACTCGACCTTGCGTCGACGCGCCGGGATGCCCGCCCGTTTCGTCCCCGCAAGGTAGTTCACGGGGTAGTCCTGAGGTAGCTCTCCGCCAAAATCTGGTAGTCCCTTGGTTCGTAGCCGACAGTAACCCCGCTGTGTCAGCCTCGTCACCGCAATCGCCCGCAAAGCGCAAAGGACCAGGCATGGCACCCGATCTCACGGCTCTCCGCGAAAGCCACCCCGAATGGCTGATCCGGCCCACCGCCGGAGGCAGGCTCTTCATGGCGACCCGCAGGAACCGCCTCCACCTCACCGCCGAGGAACTCGGCGCGGGCCTCGCCATGACGCTCATCGAGGACACCTTCGAGGCGTTCGCCGAAGCCCTCACCGCCCAGGCCCGCATCGAGGCCCCCCAATGCTGACCGCCCTCTTCGACTCCCTCACCGCCACCCCTTGGGCGCTCGCCGGCACCACCGCGCTCACCACCACCGCTCTGGGCGTCCTCGCCGCCCTCGGCACCATCGTCTACGAGGACCTCCAGCCCAAAGGCCGCCACCACCGGACCTGACCCCGAGGTCCGCGCCGCTTGATCGTTTGCCGGGGATTGGGCGGGGTGCGCGTTTTCCCGGCCCGGGCCCCGGTGACGAGTTCGGAGAGCGGAAGGGGGACGGGTGCGGGGGAATCGGGGGGTGCTCGACGGGCGGGCCGGGCTCATCACGGGGGCGGCGCGGGGGATCGGGCGGGCGATGGCGCTGGCGTTCGCGGCCGAAGGGGGGCGCGTGGTCGTCGGGGACGTCGACGACGTCGAGGGGCGCCGGACGGTGTCGCTCATCCAGGAGGCGGGCGGGACCGCGGTGTTCGTGGCCGCGGACGCCTCGGTCGACGAGGATCTGAAGCTGCTGGTCGCGTCCGTCGTCGACCACTACGGGCGGCTCGACTGGGCGGTGAACAACGCGGGGCTCGGGTCGCCGGCCCAACCCGGCGGCGCGGGCGGGCCCGCGGAGTGGGCGAAGGTCATGGGCGTCGGGCTCGAAGGGGTCAGGTTCGCGCTCGCGCACGAGGCCGAGCAGATGCGCAAGCAGGGCGGCGGGGGCGCGATCGTCAACACGGCGGCCTCGCCAAGGCTCAACGTGCTGGGCGGCCTCTCCCCGTGGGTCGCCGCCAAGTCCGGCGTACTCGGCCTCACCGACGCTGCCGCCCTCCACTACGCGCGCGACGGCATCCGCGTCAACGCGCTCAGCCCCGGCCGCACCCTCACCGCCGCCGTCGAACGCCAGATGGCCGAAGACCCCGAAGGCACCCGCGCGCTCATCTCCCGCATCCCCATGGGCCGCCTCGCCACCCCCGAGGAACAGGCCCAGGCCGCCCTCTGGCTCTGCTCCCCCCTGTCGTCCTACGTCACCGGCATCTCCCTCAACGTCGACGGCGGCGCCTCCATCGCCTGACAAGGAGCCGACCGATGCCCGACCTCCGACTGCGCCGCGTCACCGCGTACGCTGCCGCCGCCGCCATGGGCGGCTTCCTCTTCGGCTACGACAGCGCGGTCATCAACGGCGCCATCGACGGCATCCAGAACAGGTTCCCCTCGAACCCTGGCGTCACCGGCTTCGTCGTCGCCGCCGACCTGCCCGGAGCCGCCGTCGGCGCCGCGATCGGCGGCCAGATCGCCGACCGGATCGGCAGGCTCGGCGCCCAGCGGGTCGCGGGCGTCCTGTTCGCGGTCACCGCGGTCGGGTCGGCGCTGCCGCTCACCGTGTGGGACCTCGCGCTCTGGCGGATGGCCGGCGGCGTCGCCATCGGCATGGCGTCGGTCATCGCGCCCACCTACATCGCCGAAGTGTCGCCCGCGGCCTACCGGGGCCGCCTGGCCTCCTTCCAGCAGCTCGCGATCGTGCTCGGGATCGTGGTGTCCCAGCTCATCAACTACCTGCTCGCCGAGCTCGGCGGCGGCTCCGCAGGACGGCTCGGCCCGCTCCAGACCTGGCAGTGGATGTTCGCGGTCAACCTGCTTCCCGCGGGCGTCTACCTGCTGCTCAGCGCCGTCATCCCCGAATCCCCCCGCTATCTCGTGCGGGCCGGGCGCGACGACGAGGCCCGCCGGGTCCTGGCGAAGATCGAGGGCGGGGACACCGCCGCCCACGTCGCCGAGATCAGGGACGCGCTCGGCAGTGAGAGCAGACCGCGCCTTTCAGACCTGCGCGGACCGCGGCTCCTGCTCCCCGTCGTCTGGACGGGCATCGGGCTGAGCGCGTTCCAGCAGCTCTGCGGGATCAACGTGATCTTCTACTACTCCTCGACGCTCTGGCAGTCCGTCGGCGTCGAGGAGAGCAGTTCCCTGCTGCTCAGCCTCTTCACGTCGGTCATCAACCTCATCGGCACGTTCGTCGCCATCTCCCTGGTCGACCGCCTCGGCCGACGGCCCCTGCTGCTGACGGGATCGGCGGGCATGGCCGTCGCGCTCGCGGTGACCGCCTTCTCCTTCGCCCACGCCTCGGACGGCGTCCTCCCCTTCGGCTGGGGCCTCACCGCCCTCGTCGGGGCAAGCGTCTTCGTGCTCTTCTTCGCGCTGTCCTGGGGCGCGATCGTGTGGGTGCTGCTCGGCGAGATGTTCCCGCTGCGCATCCGGGCCGCCGCGATGGGCGTCGCGACCGCCGTCCAGTGGCTGGCGAACTGGCTCGTCACCCTGACGTTCCCCTCGCTCAGCGCGTGGAGCCTCCCGACGACGTACCTCCTGTACGCGGCCTTCGCCGCGCTCTCGTTCGCCTTCGTCCACCGCCGGGTCGCCGAGACCAAGGGCCGCACCTTGGAGTCCATCTCCGCGGACGCCCGAGCGCGCTAGGCCGGGGTCAGCTCGCGTTCGACGGCTTCGAGGAAGGCGTCGAGGTCGTCCGGGGTGCGGGAGGTGATCAGGGTGTAGCCGGTGGTGTCGGTGACCTCCTCGGCGTCCTGCCAGGTGGCGCCCGCGTTGCGGAGGTCGGTCTGGAGCGACGCGTACGACGTGAGCTTCTTGCCGCGGACGACGTCGGCCTCCGCGAGGGTCCAGGGGGCGTGGCAGATGGCGGCGACGGGCCGGCCGGATGACGTGAAGTCCTTGATGATCTGCAGCGCGTCGTCGTCGGTCCTCAGGTGGTCGGCGTTGAGTGCGCCTCCGGGGATCAGGAGGAGGTCGTACCCGGCCGCGTCGACCTCGGCGAGGGTCTCGGTGGGGTCCACGACCTCGCCGGGCTTCTCGTCGCCCACAAGGGTCCGGATCGGCTCCCGGGACGGGGCCGCGATCTCCACTTCCGCGCCGTCCTCGCGCAGCCGCTCCACCGGCACGGTCAGCTCGTCCTGCTCGACCCCGTAGTTGGTGACGATCGCGAGCACCTTCGTGCCGTCCAGCTTTCCGCCTGCCATCGGTCTCTCCTCGTCTCGCGTGTCCTCATCTGTCGTGCCATCTGTCGTGCCATCTGTCGTGCCTACGTGCCTCCCCTGCCCCAGAGCCAAAGCGACAAACAACTACAAATCACCGCAACAAACCCCACTGAACGGCAAAAAGCCCCGGAGCGCGGACGCTCCAGGGCTTCTCGGGTGACGCGCGGGCTCAGATGAGGCCGAGCTCCTTGACCGCGTCGCGCTCCTCGACGAGTTCGGCGACCGAGGCGTCGATGCGGGCGCGGGAGAACTCGTTGACGTCCAGGCCCTGGACGATCTTCCACTCGCCGTTCACCGAGGTGACCGGGAAGGAGGAGATGATGCCCTCGGCGACGCCGTAGGAGCCGTCCGACGGGATCGCGGCCGACGTCCAGTCGCCCTCGGGGGTGCCGTTGACCCAGTCGAAGACGTGGTCGATGGCGGCGTTGGCGGCGGAGGCCGCCGAGGACGCGCCACGGGCCTCGATGATCGCCGCGCCGCGCTTGGCGACGGTCGGGATGAAGTCGTCGGCCAGCCACTTCTCGTCGTTCACGAGTTCGGCGGCGTTCTTGCCCGCGACCTCGGCGTGGAAGATGTCCGGGTACTGGGTGGCGGAGTGGTTGCCCCAGATCGTCAGCTTCTTGATCTCGCTGACCGCGACGCCGGTCTTGGCCGCCAGCTGGGAGATCGCCCGGTTGTGGTCGAGGCGGGTCATCGCGGTGAACCGCTCCTTCGGCACGTCCGGGGCCGAGGCGGAGGCGATGAGGGCGTTGGTGTTCGCCGGGTTGCCGACGACCAGGACGCGGATGTCGTCGGCCGCGCCGTCGTTGATCGCCTTGCCCTGCGGGCCGAAGATGCCGCCGTTGGCCGCGAGGAGGTCGCCGCGCTCCATGCCCTTGGTGCGGGGGCGCGCGCCGACGAGCAGGGCCACGTTGGCGCCCGCGAAGCCGTCGGTCGGGTTGTCGAAGATGTCGATCCCGGCCAGGAGCGGGAACGCGCAGTCGTCCAGCTCCATCGCGGTGCCCTCGGCGGCCTTGACGGCCTGCGGGATCTCCAGCAGGCGCAGCTTGACCGGCACGTCCGCGCCGAGGAGCTGGCCGGAGGCAATGCGGAACAGCAGCGCGTAGCCGATCTGGCCTGCGGCGCCGGTCACCGTCACGTTGACAGGGGTGCGAGTCATGTCGCGATCACTCCAAGATGGGCGGGATCTCTCGGTATCGAGATACTGCGACTGCCAGGCTATCGCGCCGCTTCATGCCAAAAGCCGCGCACCCCCGGTGAGGTGCGCGGCTCTCGACGGGCCGCGGGCTCCTGTCCGGCAACGGTCCGGACAGGGGCCGCAAGGCGGGGCGGAGCCGTCCTCCCGTGCCGAGGACGGTCCTGTGAGCCGCCCTACAGGGCGATCTTCTTCTGGAGGTTGACGTCCAGGGCGTGCAGGAACTCCTCCGTGGTCAGCCACGGGGTGTCGCCGCCGACGAGGAGCGCGAGGTCCTTGGTCATCTGGCCGGCCTCGACGGTCTCGATGCAGACCTGCTCGAGCTTGTTGGCGAAGTCGGTGACCGCGGGGGTGCCGTCCAGCTTGCCGCGGTGGGCCAGGCCCCGGGTCCACGCGAAGATCGAGGCGATCGGGTTCGTGGAGGTCGGCTTGCCCTGCTGGTGCTGGCGGAAGTGCCGGGTGACGGTGCCGTGCGCGGCCTCGGCCTCGACGGTCTTGCCGTCGGGGGTCATCAGGACCGAGGTCATCAGGCCGAGCGAGCCGAAGCCCTGCGCGACGATGTCGGACTGGACGTCGCCGTCGTAGTTCTTGGTCGCCCAGACGAAGCCGCCCTCCCACTTGAGCGCGGCGGCGACCATGTCGTCGATCAGCCGGTGCTCGTAGGTGAGGCCCGCCGCGTCGAACTCGGCCTTGAACTCAGTCTCGAAGATCTCCTGGAACAGGTCCTTGAAGCGGCCGTCGTAGGCCTTCAGGATCGTGTTCTTGGTCGACATGTAGAGCGGGAACTTGCGGTCCAGCGCGTAGCGCATGGTCGCGCGGGCGAAGTCCCGGATCGAGTCGTCGAAGTTGTACATGCCCATGGCGACGCCGCCGCCCGGGAACTTCGCGACCTCGAGCTCCATCGGCTGGGAGCCGTCCTCGGGCACGTAGGAGATCGTCACGGTGCCGGGGCCGGGGACGACGAAGTCGGTGGCCCGGTACTGGTCGCCGTGGGCGTGGCGGCCGATGATGATCGGCTGGGTCCAGCCGGGGACGAGCCGCGGGATCGTCTGCATGACGATCGGCTCGCGGAACACGACACCGCCGAGAATGTTGCGGATCGTTCCATTGGGGGAACGCCACATCTTCTTCAGGCCGAACTCCTCGACCCGCGCCTCATCCGGGGTGATGGTGGCGCACTTGACGCCGACGCCGTACTGCTTGATGGCGTTGGCGGCGTCGATGGTGACCTGGTCGTCCGTGGCGTCGCGGTGCTCGATGCCGAGGTCGTAGTACTTCAGGTCGACGTCGAGGTAAGGCAGGATCAGGCTGTCCTTGATGAACTGCCAGATGATCCGGGTCATCTCGTCGCCGTCGAGTTCGACGACGGGACCCTCTACTTTGATCTTGGGCATGGCTGGTGGCTTCCCTTTCCTCGCCCCTGCGGTCCCTTGTAAGGCTCACTGGGGAGGGTATCCGAGGGCGTTCACAGGTCTAGACCGTCGCCCCCGGTTTACGTTGCTTGACAAAACCCTCACTCATCCACCACGTGGCGCGAGGAAGGCGAGGATAGCCAGGCCTGCCCCGAGAACGGCCATGGTGACCACGTCCGTCCATTTCTTACGTGTGACGAGAAACCCGAGCCGGGACTCGGGGAGGGTGGCGCGCAGACCCGCGCCGAGCAGCATCGACGCGGCCATCACATAGGCGCCGATGCGGAAGTTCTGCCAGGCGGTGAGCAGCCCGAGGAGGACGCCTCCGGCGACCACGGCGAAATACACCTGGGCCTTCAGCCCGGAGGCCTGCCGGGCGGATTCGCGGCGACGGCGCCGCCTTCCGCCCTCGGAGCCGGGCCCTGCCGGAGAAGGGGAGGAGGACCCCGAGCGCTCGCCTGTCATCACCCGCCGATTTTATGCCCTGCCATGGCAAACCCAGCTACGGCCAAAGGTCTACCCGCGGGTAGCTTGCATGACCTCCCACGCGACGGGTAACCCGCACGACAGGGGTCGCTAACTGAGTGGGAGGAACCACAGTGGAGGGGCCGTTCATACGCATCGAGGAGAGCGGCGCGGTAGTGCCGCTTCGCCCCGACGTCACGACGGTCGGCAGAGGAAGGGGGGTGGACATCCGGCTGGACGACCCGAGCGTGGCACGGCTGCACGCGGAGATCGTCCGAAGGGGACCTTACGTCTACGTGGTCGACATGGGCCTGTCGCGCACGGGAACGAGGGTCAACGGACGTCCCATCGCCCGAAGGGTCCTCGAAGACGGAGACGTGATCAGCTTCGGCACCGCCCGAGGCCGCCTGGGGGGCATCCCCCGCGAGGAGGTAGATCCGGAGACCGAACTGCGCCGGGCCGTCGCGCCCGAGCTCACCCGAAGGGAACTCGACGTGCTGACGGCGCTGTGCCGTCCCGCGCTGTCGGACGAGGCCTTCGTGGCCCCGGCCGCGGCGAAGGACATCGCGCTGGAACTCGTCGTCACGGAGGCGGCGGTCAAGCAGCACCTGCTGCGGCTGTACCAGAAGTTCCGCATCCCCGAGGGCATCAACCGCCGTACCCGCCTCGCCAACGAGGTGATCGCCATGGGCCTGGTGCGCCCGCTGCCGACGGTCCAGATACCGCCGCAGCGGACGGCCCTGCCCGTCCCCCCGGAACCGCGTCGACAGGGCATCGCCGCGCGGACCCCCGTCACCCGCCGGGCCAGCTGAGGAGGCCCCGCGCGCGAGCGCGGGTCAGCTGACCGGAACCGGACGAAAGTGCCCAGCCGACAGCGGGGTCGGCTGGGCGACCTCAGGGTTCGATACGGAGATCAGCCCTCATCTCAGGCGGACGCCGCGTCCGCGGATGCTGTTTCTTCCGCCGACTCGACCACGTTCGCCAGCAGCATCGCGCGGGTCATCGGACCGACGCCGCCGGGGTTGGGCGCCACCCAGCCGGCCACCTCGGAGACGGCGAAGGACACGTCGCCCGCGAGCTTTCCGTCGACCCGGGACACGCCGACATCCAGGACGGCCGCGCCCGGCTTGACCATGTCCGCGGTGATCAGCCCGGGTACGCCCGCGGCGGCGACGATGATGTCGGCGCGGCGGGTGTGCCGGACGAGGTCGCGGGTGCCGGTGTGGCAGAGCGTCACCGTGGCGTTCTCGCTGCGCCGGGTCAGCAGCAGGCCGAGCGGCCGGCCGACGGTCAGGCCGCGGCCGATCACGACCACCTCGGCGCCGTCGATCGGCACGTCGAAGCGGCGCAGCAGCTCCACGATGCCCTTCGGCGTGCACGGCAGCGGCGCGTCCTTGAGCATGACCAGGCGGCCCAGGTTCATCGGGTGGAGGCCGTCGGCGTCCTTCGCCGGGTTGATCAGCTCCAGGACGCGCTGCTCGTCGAGTCCCTTGGGCAGCGGGAGCTGCACGATGTAGCCGGTGCACGCCGGGTCGGCGTTCAGCTCGGCGACCGCGGCCTCGACCTGCTCCTGGGTGGCGTCCGCGGGCAGGTCCCTGCGGATCGAGGTGATGCCCACCTCGTCGCAGTCGCGGTGCTTCATGTTCACGTACGCGTGGCTGCCCGGGTCGTCGCCGACCAGCACCGTGCCGAGGCCGACGGAGACCCCCTTGTCCTTGAGAACGGCGACCCGCTGCTTCAGGTCCGCCTTGATCTCGGCCGCGGTGGCCTTGCCGTCCAGAATCGTTGCGCTCATTGCTCTCCTCGCCTGCGTCACCCCATTGTCCCAGCGGGGCAGCGGTGCGCCGCCCTGGGGGCGGGCGGTGTCAGGCGAGGGCCGGTGGGCGGACGCTATCGGGGGTGCTGCCTCGCAGGTCGCCGAGTTCCTCGCGCAGGAAGCCGCTCGCGCGGTCGATGACGTCGTGGAGTTCGTCGTCCGGCGGGGTCCAGGTCGTCCAGACGATCTCGCCGCGGTCGTGGTCGAAGTCCCAGAAACCGATGAGCCTGCCCCGGTCGAAGATCGCCTGGGCGGGCAGGCCGCGGAGGCCGCCGTGCTCGGGGTCGAGGACGCCGCGCAGGTCGTGCCGCAGGTGGTGGAGGCCGTCCAGCGCGCTCACGACCGCGTAAGACGGGGTGCCCGGTCGGGAGAAGTCGCCGAACTCGTCGACGTCCTGCACGAGCAGGTCGCCGTCGACCTGGGCGTGCAGGTCGAGCGGGGCGACGGCGCCGTGGGCCGCCTCCTCGGAGAGGCCGGAGAACCATCGGAAGTTCGCCAGCGAGGCCACGCCGATCCACCGCCAGTACCGCTCGGCGAGGGCCGTGCGGGCCTCGGCCGACTCCGGGACGTGCGGCGGGCTCCAGCGGACGTAGCCGTGGCCGGGCCGGTCGAGCCGGCCGCTCATCGGGACCCGTCTGATCTCGCCGGACGACTCCAGCAGGGCCAGCGCCGCGCCGAGCACGGCCCGGCCCGCCTCCCCGGGTGGGAGCAGGCCGTGTAGGTCGAGCGCGGCGGCGTCGACGGGTTCGTCGGTCATCGCGTCGCCGACGAGGCCGATGATCCGGTCGAGGGTCTGGTGCGGGATGCCGCGGGCGTCGCAGGCGTCCACCTCGGCGCGGGCGGCGGGCGCGGCCATGCGCAGGCCCAGGCCGTAGTCGTCCTCGGGCAGCACGTAGGTGCGGCCGCGCGCGGTGCGGATCTCGCAGATGCGCCCGTCGGCGACCGCGGTGTCGGTGCCGGTCCGGCCGGTGCCGGAGCGGCTGAAGATCGTCAGGTAGGGGTTGAAGCCCCCTACCGACCTGGCCCAGCCCGTCCGGTTGAGCACGTCGGCGGGCCCGGCGCCGGAAAGGGACCCGTCGAGTCCCTGGCGGGCCGACCAGAAGGCCCTCAGCTTCTCTTCGTCCATAGGACGGATGTTCCCCGCACCACACGGGTACCCCCACCCGATTTGGACGCTTTTGTAGGGGTTTTGCCTACAGCTCGGTATCGCGGGCGCCGCGGCGCTCCAGAACCCAGTCCGTGGCCTTCCACCCGGCCTGCCCCGCGAGCATCGCGGCGAGCATCGCCGCCGCGAGCCCCACGTACTGCCGCCCGTCCGTCGCCCACGACGTGCTCTCCAGGACCAGGCCCATGACCATTCCCACCGGGTCGCCCCCAAGTTCACGCAGACGTCGAGATTTCACCAGAGGCTACCCATGGACAGGGGGTGCGCGACCACGTCTTGGCAAGAACGGCATCGGCGATGGCGCAAGAAAAGTGACTCTAGTGAATAAAAGTGACATAGATCTACAGGAGTGAGGAATCCTCCGCGGGTCGCGGCCCGTTGGTCCTTCGAGAGGGCACGTCCGGAACCGCAGTGCGGCACCGGTCGCCAGTTCCTCGACTAAACAGGTAGGTTTTATAGGTAAGCCCCGATCCCGGGGCCGTCCCGTCGGAAGGAAGCGCACATGTCCCATCCCCTGCTGGTCGACGCCGCCTGGCTGCACGAGCACCTCGAAGACCCAGCGATCCGGATCCTCGACGCCACCACGTTCCTCACCCAGCCCGAGGGCGACGGGTACTACGACGTCGAATCCGGCCGCCAGGCATACGAGAAGGCCCATGTCCCGGGCGCCGTCTTCGCCGACCTGCTCCACGACCTCGCCGACGAGACCGCCGCCACCACCTTCACCGCCCTGCCCAGTGCGGAGTTCGCCGCCAGGCTCGGCGCCCTCGGCGTCGGCCCCGGCACCCACGTCGTCATCTACGACCAGGGCCCCAACATCTGGGCGACCCGCCTGTGGTGGAACCTCCGCTACGAGGGCTTCGACTCGATCTCCGTCCTGAACGGCGGCCTCCCCGCCTGGATCCAGGCCGGCAACGAGGTGAGGAGCGGCACCGAGTCCTACGAGCCCGCGACCTTCGAGGCCGCCCGCCGCCCCGAGCTGTACGCCTCCAAGGAGGACGTCCTCGCCGCGATCGACGACCCCGGCACCGTCCTGGTCAACTCCCTCGACCGCCCCACCTTCACCGGCGCCCGCCAGACCTACGCCCGCCCCGGCCGCATCCCGTCGAGCACCAACGTCCCCTTCCCCGAACTCCTCGACGAGTCGGGCTTCAAGTCCCCCGAGTCCGTCCGCCCCCTCTTCGATTCGGCCGACGCCCTGGACACGTCGAAGAAGGTCATCACCTACTGCGGCAGCGGAATCGCCGCCACCGGCCTCGCCTTCCACCTCGCCCAACTGGGCCGCCCCGACATCGCCATCTACGACGGCTCCCTCACCGAATGGTCCGCCGACCCCACCCTCCCCCTGGTCACGGGCTGACAGAGGCTCACCCGAAGCCCCGGGCCCCCAAACCCGGGGCTTCGCCGTCCCCTGACACACGACCACTCCAACGACCGCTAGAGCCAAAGCGTCGGAGGCGGCTACGGGGCCCTCCGATAGGCGCCGGGCCTCACTCGCGAAGCGCTGCCGCCGACTCGACGAGCCCGGCACGTTCCAGCGCGTCAAGGACGTCCGCGAAGGTCTTCGGAGGTCTCTTCCGACTGGATCCCATCTCGTGGACGCACGATCGCACGGTGCTCCCGTCGAGATCCAGCTGATCGAGGATGAAGTCGTCGGGGCCTTTGGCTTCCATCCCGTAGGGAGAGAGGGCGTCAGCGGGGAAGTCCTTAAGGTTCGAGGTGACGATCACTTCCGCGCCGCATCTGATCGCCGCGGCGACGACGTGCCGATCTCCGGGATCAGGCAGCTTGACCCCATCGATGATGGCTGTCGTAGCCCTCTACCAGAGCACCGGAACCGCTGCGTTCATCAGTTCCCGCAAACGCGCCGGCTTGTCCGGGCCCATGCCCGGACGGTTCACGGCGAGATCGCGGGTCATCTCGTCGAGGATCTCGTTGGACCAGTGCGCCTGCACCAGGCCGGCTCTGGCCACACGGATGAGCAGGTCGCGTATCTCGTTACCGTGGAGCACGTTGGCGTCGTAGACCACCGCGAAGGCCATCAGTAGAGGTCCAGTTCCTCACTGAGGGCCACGAGGTCGTCTGCGGCTTGGCGGGCGTGGGCGTCGCTTTGCCGTTTGTAGGCCATCAGGTCCTCGAATCGGACCCGGCGGTGCCGTCCGACGAGCCGGTGCGGGATCTTGCCGCCGTCGAGCAGGCCGATGAGGTAGGGCCGGGACACATTGAGGATGTCGGCGGCCTGCCGGGTCGTCAGTTCGGCGTGGTTCGGGACGACGGTCACGCCCCGCCCTTCGGCGAGTTGCGTGAGCATGTAGGCGAACATCGTCACCGTGTCGCGTGGCAGCACGAGGGCCTCTTCACCGGCCAGCTCCACGTGCACCCGGACGTCCTCGTCACCGGGGTGCGCCGCCAGGAAATCCTTGATCCGTCGCAGCGCCCTCCCCGCGTCCCGCGACCTCACCTGGCCCGGCTCAAGGGACTTCGGTGTCTTCACCGTCATGGTGCACCTCCTCCTCCATAAGCAGCATGTGCACCAAACGCAGCAGATGCAACACCCCTGTTCGCGAAGTACCCGCAGGCCAGAGGCATGAATACCAGCGAAACGCCCGATAAAGGACGGGGTTGGGAGCTTCGGCGAAAAGGGGAACGCCCCGCGCGGCGGTGGGCCGGGCGGGGCGTTCGGAAGGAGTCGCGGGGTCAGTGGAAGAAGTGGCGGGTGCCGGTGAAGTAGAGGGTGAGGCCTGCCTTTTCGCAGGCGGCGATGACCTCTTCGTCGCGGATGGAGCCGCCGGGCTCGACGATGGCCTTGACGCCGGCGGCGATGAGGATCTCGGGACCGTCGGCGAAGGGGAAGAAGGCGTCGGAGGCGGCCACCGAGCCGGCGGCGCGGTCGGCGGCGCGCTGGACGGCCAGGCCGCAGGAGTCGACGCGGTTGACCTGACCCATGCCCACGCCCACGGAGGCGCCGTCCTTCGCCAGGAGGATGGCGTTGGACTTGACCGAGCGAATGGCCTTCCAGGCGAACTGGAGGTCGGCGAGCTGCTCCGCGGAGGCCGCCGGGCCCGCCTTGAGCTCCCAGTTGGCGGCGTCGTCGCCGCCCTCGGCGACGAGGTCGGCGGTCTGGACGAGGAGGCCGCCGCTGATCTGGCGGAGTTCGGGGCGGGGCTCGCCGGAGAGGTCCTCGGCGACGAGGAGGCGGATGTTCTTCTTCGTCTGGAGGATCTCCAGGGCCTCCGGCTCGAAGCCGGGGGCGACGACGACCTCGGTGAAGATCGGGGCGATCTGCTCGGCCAGCTCCCTGGTGACGACCCGGTTGGCCGCGATGACGCCGCCGTAGGCCGAGACGGGATCGCAGGCGTGGGCCTTGCGGTGGGCCTCGGCGATGTCGGCGCCGACGGCGATGCCGCACGGGTTGGCGTGCTTGATGATCGCGACGGCGGGCTCGGCGAAGTCGTAGGCGCTGCGGCGGGCCGCGTCGGTGTCCACGTAGTTGTTGTAGGACATCTCCTTGCCGTGCAGCTGCTCGGCGCCGGCGAGGCCGCCCGTGCCCGTCGTGTACAGCGCGGCCCGCTGGTGCGGGTTCTCGCCGTAGCGCAGGACCGCCTTGCGGACCGCGGTGGTGCCGGTGAAGTCGGCCCAGCCGGAGTCGGTGCCGGTCTCGTCGGGCGCGTACACGTTGGCGAACCAGGACGCGACGGCCACGTCGTAGGCGGCGGTGTGGGCGAAGGCCTGGGCGGCGAGCCGCTTGCGCTGGACGAGGTTGAAGCCGCCCTCGGCGACCGCGGCCAGCACGTCGCCGTAGGCCGACGGCGAGGTGACGACGGCGACCGACGGGTGGTTCTTGGCGGCGGCGCGCACCATGGACGGCCCGCCGATGTCGATCTGCTCGACGCACTCGTCCGGCGTCGCCCCGGACGCGACGGTCTGCGTGAACGGGTAGAGGTTCACGATCACGAGGTCGAACGGCTCGACGTCGAGTTCGGCGAGCTGCGCGACGTGCTCGGGCAGCCGCCGGTCGGCGAGGATCCCGGCGTGGACGCGCGGGTGGAGGGTCTTGACCCGGCCGTCGAGGCACTCGGGGAAGCCGGTGAGCTCCTCGACCTTGGTGACGGGCACCCCGGCCGCGGCGATCTTCCCGGCGGTGGAGCCGGTCGAGACGAGCTGGACGCCCGCCTCGTGCAGCCCGCGGGCCAGCTCTTCCAGTCCGGTCTTGTCGTAGACGCTGACCAGGGCCCGCTTGATGGCGATCCGGCTCACGGCTGGGATCCCCCCTCATTCTCCTCGGCGCCGCTTTCTCCGGTCGGACCGGGGGCGCACACACTGCACTTCATGGACACGTGGCGTTCGTCACGGTGGGTCCAGCCGTTGCGGGCGAGCCTGCCGATGACGTCGATGAACAGCCGCCGCTCGACCTGCTTGATCTTCTCGTGCAGCGATTCCTCGTCGTCGTGCCAGCCGACCTTGACCGCTTCCTGGGCGATGATCGGGCCGGTGTCGACGCCCGCGTCCACGAAGTGCACGGTGCAGCCGGTGACCTTGACGCCGTAGGCGAGCGCGTCGCGGACGGCGTGCGCCCCGGGGAAGGCCGGGAGCAGCGCCGGGTGGGTGTTCACGACGGTGAAGCGCTCCAGGAACCGGGGTCCGAGGATCTTCATGAATCCGGCGGAGACCACGAGGTCGGGCGCGTGCTCGGCGACGGCGGCGGTGAGCGCCTCGTCCCAGGCGGCGCGGGACGGGTGGTCCCCCACCCGAGCCACGAACGTGGGGAGTCCCGCCCGCTCTGCCCGGTCGAGTCCGGCGATACCGGGACGATCGGCGCCCACGGCAACGACCTGCGCCCCATAAGCTGGGTCCGCGCACGCGTCGAGCAGCGCTTGAAGATTCGTCCCCGCTCCGGAGACGAGAACGACGAGCCGGGCGGTCAACGGAACTCTCCTGACGGAAGATCGTTACAGGTCAGGGGACGGTTCCCCCGATCAGCGGCGGAGCAGTCCGCCGCGAAAACTCTATCTTCCGTCGGGAAGATCCCTTGCAGCGGCCGGGACGCCGCCACAACCCAGGAGGAATTCGGTGAACGAGCAGGGTCCCGCGACCCCGGAGACCACGAGCCGGGCCGGGCTGCGCCCGCTCTGGCTGGGCCTCGGCGCCCTGATCACCATGCTGTGGTTCCCGCCGATCTCGATCGTGCTGGGCATCGCGGCGGTCGTCGTGGCGGTCCGCGCGCGCCGCGCGGCACGGGGCGAGAAGACGCCGGGCCTGATCGCGGGTGTGGTCATGGGCCTGATCGCGACGGCGATGTCGGCGCTGTCGCTGCTCGGGACGGCACTGCTCTACGACGAGTTGCAGGGCCTGACGAAGTGCCAGGCGGTGGTCAACACCGAGACCGACAAGCAGCACTGCCGGGACGAGTGGCTGCCCAAGATCGAGGACAAGCTGAACCTGCCCAAGGGCTCGTTCGAGAAGTACGGGTACGACAAGTTCTTCTGACCGGCCCTGGCTGACGGTCCTGCCCGTCAGTCGCGGCGGCGCAGGATCGGCTCGGAGTCGACGAAGGCGAAGGGGTCGTCGCCGGGCGTCCGGCGCGGCCGCGGCTGCGGCACGGCGGGCTCCGACGCGGAGGCGGGCACGGCGGCCTCCGCGGCCTCGTGGTCGTAGACGTACTCGGGTTCGGCCTCGACTCTGCGCCGCTTCTGGCGCTTCGTCCGCTTGGCCCGCCCGGGCCGCTCCTCCCGGAACATCCACCAGTTGACGATCCAGGCCGCGCAGGCCGCCGCGAGGCCGACCTCCAGCGCGGTGAGCAGCCCGACCCGCCAGGCCGACGGCCCCATCGTGGCCATCCGCTCGTCGCCGAGCGGCCCGCCGGAAAGGGCCGCGAGCCCGGTGACGATGCCTCCGGTGATCACGCCCGACAGGAATCCCCACAGGGGCGCCGCCTCGTAGACGGTGCTGGGGAACGACCGCACGGTCAGCACCCCGCCGACGATCCCGGCGAGGAACGGGGCGAGCAGCGCGAACAGCGAGATCGCGGGGGCCGGTCCGGGTTCGGGGAGCGCGGCGAGGGGCGGGAAGGTCGGCAGCGCGCCGAGGAACACGCCGGTGGGCGACACGGTGGTCCCGGCGCCGACGGCGAAGCCGGGGCCGACCGCGAACGACACCCCCCAGATGATCGCGTTCGGCAGGTAGAGCAGTTCGACGAGCAGGAGCAGGGCGCCGCCGAGCCTTCCGGGGGCGAGCATCGCGTAGAGGTCGGCGGCTTCGCGGTGGTGGACGGCAAGGGAGGCGCCGACGAGGATCGCGCCCGCCGCGACGAGCACGGCGAGCGCCCCGAGGACGCCGGTGAGGACGGAGCGGGGCCGCTCGGGCAGCAGCCGCAGGAGCGCGCCGATGCCGGAGCGGACGCGGCCGCGCCCGGCGGAGATGGCCCGCGCGGCGCCGAGGCCGCCGGCGAGGATCGCGAGGGTGAACGCGGCGAGGAACGCCTGCCAGGGCGACGGCTTCAGGGCGGGCATCTGGGCGATGAGCGCGAGCGCGACGGCGAAGGTGGCGTAGGGCGCGGCGAGCAGCAGCGCGACCTGCAGGACGCCGACGCGCTGGCGGTACCGGGTCTCGGCGGCGCGGATGATCCAGCCGCCGCTGCGGTAGAGCAGGGCGGCGGGCAGGAGGGTGAGTCCGAGCGGGAGCAGCCCGACCCGGCCGACCTCGGCGTCGAATCCCGCGTGGTGGGCGACGAGCCAGAAGTTGACGGCGAGCCGGAAGACTCCGGGGAGCCCTTCGCCGAAGGGGACCTCGTGGGCGGAGGTGGCCCACCCGGCAAGGGTGACCGTGGTGAGGATCACCAGTCCGAGCGCGACGGACCAGGCCGCGGCGACCATCCCGGTGACGGCCAGCGGACGGGCCGGGGGCGCGCTGCCGCGCGGCGGCGCGGGCCGGGGAGGCCGGGGGCGCGCGGGCGGCCTGGCGGCGGATTCGGCGGCCTCGGCCGCCTCAGCGGGCTCTGCCTGCGGCTCGGGGGTCCGCTCCGCTTCGGGGAGTGCCTCCGGGAGGGGAGGCGCGGTCTCCCCGTCGCGGACGACGCGGAGCCTTCGTCCGGGCTGCTCGGCGTTGCTCATGGGTTCATGCTGGCAGTCCGGCCGGTCGCCCGCGCCGCGTCGGCCCGGCGTGTCGCACGACGTAACGCACAAAAGACGCGAACAGGCCGCCCCCACCGAGGTGGGGACGGCCTGGACAGAACCGGGTGAGCCGGAAGGGCTACAGGTTCTGCATGATCTCGCGCATCAGGCGGGCGGTCTCGCTCGGGGTCTTGCCGACGCGGACGCCGACCTTCTCCAGCGCGTCCTTCTTGGCCTGCGCGGTGCCCGCGGAGCCGGAGACGATGGCGCCGGCGTGGCCCATCGTCTTGCCCTCGGGGGCGGTGAAGCCCGCGACGTAGCCGACGACCGGCTTCGTGATGTGCTCGCCGATGTAGGCCGCGGCCCGCTCCTCGGCGTCGCCGCCGATCTCGCCGATCATCACGATCGCGTCGGTCTCCGGGTCGTCCTGGAACGCCTGGAGCGCGTCGATGTGCGTGGTGCCGATGACGGGGTCGCCACCGATGCCGACGCAGGTCGAGAAGCCGAAGTCGCGCAGCTCGAACATCATCTGGTAGGTCAGCGTGCCCGACTTGGACACGAGACCGATCCGGCCCTTGGGCGTGATGTCCGCGGGAATGATGCCGGCGTTGGACGCGCCCGGCGAGGCGATGCCGGGGCAGTTCGGGCCGATGATCCGGGTCTTGTTGCCCTTCTGGACCGCGAGGGCCCAGAACTCGGCGCTGTCCTGGACCGGGACGCCCTCGGTGATCACCACGGCCAGCGGGATCTCGGCCTCGATGGCCTCGACGACCGCGTCCTTGGTGAACTTCGGCGGCACGAAGACGACGGACACGTCGGAGCCGGTGGCCTTGATGGCCTCCTCGACGGTGCCGAAGACCGGCAGGTCCTTGCCTTCGAGGGTCACCGTGGTGCCGGCCTTGCGCGCGTTCACGCCGCCGACCACGTTGGCGCCGGAGCGGAGCATGCGCGCGGCGTGCTTGGAGCCCTCGGAGCCGGTGATGCCCTGAACGATGATCTTGCTGTTCTCAGTCAGCCAGATGGCCATTACGCACCTACCGCAGCGAGTTCGGCGGCCCGGCGGGCCGCGTCGTCCATGGTCTCGACCTGCTCGACGCCCGAGAGCGCGGCGTCGTTGAGGATCTGGCGGCCGAGCTCGGCGTTGTTGCCGTCGAGGCGGACGACCAGCGGGCGGTCGACGGTCTCGCCGCGCGAGCCGAGCAGCTCGTAGGCGGCGACGATGCCGTTGGCGACCGCGTCACAGGCGGTGATGCCGCCGAAGACGTTGACGAAGATCGACTTCACGGCCGGGTCGGAGAGGATGATCTCCAGGCCGGCGGCCATGACCTCGGCGGAGGCGCCGCCGCCGATGTCGAGGAAGTTGGCGGGCTTCGGAGAGCCCGGGAACTCCTCACCGGCGTAGGCGACGACGTCGAGGGTCGACATGACCAGGCCCGCGCCGTTGCCGATGATGCCGACGTTGCCGTCGAGCTTGACGTAGTTGAGGTCCTTCTCCTTGGCCTTCGCCTCCAGCGGGTCGGCGGCGGCCTTGTCCTCCAGCTCGGCCTGGCGCGGCTGGCGGAAGGAGGCGTTCTCGTCGAGGGAGACCTTGCCGTCCAGCGCGCGGACCTGGTCGTCGGCGGTGAGGATCAGCGGGTTGACCTCGACCAGCGTGGCGTCTTCCTTGGTGAAGACGGTCCACAGCTTGGCGATGATGTCGGCGGCGCCGTCGAGGGCGACCTCCGGCAGGCGGCCGGCCTCCGCGATCTCGCGGGCCTTGGCCGCGTCGACGCCTTCGAGGGCGTCGATCTGGATCAGCGCGAGCTGGTCGTGGGGGACGTCTTCGATCTCGACGCCGCCTTCGACGGTGCAGATCGACAGGTAGGTCCGGTTGGCGCGGTCGAGCAGGAAGGAGAAGTAGAACTCCTGCGCGATGGCGCTGCCTTCCTCGACCAGGACCTTGTGGACCGTGTGGCCCTTGATGTCCATGCCGAGGATCTGGGTGGCGAGGGCTTCTGCCTCGTCCGGGGTGTCGGCGAGCTTGACGCCACCGGCCTTGCCACGACCACCGGTCTTGACCTGGGCCTTGATGACGACCTTCTTGCTGCCGGCCGCGAAGAGCTCGGTAGCGATCGCCTTGGCCTCTGCCGGGGTGTTGGCGACCTTGCCGGTGGGCACCGGTACGCCGTACTCGGCGAAGAGTTCCTTCGCCTGATGTTCGAACAGGTCCACGAGGACGTCCTTCTGAGGGATCGACGGGTGATGACCGCACGTGCGGTAATCACGGCGGTCCGCTCCGGCACGCAAGCCTAGCCAACGAGTTCCCCAGCACCTGCCAGCGGGGTTGCTTACCGTCGGGTAGTTGAGGGAATGCAACCTCTATCTGATGATTTGGTGGCCTCTGATCTACTAGCTGGAGATTTACCGGTGAATTCAGGGGGACTGGCCGATGTGGCGACGCCGGACGCGGCTCACTGTGGCACTCATCACTTTGGCAGCCGCGGCCACCTGCAGCGCCCGCGACCCCCTTTCTGGACCGCCCGGATACCAGAGCCCCGGACTCGTCGGAGGCGGCGGCTGGCCTTATGCGCAGGCCCCGGTCAGCCCCGCGGACGCCGAAGGCGCCGGGTACATCCTGAACAGCTCGGTCCTGCGCCTCGCCGACGGCCGCGCGATGCTCATCCCGCACGGCGAGACCCGCGCGGTGACCGTGCCGATCACCGATCCGCGCGTCGGCGCGGCGGTGAAGGGCGACCGCGACTGGCTGAGCTCTGGAACGGTCCCGGGCGAGGACCTGGAGCACCGCGACATGGCCTCGCGCGCCCTCCTCGACCTGCGGCTGCTGACGACCCCGACGGGCGCGTCCACCGCGTCCTGGTACGGCATGTGGAACTACGTGTGGCCGCGCGACGCCGCCTTCCACGCGGCGGCCTTCGCCGCGACCGGCCACCTGTCCGAGGCCCGCGCCGTGCTGGCGTTCCTGGCCCGGGTGCAGGGCGGCGACGGGAGCTGGGACACCCGCTACCAGGTGGACGGCAGCGCGGTCGACGACGGCCGCGCGCTCCAGCTCGACGAGATCGGCTGGGTGCTCTGGTCGACGTGGTTCACCTCACGCTTCGCCGGCGAGTCCACCGCGCCCTGGTCGATGGTCGCGTCCGCGGCGGACTGGATCGCCGACCACCTCGGCCCGGACGGGCTGCCGCCGGCCGGTTCGGACTACTTCGAGCGCAGGCCGTCGGTGGAAGAGGATCCGGACCGGCCGACGCTGGGCGTCTCGGCGCCGCTGCTCGCGGGCCTGCGGTCGGCGACGGCGCTGGCCGCCGAGTCCGGGCACCTCGACGAGGCGGCGAGGTGGGGCGAGGCGGCGACCGTCCTGGACGCCGCGATCCGGCGCGAATACGGCCCGCACGGCTATCCCCGCTCCCCCGTCGACGGAGGGAACATGGACGCCTCTGTGACGTTTCTCGCACCGCCGTACGCGCCTGCGGACCTGAACGTGGAGTTCGCCCTCGGCAGGGCCGTCGAAAGGCTCAGCCTGGACAACGGCGGGCTGCTGCCCGGGGAGAACTGGGCGGGTTCGACCACCACCGCCTGGACGCCGGAGGTCGCGATGTTCGCGCTCGCCGACGCCGCCTCCGGCCGCACCGTGCAGGCCGAGGCCTGGCTGGACTGGCTGGCCGGGCACCGCACGCCCCTGGGCGTCCTGCCCGAGAAGGTCGACGACGAGCTCCGGCCGGCCTCGGTGGCGCCGCTCGGCTGGACCGCGTCCCTGGTCGTCCTCGCGCTGCGCGCCCTGACCGAACCGCTGCCGGTACCGCCTGTGCCCGGCGCGGCCGTCGTGGACGAGGCGGGCTGAGCCGCCCCGTCCGTCGGCGCTCAGAGGGGGACGCCCGCGGCGAGCGCCTCGGTGATCTCGGCGTCGTCCGGGGCCAGGGCGTGGGCGCGCGCCAGGTCCGCGGCGGCCTCGTCGGCGCGGCCCGCGGCGCGCAGCGCGAGCGCCCGGTTGAACAGCAGGCCCGGGTCCTCGGCGAGCCCGACGGCCCGGCCGAGGTCGGCGATCGCCGCCTCGACCTCGCCGCGCGCGTAGGCGAGCATGCCGCGCCCGGCCCAGGCGACGGCCAGCGACGGGTCGGCGCGCACCGCCCGGTCGAACGCCGCGCGCGCCCTGACGGGGTCGCCCGCGGCCTGCTCGATCTGGCCGAGCGCGCACAACAGGTAGGGGTTGCCCGGGTCCGCCGCGAGGCCCCGGTCCACGTCGGCGCGCGCCCTGGCGAACTCCTCGACGGCGGTCAGCAGGCCCGCCCGGTTGACCAGCGCGTCGATGAAGTCGGGGTCGAGTTCGAGCGCGTAGTCGAGGTCGGCGAGCGCCCCGGCCAGGTCGCCGCGCGCGTAGGCGATCTCGGCGCAGTTGAAGTAGGCCTCGGCGAAGGGCGGCCCGACGCGGGCGGCGGTCCGGTAGTCGGCGAGCGCCTCGTCGGTGCGGCCCAGCCCGGCGAGGACGTTGCCGCGGTCGATGTAGTAGTCGGGGTAACCGGGGTCGGCGGCGATGACGAAGTCGAGGTCGGCCAGCGCGCTCTCCGGGTCGCCGGCGCTCAGGTGCAACTGGGCCCGGTTGGCGCGCAGCACGAGCCGGTGGATGCGCTGGGCGCCCTCGGGCAGGTCGGTGTCGGCGAGTTCGATGGCGGCCCCCACGAGGTCCATCGCCTCGTCGGCGAGACCGCGCCGCGACTGGATGAGCGCCTTGCCGTTCATGTCGAAGCCGAGCTTGACCGCGCGGTCGGCCTTGTCGGGCAGCAGCCCGCACAGCGCGATGCCGACGTTCACCCAGCCGAGCGCCGCGTCCAGGTCGCGCATGGCGGGGTCGTGGTGCCGGGTGAGCAGCATGGCGCTGGTGTAGGCCATGGTCGACTGCCGGCCGGGGTCGGTGGTGGCGGCGCGGGTGGCGCCGAGCATCTCCTCGGCCTCCTCCTCGCGCTCCAGCGCCCCGAGGCCCACGGCGACGGCGTGCGCGATCGCCCACCAGTCGTCGCCGTCCACCTCGGCGTCGGCCAGGCCGCGCCGTCCGATCTCGACGACCGCGTGATGGCAGCCGCGTTCCTGGCACCACTCGACTGCCGCGCGGACCGCCGCGGTCCCGCCCTCGGCGCCTCCCCAGAAGGGGGCCCGGCGCTCCGGTTCGGGGCCGGGCAGGTCGCAGACGACGACGGTGAGGTCAGGCACCCTCCGGACGAGCACGTCGACGATCTCGCGGTCGGCCGGGTCGGCCTCGGCGTACCCCGTGACGAGGAAGGTCGCGGGCCCGGTGAGGGAGTCGCGGACGAACTCGGCGAAGCCGTTGGCGACGCGCAGGGTCCGCTGCGGCGCGGGGATGAGGATGCGCTCCGCCCGCGGAACGGTGTCGGAGAGCGTGGTCCGGCTCAGGGGGACGGGCAGGTCCGGGGCGATCGCGCGCAGTTCGACGTCGTGCGCGGCGATCACGTCGGCCGGGGCCTGCGGGAAGAGCGCGCGGGCGAGGCCGGACGCCGCGGCGTAGGGGCCGCTGGCCCGGCGGTCGGCCTCGGCGGCAGCCAGCAGAGGCGGCAGGTCTTTCGGCGGGACTGGCTTGTCGACCGTCAGGAGGGGCACAGCTGTCTCCGGGTCTGGGGGAGGCTCCGGTTTGCGGGGGTCCGATTCGCGGGTGCGAGGAGGGGTTGGACCGGTCCCTCGCGCGGGACCGGTCCGACCGGTTCACGCGTGTTTGGCGCTCGCCTTCCCCCGCAACGAAACAGTGCCCTTCTTGTGTACGACGACCTGCTTCACGACCATCCCTCTCTGGATTCGAATACGGCGGAACCCCGTCGGTGTGGAACGCCCGCGCCGACTGCTCGGTCAGGCTTCCGCCCTGGTTAAGCCATAGATCAACAGAGAAGCACTATTGCGGCATTCGTCGCAGTTCCCTAAGTTATGACCGCTTTCGGACATCTGTTACTAATCTGACGAAAATTAATGACAGAGACCCCCTCGAATGAGGGGGTCTCCAGGGTCCACGAACAGGGCAGGAAGTCCCGAACCGGCGTCTACGTGTGCGCGGGGCAGCCCGGTTCGCAGCGCGCGGTGTGCCGCACGAGAAGCGTCGCGAGGACCCGCGCCGCGAAGGTGAGGACGGCCCGGACGACGGGCCCGGTGCCGGGGATGTGCGGGGAGCCCTGCCCGTTCCACTCCACAAGGGTGCCGCCGCCCTTGGGGGTGAGCCGCACGTCCGCCCGGTACCCCTTGATCGGCCGGGGGAAGAGCATGACGTAGGCGTAGTGCGCGTCCTGGTCGTAGGCGACGCACTGCTCCCGAACGGGGAAGATCGCGCGGACCGCGCCCACCCCGTCGGGCTCCGGGGCGCCGTCGACGGCCCGGCGCGCCTTCGTGGGCAGCCGCATCCACACCGGCCACGCCTCCGCGATGGCCAGATGCCGGAACACACGGTCGGGGGCCGCCGTCGTCAGTGCGGCGAACGTCGCTTTCTGGAGCATGCGCCGACTGTAAGACTCCGCTTACAACACCGGCAAGAGACCCCCACACCGACACTCGGCCATACACTCAAAGATGATGTCGACTGCAACCTCGAACCCTCTCGTTGACGGGCTGAACCCGCAGCAGCGTGCCGCCGTGGTCCATGCCGGCGGCCCCCTGCTCATCGTCGCGGGCGCCGGATCCGGCAAGACCAGGGTCCTCACGCACCGGATCGCCTACCTGCTGGCCGAACGGGACGTGCACCCCGGCCAGATCCTCGCGATCACGTTCACCAACAAGGCCGCCGGGGAGATGAAGGAGCGCATCGACTCCCTGGTCGGCCCCCGCTCGCGCGCCATGTGGGTGATGACCTTCCACTCCGCCTGCGTGCGCATCCTGCGCCGGGAGGCCTCCCGCCTGGGCTTCCCCAGCTCGTTCTCCATCTACGACCAGGCCGACTCCCAGCGGCTGATGGCCCTGGTCTGCCGCGAGCTGGACCTCGACCCCAAGCGCTACCCGCCCAAGTCGTTCTCCGCGCAGGTCTCCAACCTCAAGAACGAGCTCATCGACTACGAGACGTTCAAGGCGCGGGCGACCACCCACATGGACCAGACCCTGGCCCAGGCGTACGAGATGTACCAGGCCCGCCTCCACCAGGCCGGCGCCATGGACTTCGACGACCTGATCATGACCACGGTCAGCCTGCTGGAGATCTTCCCCGACGTCGCCGAGCACTACCGGCGGCGGTTCCGGCACATCCTCGTCGACGAGTACCAGGACACCAACCACGCCCAGTACGAGCTGGTCCGCAAGCTCGCCGCGCCCGTCGAGGGGCTCGGCCCGGCCGAGCTGTGCGTGGTCGGCGACGCCGACCAGTCGATCTACGCCTTCCGCGGCGCGACGATCCGCAACATCCTGGAGTTCGAGCGCGACTACCCCGACGCGACCACGATCCTCCTGGAGCAGAACTACCGCTCCACCCAGACGATCCTGTCGGCCGCCAACGCCGTGATCGAGCGCAACGGCGACCGCAAGCCCAAACGGCTGTGGTCCGACCAGGGCGAAGGCGAGAAGATCACCGGCTACTCGGCCTCCAACGAGCACGACGAGGCGGCGTTCGTCGCCGCCGAGATCGACAGGCTCGGCGACACCGAGGGCGTGAAGCCCGGCGATGTCGCGGTCTTCTACCGGACCAACGCGCAGTCCCGCGTCTTCGAAGAGGTCTTCATCCGCGTCGGCCTGCCCTACAAGGTCGTCGGCGGCGTGCGGTTCTACGAGCGCAAGGAGATCCGGGACCTCCTGGCCTACCTGCGGGTGCTGGCCAACCCCGAGGACACCGTCTCGCTGCGCCGCATCCTCAACGTGCCCAAGCGCGGCATCGGCGACCGCGCCGAGGCGACCGTCGAGGTGCACGCGGCCCGCTCGCGGATCTCGTTCTGGCAGGCGCTGCGCGAGGCCAAGGCGGTCCCCGGTCTGGCCACCCGCTCCCTCAACGCGATCAACGAGTTCGTCGCGCTGCTGGAGGACCTGCGGACGATGGTCGACGGGCACGGGCCCGCCGAGATCGTCCAGGCCGTGCTGGACAAGACCGGCTACCTCGCCGAGCTGAGGGCGTCCAAGGACCCGCAGGACGAGACCCGCGTCGAGAACCTGCAGGAACTGGAGAACGTCGCGCGCGAGTTCGAGGACCTGCTCGAAGCGGGCGACGACACGCGCGAGGAGGGCGACGCCGAGCCGCCGAACCCGCTGACCGCGTTCCTGGAGCGGGTGGCGCTCGTCGCCGACTCCGACCAGATCCCCGACGACGGCGAGGGCGTGGTCACCCTGATGACCCTGCACACCGCCAAGGGCCTGGAGTTCCCCGTCGTGTTCCTCACCGGCATGGAGGACGGCGTGTTCCCGCACCTGCGGGCGCTCGGCAACCCCAAGGAGCTGGAGGAGGAGCGCCGTCTCGCCTACGTCGGCATCACCCGGGCGCGCGAGCGGCTGCACGTGTCCCGGGCGCAGATGCGGTCGTCGTGGGGCGCGCCCCAGTCGAACCCGGTCTCCCGGTTCCTCAAGGAGATCCCGCCGAACCTGATCGTCGAGAAGGCCGCCGAGCCCCTCGCGGCCCCGGCGCTGTCGGCGGCGGCCGCG
Source organism: Actinocorallia aurea (assembly GCF_054783995.1). Taxonomy (NCBI): domain Bacteria; kingdom Bacillati; phylum Actinomycetota; class Actinomycetes; order Streptosporangiales; family Thermomonosporaceae; genus Actinocorallia; species Actinocorallia aurea. The sequence goes on from NZ_BAAGPQ010000023.1 coordinate 138,377, forward strand.
CGGCCGGGCGCGCGCTCGCCCGGCAACCGGGCGGTGCCGAACCTCGCCGTGGGCGACCGCGTCACGCACGACAAGTACGGGCTCGGCACCGTCATCGCGGTGGACGGCGTCGGCGACAAGGCCTCGGCGTCCGTCGACTTCGGCGGCGGCGACGGCGTCAAGCACCTCGTGCTGCGCTGGGCCCCGGTCGAGAAGCTCTAACCGCAGGTCGCCGCGAGGGAGTCCGGCTCGGCCGTCTCCTTCGCGGTGGGCTCGGTCTCCGGCTCGGCCGGGTCGGTCGGCGCGTTCGTCGCGGCGGCCGGGCTGACGGCCGCGGTCGGCTTGTTCGAGGGCTTGGCGGCCAGGGCCTCGGTGACCTTCGCGCGGATCAGCTCCCAGTCCGGGTAGGCGGTGCTGATCAGCGGCGGCACGAACTGGACGCTCTTGACGTCCTTGCCGCGGATCTTCTTCGACAGCCGGATCAGGCCGGGCAGCGCGTTGGACGGCAGGTCGGTGGACACCGCCCGCTTGGCGGCGCCCGCGATGCCGTGGAAGCGGGTGAGCAGCGTGCCCGGGTCGGCCTGCTGGGACAGCGCGTAGAGCAGGCACTTCTGCCGGCCCATCCGGTTGTAGTCGTCGCTGTTGGTGCGGGTCCTGCCGAACCACAGGGCCTGCTCGCCGGTGAGGATCTGGTCGCCCGCCGGGATGCGGCCCTGGCTCTGCTTGCCGTAGATCAGCTCTTCGGTGACGTTGATGCGGACCCCGCCGACGGCGTCGACGAGCTGGGCGAACCCTGCCATGTCCACCATCACGTAGTAGTCCACCTGGAGCCCGAGGATCCCGCCGACGGTCTGCTTGAGCAGCTCCGGGCCGCGCTTGCCGTCCGCGACGCCCGGCACGATGTCCGGGTGGTCCTCGGCCCACTGGAAGACCTCGTTGAGCAGGCCGGGGCTCGCCCCTCCGTCGCCCTGGAAGCCTTCGGGGAAGGCCGCCTGGGAGACGGGCGTCGGCATCGGCACGTCCTCCAGGTTGCGCGGGAGGCTGAACAGCGTCGTGGTGCCCTTGCGGGTGTCGATGCTGGCGACCGTCATGCTGTCGGTCCGCACGCCGGGCCGGTCGGGCGCGGCGTCGGCGCCGATGAGCAGCAGGTTGATCCGCGGGACGTGGAACGGGTTCTTGTTGGTGCCCTTGGCGAAGACGTCGTCGACGAGGTCCTGGGAGACGCGGGTCAGCTCGACCGCGTAGGCCAGCGGCGCGGCCACGGCCAGGCACAGCACGACCACGAACGCGACGAGCACGGGTCGTCGGCCGGGCGAGACGAGCTGGTAGGAGCGCACGATCACCGCGGCCCACACGGCGCCGACCGCGACGAGGCCGACCCGCAGCACGTTCAGCCACTGCGGCTGCACGAACCACTCGGTCGCGCTGTCGCGCAGCGGTACCGCCAGCAGCACCACGCCGACGGCCAGGGCGACCTGGAGCGCCAGCAGCAGCGCACCCGCCACCCGCCGCCCGGTCACGAAGTGAGCGGTGCCCCACGCAAAGGCGGAGGCAAGGGTGATCCCGATCGCGCGTTTCATCCCCGCCAAGATACCTTCGCCATCCGTCACGCTCCCGAAGAGTGCCTCACGAGTAAAGACGTCTGACGGGGACGAAATGTTTACCTTTCGACCCGAGAGACCGATCTTGGATTCTGAGCGTGAACCCTCCACGCGGCTTCCGGAGAGACAGGGTGTGACAGTTCTCCGAACAACAGCCGGGTCCCGCGATCCAGCCCATCCGCCCCCTCCGGAGGCGGCCCCGCCCGTCCCCGGTTCGCCTTCGGCACGGACGGACGCCGAACTCGTGGTCGCCTCCGCGGAACGGCCCGAGCTCTTCTCCGGTCTCTTCGCCAGGCACGCCGACCCCCTCTACCGGCACGTTTCCCGACGTATCGGACCCGAGGCGGCCCAGGACGTCGTCGCCGAGACCTTCCTCACCGCGTTCCGCAAAAGGGGCCGGTACAACAGCGCCTATCCGGACGCCCGGCCGTGGCTCTACGGCATCGCGACCCGGCTCGTGGCCCGGCACCGGCGCGACGAGATGACCCGCTACCGGGCCCTGGCCCGAACCCAGGCCGAATCCGCCGCGCCGGCCGCCGACGACCGGGTGGTGACCGATCTCACAGCCACCGCCGCCCGGTCGGCGCTCGCCGCGGCCCTCGCGGGCCTCTCGGCGGGAGACCGGGACGTGCTCCTGCTCGTCGCGTGGGCCGACCTCACCTACGAGGAGACGGCCCGCGCCCTCGGCATCCCCGTCGGCACCGTCCGGTCGCGGCTGAACCGGGCCCGCCGCAAGACCCGCGCCGCGCTCGGCGCCAACCCCCTGACCAGCATGGACGAGGAGTGACCCCGATGGACGAGATGACGGAACTGCGCGACCTCGGCCGCGCCCTCGAACACGCCCCGCCGCCCCTCACCGCCCCCGAGTTCACCGGCGGCGTCCGCCGCCTCCCGTCGCTGCGCGGCTGGCCCGCCCTCGCCGTCGCCGCCGCCGCGACCGCCGCGATCATCACCGTCCCGGCCGTCGTCTGGTCCGGCGGCCCCGAGAGCTCGCCTGCGGCCTCCGCCCCGGCCCAGGCCGACTCCTCCGCGGAGCTTCGGAAGCAGGCGACGGACCCGGCCACCTGGGCCGTCGGCCTGTCGGAATCGGGGAAGTACCCCGCGATCACCTCGGCCCAGTCCGGTGTGGATTCCGAGGCGCCGCAGCAGTGGGACGTGATGATCGGCGTCTACACCAGCCCGGCAGCCGATTCGGACGGGTGCGAGATCCCCACCGACAAGGAGCCGGGCGAGAAGCCCTCCTGCGCCGAGATCACGACCAAGGCCGTCAGTCCGGACGCCGAGGAGACCTCCGTCACGAAGCTCCTCGACACGCTGACCTTCAAGGCGCAGGGCGCGGAGGCAGACGGCTCCACCGGGCCCGCGGCGCTCGGCACGGTCCAGGAGACCCTCACCCTCCGCTTGGGCGACGCCGGCCGGCGCGGAGAGTTCCTGGACGCCCTGGCGAAGTACCCGGGCGCCGAGCGCGACGAGAAGGCGACCGACCCGATCGGACGGCCCGCCGCGTCGATCACGATCCCCGGCACCGGTCAGAGCCACTGGGAGATCTTCTACGACGCGGCGACCGCCAAGTACCTGGGCGGCCGGTACACGGACGGCACGGGCAAGGAGCCCTTCGCCACGGTCATCCTCGACATGGCGTACGGCACGAAGGGAAGCTAGCCGTCAGACGAGGCGGCGGGCGGCGGCCCAGCGGCTCAGCTCGTGCCGGTTGGAGAGCTGGAGCTTGCGCAGCACGCTGCTGACGTGCGTCTCGACGGTCTTCACCGAGATGAACAGCTCCTTGGCGATCTCCTTGTAGGCGTAGCCGCGCGCGATGAGGCGCAGCACCTCCCGCTCGCGCGCGGTGAGCTGGTCGAGTTCGGGATCGGCCGCGGGGGCGTCGGTCGCGCTGAACGCGTCGAGGACGAAGCCGGCCAGGCGGGGGGAGAACACCGCGTCCCCCTCCGCCACCCGGCCGATCGCGTCGGTCAGCTCGGGTCCGGAGATCGTCTTGGTCACATAGCCGCGCGCGCCGCCACGCACGACCCCGATGACGTCCTCGGCCGCGTCCGAGACCGAGAGCGCGAGGAACCGGGTGGTCTTGGACGGCAGGACCCGGCGCAGCACCTCGACGCCGCCGCCGCCCGGCAGGTGGACGTCGAGGAGCACGACCTCGGGCTCGGTCGCCGCGATCACCGACACCGCCGAGTCGACGTCGGCGGCCTCACCGACGACCTCGATCTGCGGGCCCAGCTCGGCCCGCACCCCGGTCCGGAACATCTGGTGGTCGTCGACCAGCACCACACGCGTCACTTCTTCAGCTCCAACCTGATCTCGGTGCCCTCACCGGGGGCGCTGCGCACCCGGGCGGTACCGCCGTGCCGTTCCATCCGGCCGATGATCGAACCCCGCACCCCCATTCTGTCGGCAGGCACCGCGTCGAGGTCGAACCCCTTGCCCCGATCCCGGACGAAGATCTCCAGCTCGTCGCCGGAGACCTCGGCGTACACCGAGACGCTGGGGGCGCCGGAGTACTTGGCGGCGTTGACCATCGCCTCGCGGGCCGCCTGGATCATCGCGCCGATCCGGTCGTCGAGCGGGCAGTCGCCGACGCAGACGACCTCGATCGGGACGCCGTGCAGGTCCTCCACCTCGGCCGTCGTCTCCTGGACGGCCGCCGCGAAGTTGCGGGACGAGTCGGATTTCGGCTGGTAGAGCCAGGCGCGCAGGTCGCGCTCCTGTGACCTGGCGAGCCGCGCGACCTCCTTCGGGTCGTGCGCGTTGCGCTGGATGAGGGTGAGGGTGTGCAGCACCGAGTCGTGGATGTGCGCGGCGACCTCGGCCCGTTCCTGCGACCTGACGCGCTCGGCCCGCTCGGCGTCCAACTCCTGCCAGAGCTTCACCAGCCAGGGCGTGATGACGACGGTGACGCCGGTGAGGATGATCGCGGTCGCCAGCAGCACCTGCGGGATGTCCTGCGGGGAGACCCGCTGGGCGAAGAACCCGCCGATCCCCGCCGTCACCAGCAGCGCGCCCAGGAGGCTGCGCCACCACATGCCCTGCGGCAGCGACACGAAGCGCTCCCGCTGGTCGCGGCTCGACTGCTGCCAGAGGATCACCGCGCCGATCCCGACGACCAGCACCGGCCACAGCGCGATCTGGGCCAGCCCCGACACGCCCGTCAGCAGCGACAGACCGCCGCCGAGCAGCGCGTACGCGACGAGCTGCGCCGGATCGCGCCGCCGCCGCTCCTCGTCCCTCGCGGGCGCGAGGATCCAGAACGCGGCATAGGCCGCGATCCCGTAGACCCCGGCCGCGCCCAGCACGACGAAAGCCAGCCGCACGACGACGGGCTCCAGCCCGAACTGTCCGGCCAGCCCCGCGCACACGCCCGCGAGCAGCCTGCCGTCCCGGCGGCGCTCAAGCCGGACGATGCCTGTCGACCCCATGCCTTGATTTCACACCCAACCGGGCCCGCGCGCATCGGGGAACCACCCCTGATCCCTTCTCAGGGTCGCGTAAGGGTCCCCGAGAGACCGGCGCCAGGCCTCCTGACCCGGCCGAAGGCACGACGGTGCTCTTCGTGATCATGCTCTGCACCGGACGTTCCGGGGCGCCGCGCGCCGAATCAGGGTCGGCTCAGGGCTGTCCCGGATACCGGGACGGAACGGGGCGGGAGACCATGGGAGGCATGACGACGGACAGGCTGACCCGGGGGGCTGAGGGACGCCTCGTCGCGGGCGTGTGCGCCGGGCTCGGCCGGTACACGCGGATCGACCCCCTGGTGTTCCGGATCGGGTGGGGAGTGCTCGTCTTCCTCACCTGGACGGCGATCCCCCTGTACATCCTCGCGGCGGTGCTCATGGCCGAACCGGACGGCGGGCCGGGGGTCGTCGAGCGGAGCAGGCGGCGCGCCGTCGCCGGGTCGGCCGTCCTGTCCCTGCTGGGGATCGCGCTCGCGGGCGGGGTCGTCCTCGACGTCATCGTCAGCGGAACGACGGGCGGGCTCGACGCCGGCGTCCTCGGCTCGCTGATGATCCTGCTGCTCATCGGCATGATCGCGCAGACGCGGGGAGTGGACCTCGTCGAAGCGGCCCGGACCCTCCCCGACGGGCTGCGCGGCGAGCCCCTCTCCCCGCTCCCCGTCGCGGAGGCCCCTGCCGAAACGTCCGGCGGCACGGGCACGGGCATGGGCACGGGCAGCACCGGCACGTGGATCGACCTGGCGACGCTGCGGCCCGTCCCCGCCGATCCGGGCCTCATCGTCGACCTGGGCGCCGCGAGGCCGCGGACCGCGGACGTCAAGACCCGGAGCGCCAAGCCCGTGCGGCCCGCCGGCGCCACCTCGCCCTCCCCCCGCAAGCACACGGGCAAGTGGCTGACCGTGATCACTCTGGTCCTGGCCGCCACGGCGGCCGGCGCGGTCAACTCCTCCCCGCTCGGCCAGGACCATCTCCAGCAGCTCTCGCTGAGCGCCGCGCTCGCCGTCGTCGGGCTCGGCCTGGTGACCGGCACCTGGTTCGGCAGGCCGCGCGGGCTCGTCGGGGTCGGCGCGCTGCTGTCGGTGGCGCTGCTCACCAGCGCCGCGACCACCGAACTGCCCCCCGGAAGCCGGTTCGGCGACGTCGAGTGGCGGCCCGTCGACCCGAAGTCGACCCAGCCGTACCGGATCGTCGCCGGCAACGGCACCCTCGACCTCACCACGCTCGCGCTCGGCCCCGGCACCCGCTACCGGGTCGAGGCCAAGCTCGGCCTCGGCGGCATCCGGATCGTGCTGCCCGCCCACGCGCGGGTCGAACTGCACGCCGCGACGAACCTCGGCGACATCACCGTCGAGAAGAAGATCAACAGCGGGCCGCGGGCCAGGGTCGACCAGGTGCTCGACGGGTCGGGGCCGAACCCGCCCGTTCTGGAAGTGCACGTCAAGGGCATGGTCGGCGATGTGGAGGTGGTCCGCGGTGGCGCATAAGACCGATCCCGGCGCGTTCGTCGGCGGGATCTTCTTCCTGATCGTGGCCGCGCTGTTCGGCGGGGCCGCCCTCTCGTGGGTGGACCTCGCGCCGATGCGGTACCTGGTGCCGTCTCTGGTCGTCGGCTACGCGGTGGTGCTGCTGGTCCGCGGGCTCAGCCGGGGCCGCCGCGATCAGGCGTAGGCGTGCAGGGTGACGGCGTAGCCCTCACCCGGGTTGACGACCTCGTGCATCCGGTCGCCCGCCTGCACCCTGATCCGGTTGGCCCGCAGCGGCCGGGCCGTCGCGCCGTCGTCGCCGACGACGACCTCGGCCAGCTCGCCCGCGATCACCGCCATGATCTGGAGGTGGCCGTCGTGCCCGTGCGCGGGCAGCCGGAACCCGGGCGGCCACGTGATCAGGGTCAGCCCGCCGTCCAGGTCGACGCGGACGCGCTCGCCGGGCGTGAACGTCACCAGGTGCCACCAGGCGTCGGGGCGGGCCGCGGCCTGGCTGACCCGCCAGGCGAGCTGGCCGACGGTCGGCGCGGCATCGGGATGCACCGGCGCGGCGGAGGCCATGGTGATGTCAGGGAAAGTCTCGGTCTTCAACGAAGATCCTTCGGGTGGTCGACTGACGGGGCGGAGTACGCGGGTCAGCGACAACAACACGAGAAGGCGGAAGACATGACGGCAACTGTACCCGGCATCGCGCCCCGCGTCATGCGATCCGGCCCACACCCCGCCGTGGCGGGGGCGGCCCCTGTGGCAGCCGATGCCCGCGCGTCGTAGGGTTTCGCGGGCGAGTACGGTTCGTGCGCAAGCAGGGAGGCCCCATGGAGTTCGCCACCGAGTTCGCGCTCGCCGCCGACGCCGACACCGCCTGGCAGGCCCTCCTCGACGTCCGGCGTGTGGCCCCGCTGATGCCCGGCGTCGTCCTGGAGTCCACCTCCGACGCCGAGCACCACGGCAGGGCGAAGATCAAGTTCGGCGCGACGACGATCACCTACAAGGGCACGGCCCGCACCGCGGTCGTCGACGACCTCACCCGCACCGCCATCCTTGAGGCGTCCGCCCGCGAGGCCCGCGGCCCGGGCACCGCCGAGGCGGTCTTCCAGGCCACCGTCCTGCCCTCCCCGTCGGGCTGCCGCGTCCTGCTCCACATCCGCGCCTCCTTCACCGGCCGCGCCGCCTCCCTCCCCGACCCCGTCATCCGCGACGCCGCCACCAAACTCCTCACCCGCTTCGCCACCGCCCTCTCCGCCACCCTCACCACCCCCGCCCCCACCCCCGCCCCCGAGGCGACCGACGAGCCCTCCGGCGCCGCGACCGCGCCCTGCACAGTGCCTGAGGCCCCTGAGGCCGTCGAGGCTCTTGGGATACCTGAGGTTGATAAGGCTTCTGAGGCTGTAGAGGTTGAGCAGGCCCCTGTGGTCTCCGAAACCTTCGAGGTGGAGGTCGCTGAGCCCGTCGGCGCTGAGCCCGTCGGCGCTGAGCCCGTGGGCGCTGTGCACGGAACGGGGCTCGGGGGGGCGGGCGGGCCCGGCGCGGGCGGGGGGCGGACGGGCGGCGGGTTGCGGCGGGTGCTGCCCGTGGTGGCGATGGTGCTGGCGGTGCTCGTGGCGGTGCGGGTCGTGGCGCGGCGGCGGGCGGGCTGATCAGCCGTCGAGGAGGCGGTCGACGGCGGCGCGGGCCGCGGTGCCGTTCTCTGCGGCGGTGAAGCGGGCCGCGAAGGCGCGGAGCGCGTCGCCGTGGGCGGCGGCCACCTCGTCCAGCGCGCGCAGCGCGTCGACCAGCTCCGACGGGCCCTGCACGACGGGGCCGGGAACCGTCTCCTCGTAAGGCAGCAGGAAGCCCGGGCTCCTGCTCTGCGTGTTCAGGTCGTACGGGTGGAAGACCATGGGACGGCCGGTGATCGCGAAGTCGAACATGGCCGAGGAGTAGTCGGTCACCAGCACATCCGCGACCAGGAAGAGATCGGCCAGGTCCGGATACCAGGTGACGTCGCGGACGAACTCGTCGCCGCGCAGGCCGGTGCCGCCCGTCCCGGGGTGCGCCCGGACCAGCAGCACATGGTCCCTGCCGAGTCTGGCCCGCGCCTCTTCGAGGTCGAGCCGCAGGTCGAAGCGGGCGATCGAGCCCGAGGACTTCCCGCTCCGGCGCGCGGGCGCGTAGAGCACGACCCGGCGGCCCTCCGGCAGCCCCAGCAGCCCGCGGACGTGCGCGGCCCGCACCCCCGCGTCGGGCGCGAACAGCACGTCGTTGGCGGGCGAGCCGGCCTCCAGGATCTCCCCCGTGTGCCCGAGGCCCGCCCGCAGCAGCTCGGACGCCGCGGGCCCGGACGACATCAGTACGTCGGCCTCCGGTGCCGCGGGTCGGCGGCCGGTGTCGGCGGGACGGCACAGCGGCGTGCCGGGCCCGGTCCGCAGCCAGGTCCTGCCCTCCCCGGGCCGGTGCCAGGGCTGCGGCGCCGCGTCGGTGACGACGTACCGCGCGCGGGCGAGCAGCCGGTAGGCCTCCCGGGTCCCGGTCCCCACGGTCCTGGCGCCCTCGGGCGCGGTGAACCTGTGGTCGGAGCCGAGCCAGACGAGGTCGAGGCCGGTGCCGCGGCCGCGCAGCTCCTCGAACACCGCGCGCGGCCCGCCCGCGCAGGTCGTCCCGCGCCCGCTCAGGAACACCGCCGCGTCGAGCACCGGCTCCGTCAGGTACCTGGGGTAATCGACCTCGCGAAGGATCCGCTGGGCGTACGCGCCGCGTTCGTCGACGGCGAGGGCGCGGGAGGCGTGCAGCCGGAACCCTTCGCCGTAGGTGGGCCGGTAGACGCGCCCGCCGGTGCGCAGTTCCGGCGGCAGCACGGGCAGCAGCCGCCGTTCCAGCATGACGGGGCGCTCGGCGTCCGGGCCTCCGGCGAGCAGCTCCCAGGTGCCGCCCGCGAGCGGCGCGGGCCCGAACGGGCCGGGCATCGCGGACGGGTCGAGCGCGATCCGGAACATGTTCCCGCTCCAGCGCGCGGTGAGCCGGTGCCTGTCGTGTCCGCGGCGCAGGACGACCTCGGCGGGTTCGGCGGCGCCGGGCGAGCGCTCCCCGGTGAGCACCAGCGCGCCGTGCTCCCAGCGCAGGTCGGTGACGGTCAGCCCGGCGGGCCTGACGACGACGGCGGCGGCCCCGTACCGGGTCCTGGTGACGGCGAGTTCGGTGCCCCCGTCGGCCCAGCGGACCTCCGCGACGGACGGCTCGACGAGCGGCGTGATCTTCTGGTCGTCGGCGGCGATCCGCAGCTCCCACTGCCCGCCGCCCGACAACGCCTCGGTGCGCGAGGCGGTGAATTTGGCCAGCGGCACCTCGGCGGTGAAGATCTGCCCTTCGCGGCGCATCGGGAACGCGATCCGCCGCGTCCCCGACGTGGCGATGAGCGCCGCCTCGCCTTTCGCGGCGACCCAGCCCCGGATCGTCAGCAGCCCATCGGGCGCGACGGACAGGGAAGTCACGAGGGACCGTACGCGCCGCACCCGGACGAACAGCCCTTCGTCGTCGTACATGGCCTGCGCCCGGAACCCGACCCCTACGTTGAGGTACGGCGTCCAGGAGGCGCGTCCCGCGGCGGGCCGGTTGAGCGGCGCGGTCCGCTTGAGCCCGCCGGACGACAGCTCCAGCAGGATCCGCCAGTCGCCGCGCGGCAGCACCGGGATCTCCAGGACGAACCCGGACTCGTCGTGGCTGACGGCCGACTGCCGCGACTCCACGGTGGCCTCCGGCGCGAGCACCCTGCGCAGCGCGCACCGGTGCCGTTTGCCCGTCTTGCCGTCGACGGCCCAGGCCCGCATCCTGTCGTCGGGCTTTGTCTCGATCCTGTCGATATGGGCGTATCCCGCGATGTGCAGGACGTCGCCCTCCCACCAGACGTCCTTGACGCGCGTGGTGAGCTCCAGCTCGGACGTCACGTCGTAGACGTCGTCGGGGACCGCCACGCCGGTGTCGCGCAGGAAGGGGTAGTCGGCGAGCCAGCGCCGCCGCAGCCTCCCGTAGGGCCGGACGGGCGCGGAGCCGGCCTCGGACTCGAATCTGAGCACCTGGCCGAGTTCGGGGAGCAGCCCGCGGCCGAGCAGGTGGTTGCGCAGCCGCGCGAAGGCGGGCAGGTCGCGTCCGGCCGCCTCGTCGAGACCGCCGACGAACTCCCGGATGAGGGCGGCGGCCTGGGCGTCGCCGGACGCGTCGATCGCCCAGGCGAGTTTCGGGAGGTCGAACTCCAGGGTGAACCTGTCGAAGGCGGGCAGCGCGGCGGCGGCCTCCTCGGCGATCACGGCGCGCATCTCGCGCAGCACGGAGAGCCGGTCCCAGGCGTTGTCGGGCTCCCCGGACCGCTGGGTGATCGAGGCCTCGCCCGCGTCGCGGACCCGCCACAGGTAGACGGGCCCGCTCAGCACGTCGACGCTGCGGGCGCGGACGTGGGAGCGCAGCGCGACGGGGATGTCCTCGTACAGCCCGGAGGGGAAGACGAGCCCGGTGCGGTCCCAGAAGGCGCGGCGCCAGACCTTGTTCCACACGATCCGGTCGGCCACGAGGTCGGGGAAGCGGCTGATGTGGGTGGCGAGCCTGTCGTCGGCGAACGCCGCCCTGTGCAGTTCGGAGTGCCGGACGCCGCGTCTGCCGAACCTGCGCAGCCCGCCGGACGCGAGGTCGGAGCCCGTCCGGTCGAGGGAGCCGATGAGGCTGGTGTAGGCGTCGCGGTGAACGAGGTCGTCGCCGTCGACGAAGGCGAGGAGTTCGCCGCGCGCTTGGGAGACGCCGAAGTTGCGGGCCGGTCCGGGTCCCTGGTTCTCCTGATGGAGCAGGATGAACCGCCGGTCCCGCTCGGTGTAGGACTTGGCGATCAGCGCGCCGGCGTCGGTGGAACCGTCGTCGACCATGATCACTTCGAGATCGGTGAAGGTCTGGGCGGCCAGCGAGTCGAGACACGCGGGCAGGTAGCGCTCTACGTTGTAGATCGGGACGATGACGCTCAGCCGGGGACTCATCGGACCTTCCTCTTGCGCTTCTTGCGGGGCACACCGAAGACGCGGTCGTCGCGGGCCCGGTCGAAAACACGGCCGAGGACCCGCATCGAGGCGAGCCCGTCGTCCAGGGGGCAGAACCGGGCCGCGAACCCGGCGCTGGAGCCGGACGGCTCGCGCAGCGCCGCGGCGAGGTCGTCGAGGTCGTCGATCACGGGCCCGGGGCCCTCGACGACGACGTCGAAGTACTCGCGATGCCCGCCGGGCCGGTGGCAGTACACGGGGCGGCCGGTGACGGAGAAGTCGAACATCAGCGCGGACACCCCCGTGACGAGCACGTCGGCGGCCAGGCACAGGTCGGTCGGGTCGTGGTCGGCGGCGGCGAGGAACACCGTGTCGGACCCGACCCTCGCGCGAAGGGCCGCCACGTCGAGCGCGCGGTCGTGCAGCACCACTTGGGCTCCGGAAGGCAGACCCAGCCTTGCCCTCGCCGCCTTGGACGCCTCGGTGAGGTCGAGCGCCGCGAGCGCGTCGTTGCGCGGGTACCCCGACTCCACGATCGGCCCGTCGTACTCGAAGGCGCCGCGGAGGATCTGGGTGCTGTAGGCGTTCGGCGAGACCAAGTGGTCCCACTGCGCGACGTCGGCGGCGATCCGCTCCTGCCGGGCGGCCTCGGCGAAGCCGCGCGGCTCGCGCGGGTCGAACCCGACGCCGGCCAGGGGCGCCCCGTGCCAGGTCTGAAGGTAGACCTGGCCCTCCCGCTTGCGGAACCACTCGGGCAGCAGCCCGTCGCTGACCACCCACCGGGACGTCGCCAGGGCCGCGTAGTGCTCGGCGCTGTCCCGGACGACGCAGTCGGCCCCGTCGGGGACGGCGAAGGAGGCGTCCCGGGAGACCCACAGGAGGTCGAGGTCGGGGCGGCGCATCTGGAGCGCTTCGTAGATGGCGCGCGGGCTTCCGGAGCACCGGGTGCCCTCGCCCGCCTCGAACACCACCCGGTCGAACAGCGGCCGGGTGCGCAGGCGCGGGTAGTGCTGCTCGGCGAGCCTGCGCTGGTGGAAGCCGCCGCGCTCCTCGTCGCGCAGGCCGGGCCGGATCCGCAGCCGCAGGCCGTCCGCCGCGGTCGCGCGCAGGTCGTATTCGGCCCTGCCGCAGCGGCGGGGCCCCGGCAGCCGCCCGGAGGCAACCCGGTCGATCGTGGCGGGGGCGCCCTCGACGTCGACGACGTCCCACTCGCCGCCCCGGATCGGGACGAGTTCGGCGTAGCGGAAGGGCACGTCGCCGTCGGCGTCGCAGGGCAGGGCGCGCAGCTCGCCGGTGCCGGTGTGCCGCAGCCACAGTCCCGCGCCGAGGTCGCCGGACAGCAGGACTCCTGCCGCGCCCTCGGGCTCGGCGCGCAGGATCCGCGGCCCGGCGGGGCGGCGCGCGAGCGCGAGCAGGCCGTCGTCGTCGCGGTGCAGCACCAGGCCGCAGGACGCGACCGGCGGGAGGTCGCCCGCGGTCAGCGGGGCCGCGCCGAGCGTCAGAGGCAGAGCGCCGGCTTCGGCGGCGGCGCTCAAGGCGTCGAGGGGAAGGCGGGCGCGGAAGCCGTCCTCGCCGGTGAGCTCCAAAGGCACCTCGGCCGATCCGGCGCGCAGGGGGAAGTCCTCGTCGGGGGACCAGCCGGTGAGGACGAGTTCGCCGTCTTCGACCGCGCACCCGGTGACGAGCGCGCGCAGCGGCCTGACGCGCAGCGCGAAGGTCCCGGCGCACACCGGCTGCGCCCACAGCCCCGTCCCTACCCGGACGCCCGCCGGGTGGGCGCGGCGCTGGTCGGCGGCGCCGGCGACGAACGCGGTCCGCCGCACGCCGCGGTGCGCGAAGACCGCCTCAAGCCGCCACTCCCCCTCGCCGAGCCGGGACGCGTCGACGATCGCCACGAACCCGCCGCCCCGGTAGGCGGCCGAGGCCTGGGCGGACCTCGCGGTGAGGTCGGGCCGGTCCGCGCGCTGGAAGTCGACCGGCACGCGCCGCCTGCCCCCGCGCTCCACGAGGGTCAGCCGCAGGTCGCCGTCGCCGGTGCCGGGCAGGTCGAGCAGCTCCACGTAGGCGTGGCCGGTGATCCGCAGCAGGGAGCCGTGGACGTGCTCCACCTCGTCGACCCCGGTTTCGAAGGTCATCTCCCGGGACGCGCACAGCAGTTCCTGCGGGACCCGGTGGTCGAACAGCTGCGGGTAGTGGTGGTACCAGGTCCGCCAGAGGATGCCGCGCTGGATCACGCCCGCGCGGGTGCCCCACGCCTGCTCGTACCGGCTCACTTCGAGGAAATCCTCGAGCAGGCCCTCGGCCGTCAGGTGGCAGCGCATCCGGTGCACGACGGGGCCCTCGTGGAACAGGTCCCGCGAGACGGTGGCCAGGTAGGCGTGCGCCGCCGAGAACAGCTCCTCGCGGCCCTCCTCGACCTGCGCGATGGTGTGCAGCACGCCGGTCATCTCCGCGATGACGACGCCGCGGTCGAACTCGACGCGCTGCTTGGGCGCGTGCGCGGCGAGGTGGGCCGACGCCTCGGCCAGCGCCCCGACCAGCGCGATCGGGTCCACCTCGACGGGCGCGGGATGGGCGTGGACGAGGTCGGGGACCACGTCCGTCCGCCCGGCGACGACCTGCGCGGCCACCCCCAGGCGCAGCCCCGCCTCCGGCCCGTCGCGGAAGGACAGCCCATGGCGGTCCCAGAACGAGCGGCGGAAGACCTTCGCGCCGAGCGTCCGGTGGTGCAGCAGCAGAGGCTCGCCCTTCAGGCCCAGCTCCATACGGGGCCCCGTGAACAGCCCGTCCGGGTAGCGCACCCCTGCGGACCTGCCTATCGCCAGGTCGGAGCCGGTCCGCTCCAGGGAGGCGACGAGCGGGCCCGGGAAGAGGAAGTCGCCGGGTTCGGCGAAAGCCAGGTAGCAGCCTGTGGCGTGGCGTACGCCGACGTTGCGCGCGTCCTCCCCCGTCTCGCCCCTGACGAGAGCGAACCGCTCGTCCGTGGCCGCGTACTCCTTGGCCACCGTGTCCGCGCCGTCGAGGGAGCCCGCGTCGACCATCACCACGCGCAGCCCGGTCCCGTGCGTCCCGGCCAGCGCCTCCAGGGTGTCGGCGAGCCCGCCCGCGGCGGTGAACGCGACGACCACGCTCAGCACCGGAGGCATGTCACATCCCCTTGAAGACGTGCTCGATCACGCGGCCGGACGCGCCCCCGTCGTCGAACGGGCAGAACTCGGCGCGGAAGGCCTCGACGGCGTCGCCCGCCTCGATCCCGGCGCGCAGCGCGGCCACGACGTCCCCGGACGTGCGCAGGAGGGGGCCCGGGGACTTCTCCTCGAGGTCGAGGTAGAGGCCGCGGATCTCGTCGCGGTAGCGGTCGAGGTCGGGGGCGAACACCACGACGGGACGTCCGGTGCCCGCGAAGTCGACCATCGTCGAGGAGTAGTCGGTCACCAGGACGTCCGCGGCCAGCAGCAGGTCCGCGGCGTCGGGGTAGGCCGTCACGTCGCGCACGAAGCCGTCCGGGCGGGGCCAGCCCGCGCCCTTGACGGCGTTGCGGTGGGCGCGGACGAGCAGGACGTGGTCGCCGTCCAAGGCGCGGCGGGCGTCGGCGACGTCGAGGGCGAGGTCCTGCGGCATCCCGGAGAAGCGCAGGTCGTCGCGCCACGTGGGGGCGTACAGGACGACCTTCTTGTCTTCGGGAAGCCCTAGGCGGGCCCGTACGGCGGCGGCCTTGGCGTCCTTGTCCGGGCCGTGCAGCACGTCGTTGCGCGGGTAGCCGATCTCCAGGACCTCCCCTTCGTAGCCGTAGGCGCGGCGCAGGATCGGCGTCGCGTACTGGCTCGGGGAGACGAGGTAGTCCCACTGTGGCGTGTCCCCGCGGATGTGGGCGAAGGCCGCCTCCCGCCGGTCGGCCATCGCCTCGATGTCGAAGCCGAGGTGCTTGACCGGGGTGCCGTGCCAGGTCTGAAGGTAGGTCTGGCCCTCGCGCTTGCGGAACCACCGCGGCATCCGCACGTTCCCGACCACGTACCTGGCCCGGGCCATCACCTCGTAGTGGGCGCGGGAGCCCGCCAGCACGACCTCCGCGCCGGGCGGCGCGGCGAACTGGCCGTCGGCGCTGATCCAGACGAGGTCGAGGCCGAGGTCGCGGCGGAGCAACTCGTCGTGGATGGCCCGGGGGTTGCACGACGCGGCCCTGCCGCTCATCGAGTCGAAGACCACGAGGTCGACGAGCGGCAGCGCCCTGCGCCCCGCGTAGTGCCCGGACTGGAGGCGCTCCTGCGCGCGCGGGCCCCGCTCGTCGGGAGCGTGGTTCGGGGCGACCGACAGCACGAGCCGGGTGCCGCGCGCGATCGGCGTGAACACGTGGAGGCCGTCGACCCGCTTGTCCGGCACGCGCCTGCCCGTCCAGTGGGCGTCGCGCAGCTCCCATTCGCCGCTGGCCAGGGGGATCTCCTCGCCGAAGGACAGGATGCGCGTGCAAGGCACCCGCACGCCTTCGGCGGTCCCCGCGACGGTCACCTCGCGTCCGGTCCTGTGGTGCCGCAGGACGAGGCCCTGCGGCACGTGGGCGCCGGTCAGCAGGAGGTCGCCTTCGTCCGTCCAAGCGGCGCCCTCGATCCGGAACCCCGCGCGGCCCTGTTCCCTGAGCCGGACCAGGGCCCGCCGAACAGGGGCCGGCACATGCGAGGTCGACCAGCGCACAAGCTTCAGGACGGGCACAGGCACCTCACTCAACGACATGATCAACTCACCGAAAGTAACAACACGATGGCCGACCCGCCACCGTGAGCGACCGGGGCACAGGCGTGGCCATGACGCTCAGCATGGTCACATTGCGCACCCGGTGCTCACGTTGAGTGAGTAGATGGCGGTCCCTTGACGCAATCTTGAGGTTGCGCCCGCCTCTTGATCCGCCCGGTCAGGCGGCTATGTGGACTTTCCAATCCTTGTCCCGCACCGCGCGCCGCATCGTGGCGGCGAGCAGGCCGAACTCCTCGGCGCGCGGGGACGTCGCCCGGTGGATGAGCCCGATGCGCCGGAAGGGCGCGGGCGCGGCGAAGCGGTGCAGCGCCATGCCGGACCTTCCGGACTCCACGGACACCGCAGACTCGGGCAGCAGGGTCACCCCGAGCCCGCCGGACACGAGCTGGACCAGGGTGGAAAGGCTCGTGGCGTAGGTGGCCGCGGCGGCCTTCGCGCCGACCTCCCGGCACACCTCGAGCGCCTGGTCGCGCAGGCAGTGCCCTTCGTTGAGCAGCAGCACGTCGAGGTCGCCCAGCACGTCGCGCTCGACCGGCTCGGCCACTTCGAGGGCGCGCGGCGCGGCCAGGACGAAGTCCTCGCGGTAGAGCTCGTGCTCGACGATCCCGGGAACGGTCACGGGAAGGGCGAGCATTACCACGTCGAGGCGGCCGGCGAGCAGTTCTGTGACGCAGATCGCCGTCTGCTCTTCCCGCACGGAAAGCTCAATGTCGGGAAAATCACTATGGAGCGCGGGCAGGAGCGTCGGTAGCAAATAGGGAGCGACCGTAGGAATAACCCCAAGTCGCAATGGTCCGGCCAAAGGTCCCTTGTCGGCCGCGACCTCTTCTGCCATGCGGTCGAGTTCGGCGAGTACGATCGCCGCCCGGCGCGCCACGATCTCACCCGCGGGGGTCAGCAGCACCTTGCGTGTGGTGCGTTCCACAAGCCTGGTGGCCAGGGCGTCCTCGAGCGCGGCCACCGCTGCCGACAGGGCGGGCTGGCTCATACGGAGCGCCGCGGCAGCGTCACGGAAGTGGAGATGGTCCGCGACGGCCAGGAACGCCCTCAATTGGGCGATCGTCGGACGGCTGATAGCCAACTCCTATCAAGAACAGTCTGTTCTCTCGATTTCTCACATGACGATACCTGCGGGAAGCTGGAGGCCGTCACCGACCCCATTCCACCTTGGAGGGCCCATGCTCAGCATTGGCGACCAGTTCCCGGCCTACTCTCTGACGGCCTGCGTCTCCCTCGACGCGGACAACGCCTTCGAGACCATCACCGAGAAGTCCTACGAGGGCAAGTGGCGCGTGGTGTTCTTCTGGCCGAAGGACTTCACCTTCGTCTGTCCGACCGAGATCGCCGAGTTCGGCCGTCTCAACGAGGAGTTCGCCGACCGCGACGCCCAGATCCTCGGCGCGTCCGTCGACAACGAGTTCGTGCACTACAACTGGCGCAAGAACCACCCCGACCTGACCGACCTGCCCTTCCCGATGCTGTCGGACCTGAACCGCGAGCTCGCCTCCGAGCTGGGCATCCTCACCAAGGACGGCGTCGCGCAGCGCGCCACCTTCCTCGTGGACCCCGAGGGCGAGATCCAGTTCGTCATGGTGACCGCGGGCTCCGTCGGCCGGAACGTCAAGGAGGTCCTGCGGGTCCTCGACGCCCTCCAGTCGGACGAGCTGTGCCCCTGCAACTGGAACAAGGGCGAGAACACCCTTGACGCCGGCAAGCTGCTCGCGGGCGCCTGAGCATGGGCATCGACGACCTGAAGTCCGCCCTCCCGGCGTACGCCAAGGACATCAAGCTCAACCTGGGTTCGGTGACGACCACGTCCCAGCTGTCGGAGCAGCAGCTGTGGGGCACGGTCCTGTCCTGCGCCCTGGCCACCAAGAGCGCGCGCGTCATCGCCGCGGTCTCGGCCGAGGCGGGCGACTACCTCACCGCCGAGGCGTTCGAGGCGGCCAAGGGCGCCGCCGCGATCATGGCGATGAACAACATCTACTACCGGGCCACGCACCTCATCGGTGACGAGACCTACGCGACCCTCCCGGCGAAGCTGCGCATGAGCATCATCGCCAAGCCGGGCGTCGACAAGGTCGACTTCGAGCTGTGGTGCCTGGCGGTCTCGGCGATCAACGGCTGCGGCCGCTGCCTGGAGTCCCACGAGAAGGTGCTGCGCGACGGCGGCCTGTCCCGTGAGCTCATCCAGGAGGCGCTCCGCATCGCCGCCGTGGTGAACGCCACGGCCGCCGTGCTGGAGTCGGAGTCCGCCCTGACGGCGGTCTGACCGGTTCTCTGTCCGACCGGCCTTCGAAGGGCCCCGCCGCACGCGTGCGGCGGGGCCCTTCGCGCGTCCGGTGACGCGAAACGGCGGACGGCGCCGGGAGCCTCATCGATCCCGGTGCCGTCCGCCGTTCCGATGCTTCAGGGGACGAGCACGCATGCTCGCGCCCGCCGGGTACCCGCCGGGCACGACGACGGCCGCCGCGCCGAGCAGCCGGCAGGCCGCCGCCGAGGCGAGCCCGACGGGCCCCGCCCCCGCGACGTAGACGGTCGAGCCCGGCCCGACCCCTGCCGAGCGGGCGGCGTGGTAGCCCGTCGGCAGGATGTCGCCGATCATCGCGACGTCGAGCAGCCGCTCCCGCGCCTGGTCGGCGTCGGGGAAGACGTACAGGTTGAAGTCCGCGTAGGGCACGAGCGAGTACTCCGCCTGGAAGCCCGCCCAGCCGCCGAACGCCTCGCCCATCCCGTAGGTGGCGCCCGGACGCGCCGGGTTGGGGCCCTCGCAGTGCCCGGTGAGGCCCGCCCGGCTCGTGGCCGAGGACCATGCCGGGCGCCGCCCCCGGGTGGTGCAGGGTGTGCAGGTCGGAGCCGCACAGGTTCGGGAAGGCGCCGCGCGGGCGAGACTCCCGTACATGGAGACCATACGGGAGACCGCCGAGCGGATCACCGCGGACCTCGCCGCGCTCGGCGACCCCGACCTGTGGATCCGCCGCACCGCCCTGCTCGCGCACATCCCCCGTGCCAGGGCGGGCACCGCCGACCTCCCGCGCATCTCCGCCTACACCGGCGAAACCGCACGCCCGGCGCGCTTCGGCCACTATCGTGTGGGTCAAACCACGCGAAACGGACGAAGATCCTTACGTTGTCCTGAAGTCCCACTTCCCAGCATGGAAGGATGACCGGGGCGGCGGGCAGCCCGCCCGGTCCGTTACACGGTCCCCCGAACCCTAGGAGTCCCGCGCATGCACCTGTCGATCCTCGCCGCTCAGGCCGCCCAGACGGACGCCCCGGCGGACGGCATCGCGGGCTGGGCCACCGACCTCATCCAGACCCTGGGCGGTCCCGGCGCGGGCCTCCTCATCGCCCTGGAGAACCTCTTCCCGCCGCTGCCCAGCGAGGTGATCCTGCCGCTCACCGGGTTCACCGCGGGCCAGGGCAAGCTCTCCCTCGTCGGGGCCCTGTTCTGGACCACGCTCGGCGCGGTCGTCGGCGCGGCGGTGCTCTACTGGATCGGCCGGGTCATCGGCCGCGAGCGCATGTACTGGATCTGGGAGCGGATGCCGCTCGTCAAGGTCTCGGACCTGGAGAAGACCGAGGCCTGGTTCGCCAAGCACGGCACCAAGGCGGTCTTCTTCGGCAGGATGGTCCCGATCTTCCGGAGCCTGATCTCCGTCCCGGCGGGCGTCGAGAAGATGCCGATGCCGGTGTTCCTGCTGCTGACGGCCTGCGGCAGCCTCATCTGGAACTCGATCCTGGTCCTCGCGGGCTACTGGCTCGGCGACCAGTGGCACATCGTCGAGACCTACGTCGGCGTCCTGTCCAAGGTCGTCCTGGTGATCGCGGTCATCGCCGTCGCCGTCTACGTCGTCATCCGCTTCCGCGGCCGCCGCGGCAACGGCGCGCCCACCGCCAAGCACCGCGCCTCCTGACAGCGCGCCCCACAGACGCGAACGCCCGGGTCCCCTCAAGGGGGCCCGGGCGTTTCCGTCATCCGCGGCGGCTGGAAGCGGCCGCGGCGGACGCTAGTTCTTCTTCTTGGCGGCGCGGTACTTCGTCCACAGGGCGCGGACGCGGTCGTTCTGGCCCGCGGTGAACTCGGTCATGCAGCCGTCGTTGCCGTAGTCCATGTAGTTGTGGATCGGGTCGAGGCCCTCGGCCGGGCAGGTGTCCGGGATGGCGTCGTCAGCCGGGCAGCCGCCGGTGGGCACGCCCTGGTCGGGCGTGTCGGCCACGCGGTCGCCGGCCACGCAGCCGTCCTGGTCGGGGTAATTGCGGCCGAAGGTGTGGTAGAGGCCCATCCAGTGGCCGACCTCGTGCACCGCGGTGTCGCCGAGGTTGTAGCCCTCGAACGCGCCGCCCGGCAGCGACTTGAAGTGCACGACGGTGCCGTCGAGCTTCGGCGACTTCTTGGCCTCCCACGGGAACGTCGCCCAGCCGAGGAGCTGGTCGCCGAGGTCCGCGCTGTAGAGGTTCAGGGAGGCCTTGCCGCCCTTGTGCAGCTTCTTCTTCATGGCCTTCTGGTTCGCGTACGCGTTCTTGAACCAGGCCTTCTTGTTGGTGTAGTCGATCTTCTTCAGGAAGAAGTTGACCTTCAGGCTCTGACCGCCCTCGCCGCCCTTGTAGGCGTTGTCCAGGACGTCGATCTGCTTGTTGATCGTCTTCTTCGAGATCTTGCCCTGCTTCCCGTTGTGGATCACGTGGAAGTAGACGGGGATGTGGATCCACTTGGTCTCGGCGCGGCCGTTGGCCGACCGGGTCAGCAGGTTCTGCTTCGTCAGCTCGAACTGGATCGCGGCCTCGACCTTGGGGTCGACGTGGCTCTCCGGCTCCACGACCTTCGAGCCGTTGACGACTCGGGCGACGCTCGCGTCTTCGGTGTGGCCGAGGTCCGCCCCATAGCAGTCCGCGGCCGCGACGACGGGCGCGGGCGCGGCCAGCGCGGTGCTGGTCGCGAGCTGCGGGATGGAGGCGGTCGCCGCGACGGTCACGCCGAGTACGACGAGCTTCCCTACGCTCTTCACTTGGCTCCTCGGGGGGTCGAGATCGGGGGTTGGATCAGGGGGGATGCAAATCTACAAGACAGGCCCGACACAATGCCGTGATTACCGACATAGGTCGAACCCGACCAGTCCCGTCGCCCGCACCCTGCTCATCCGCCTTCGGCGTTCACCCAGCATGCGGGGCAACTAGACTGAGTTGACTCCTCACCAGCGCGAAAGGTTCTCCGTGTCCGTCACCGAACAGTCGTTCGACACTGTTCTCGTCGTCGACTTCGGCGCGCAGTACGCGCAGCTGATCGCCCGTCGCGTCCGCGAATGCCAGGTCTACAGCGAGATCGTCCCGTCGACCATGCCGGTCAGTGAGATGCTGGCGAAGCGGCCCAAGGCGATCATCCTGTCCGGCGGCCCGTCCTCGGTGTACGAACCTGGCGCGCCCGCCGCGCCGGAAGGCCTGTTCGAGGCCGGCGTGCCCGTCTTCGGCATCTGCTACGGCTTCCAGGTGATGGCCCAGACGCTGGGCGGCATCGTCGAGCGCACCGACGTGGCCGAGTACGGCCGCACCGACCTCGACGTCATCGAGGGCGGCGCCCTGCTCGCCGGGCTGCCCGCCGCGCAGAAGGTCTGGATGTCGCACGGGACCTACGCCTCCCAGGCGCCCGAGGGCTTCATCGTCACCGCCTCCACCGAGGTCACCCCGATCGCCGCGTTCGAGAACCCCGAGGCGGGCTTCTACGGCGTCCAGTTCCACCCCGAGGTCCTGCACACCGAGCACGGCCAGACCGTCATGCGGCGCTTCCTTGAACTCGCGGGCGTCCGGCCGAACTGGACGATGGTCAACATCGCCGAGGAGTCGATCGAGGCGATCCGCAAGCAGGTCGGCGACAGGCGCGCGATCTGCGGCCTGTCCGGCGGCGTCGACTCCGCGGTCGCCGCGGCCCTGGTGCAGCGCGCCATCGGCGACAAGCTCACCTGCGTCTACGTCGACCACGGCCTGATGCGCAAGGGCGAGTCCGAGCAGGTGGAGAAGGACTTCGTCGCCTCCACCGGCGTCGACCTGCGCGTCGTGGACGCCGAGGAGCGCTTCCTCACCGCGCTCGCGGGCGTCAGCGACCCCGAGGAGAAGCGCAAGATCATCGGACGCGAGTTCATCCGCGTCTTCGAGGCCGCGGCCCGGGAGATCTCCGCCGAGGGCGACGTGGAGTTCCTGGTCCAGGGCACGCTCTACCCGGACGTCGTGGAGTCCGGCGGCGGCACCGGCACCGCCAACATCAAGTCCCACCACAACGTCGGCGGCCTGCCCGACGATCTGCGGTTCGGCCTGATCGAGCCGCTGCGCGCCCTGTTCAAGGACGAGGTCCGGGCGCTGGGCGAGCAGCTCGGCCTGCCCGCCGAGATCGTCTGGCGCCAGCCGTTCCCCGGCCCCGGCCTGGGCATCCGGATCATCGGCGAGGTCACCCGCGAGCGGCTGGACCTCCTGCGCGAGGCCGACGCGATCGCCCGCGAGGAGCTGACCCGCGCCGGGCTCGACCGCGACGTGTGGCAGTTCCCGGTCGTGCTGCTGGCCGACGTCCGCTCGGTCGGCGTCCAGGGCGACGGCCGCACCTACGGGCACCCCGTGGTGCTCCGCCCGGTCAGCAGCGAGGACGCGATGACCGCCGACTGGTCGCGGCTGCCGTACGAGCTGCTGGAGCGGATCTCCACCCGGATCACCAACGAGGTCCGCGAGGTGAACCGGGTGGTGCTGGACGTCACCAGCAAGCCCCCGGGCACTATCGAGTGGGAGTAGGCCCGAGCACCAGCTCCATGCCGCTGCGGTAGACCTCGGCCGACACCCGGTCGGGGTCGAGCAGGTGCTGGAGCGCCAGGCCCATCTCCATGGCCATGGCCAGGGTCGCGCGGCGCGCGGCCTCCGCCTCGTGCTCTTCGCCGGGTCCGGTTCCGCCGGACCCGGCTTCGGCGTCTGCGGGGGCGATCCTGCGGGCGATCTCCCGGCGCTGCGACTCGGCCCACTCCGCCAGCCGCCAGCCGGCCGCGCAGTCGCGCATCCCGTAGAGCCAGAACTCCACGAGGAGCTGGGCGAGCAGGCGGTCCTCGTCGGAGGCGTCCAGCCACCTGCCGTGCAGCCGGGGCGCGCTGGTGACGCACTGGTCGAGGAGGGCGAGCACGAGTTCCGGCTTGCCCGAGAAGTTGGAGTAGACGGCCCCCTTGGTGAGGCCCGCGGTGTGGGCGACGTCGTCGAGGGCGGCCCCGTGGATGCCGCGTTCGGCGAACAGCCTCTGCGCCGCGTCGAGCAGTGCCTTGCGCGTCTGCTCCCGCCGGTCCGGCCGGCCCTTCCGCGCCTTCTGCCCCACCGCACCTGTCATCGCCGCTCCTCCCCAGAAGTCTCACCTTCGAGATACACCGGGAGACCTTGGTCGTTCCAGGCTTTACTGATGTGGAGCGATCCAAAGCGCCAGGAACATGTGATCTGACCACACATGACCGCTCGGGCATTGTTAGTTACTTGCGGGTATCCAAAGCTGGCCACACGGTCATATGCTGACGGCCATGGCAACCCAGACGGCTTCCCCGAGCCCCCTGTCCGACGCGGCCATCGCCAAGATCACCGCTCTGGTGACCTCGGACGGGGGCAGCACCGTCATCAACGCGCCCTTCACCGGCGACCCCCTCGCGGTGATCCCCACCTCGTCGGCCAAGGACGTGGAGACCGCCTACGCCAAGGCCCGCGCGGCCCAGCGCGCCTGGGCGGGCCTCAGCCCCGCCGAGCGGGCCAAGCCCGTGCTCCGCTTCGTCGACGCCTTCCTCGCCCGGCGCGACGAGATCCTCGACATCCTCCAGTGGGAGACCGGCAAGGCGCGGCGGCACGCCTTCGAGGAGTTCCTCGACGTCGCCCTCGGCTCCCTGTACTACGCGCGCAAGGCGCCGAAGCTGCTGGCCGCCAAGCGCCGCCAGGGCGCCTTCCCGCTCATGGTGAAGACCCGGGAGCTGCGCCAGCCCAAGGGCGTCGTCGGGATGATCACCCCCTGGAACTACCCGATCAGCATGGGCGTCGGCGACACCGTCCCTGCCCTGCTCGCGGGCAACGCCGTCGTGCACAAGCCGGACACCCAGACCGCGCTCAGCGTGCTGTGGTGCGTGAACCTGATGATCGAGTGCGGGCTGCCCAAGGACCTCTGGCAGGTCGTCGCGGGCGACCCCGCCGAGATCGGCGACCCGCTCATCGGCTCCGCCGACTACATCGCCTTCACCGGCTCCACCCGGGCCGGCCGCCAGATCGCGGAGAAGGCCGCGCCCCGGCTCATCGGCTACTCCCTGGAGCTCGGCGGCAAGAACCCGATGATCGTCCTGGAGGACGCCGACCTGCAGCGGGCCGCCCGCGGCGCCGTCCGGGCCTGCTTCTCCAACGCCGGGCAGCTCTGCATCTCCATCGAGCGGCTCCTGGTGCACGAGAAGGTCTTCGACGCCTTCCTCGCCGCGTTCAAGGCCGAGACCGAGGCCATGAAGCTCGGCTCCGCCCTCGACTTCGACGCCCAGATGGGCTCGCTCACGCACCGGCGGCAGCTCGACACCGTCTCCGCGCACGTCGCCCAGGCCGTCGAGGCCGGCGCGACCGTCGTCGCGGGCGGCAAGGCGCGGCCCGACCTCGGCCCGCTGTTCTACGAGCCGACGATCCTCACCGACGTCACCACCGAGATGGACCTCTGCGCGGGCGAGACCTTCGGGCCCGTCGTCGCCGTCTACCGGTTCGCGACCGAGGACGAGGCGGTCGCCCGCGCCAACGACACCTCCTACGGCCTGAACGCCTCGGTGTGGACCCGCGACCTCGCCCGGGGCCGCAGGGTCGGCGCGCGCCTCCAGGCCGGGACCGTCAACGTCAACGAGGGCTACGGGGCCGCCATGGCCTCCCACGACGCGCCGATGGGCGGCATGAAGCAGTCCGGCGTCGGCCGCCGCCACGGTTCGGAGGGCCTGCTCAAGT
The DNA here is from genome assembly GCF_054783995.1 of Actinocorallia aurea. NCBI lineage: Bacteria > Bacillati > Actinomycetota > Actinomycetes > Streptosporangiales > Thermomonosporaceae > Actinocorallia > Actinocorallia aurea. The sequence continues at coordinate 163,618 of NZ_BAAGPQ010000023.1, forward strand.
ACACCGAGGCCCAGACCGTCGCCTCCCAGCAGTTCATGGAGCTCGACGCCCCCGCCGGCGTCCCCTACGCCAAGTACGCCGACCTCCTCACCGGCGCCATCAAGACCCTCAAGCGGTTCCACCTGAAGTAGAGAGGCCCCCCGCATGGACAACCGCTCATCCTCGGACTACGACGTTCTGGTGATCGGCTCGGGCTTCGGGGGGAGCGTCACCGCCCTGCGGCTCACCGAGAAGGGCTACCGCGTCGGCGTGGTCGAGGCGGGCCGCCGCTACGACACGCGCGGCGACGGCACCGGGGACAGGCCGCTGCCGAAGACGTCCTGGCGGCTCGGCTCCTACGTGTGGGCGCCGCCGCTCGGGCTCACCGGCATCCAGCGCATCCACCTCGTGCGCGGCACCAAGGGCAGCATGGTCACCGTGCTGGCCGGGGCCGGGGTCGGCGGCGGGTCGCTGAACTACGCCAACACCCTGTACGTCCCGCCCGCGCCGTTCTTCAACGACGCCCAGTGGGGCCACATCACCGACTGGCAGGACGAGCTCGCCCCGTTCTACGACCAGGCCCAGCGAATGCTCGGCGTGGTCCAGAACCCGGCGATGACGCCCGCCGACAAGGTGATGAAGAAGGTCGCCGACAAGATGGGCAAGGGCGACACCTTCCGGCTCACCCCCGTCGGCGTGTTCTTCGGCAAGCACGGCGGCTCCCGTGAGGCCGACCCGTACTTCGGCGGCGAAGGACCCGAGCGCGTCGGCTGCACCCAGTGCGGCGAGTGCATGTCCGGGTGCCGGCACGGCGCGAAGAACATGCTCACGGAGAACTACCTGTACCTCGCCGAGAAGGGCGGCGCCCGCATCATGCCGCTCTCCCGGGTGACGGACGTGCGCCCGGTCGAAGGCGGCTACGCCGTCGAGATCACGCGCACCGGCACCCCCTTGCGAAACCGGAAGACGCTGACGGCCCGGCAGGTCGTGTTCGCCGCGGGGACGTACGGCACCCAGAAGCTCCTGCACAGGCTCAAGGCGTCGTCCCTGCCGGAGATCTCCGACCGGCTCGGCGTCCTCACCCGCACCAACTCCGAGGCCATCCTCGGCGCGGAGCGCTACCAGCACGAAGGCGAGGACTTCTCCAAGGGCGTCGCCATCACCTCGTCCTTCCACCCGGACGAGCGGACCCACATCGAACCCGTCAGGTACGGGCACGGCTCGAACCTCATGGGCATGGTCAGGTCCCTGCTCATCGACGGCGGCGGCGCGCCCCGGTGGCTGAAGTTCCTCGGCGAGGTGGCCCGCAGGCCGTGGGACCTCGTCCGGCTGTTCAACCTGCGGCACTGGTCGGAGCGGACCGTCATCGCCCTGGTCATGCAGACCAGCGACAACTCCATCACCGTGAAGGGCCGCAGGGGCCTGTTCGGCTGGGGCGTGCGGGCCGAGCCCGGCCACGGCGAGCCGAACCCGACCTGGATCCCCGTCGGCCACGAGGCGGTGCGGCTGATGGCCGAGGAGACCGGCGGCCTGCCCGGCGGCAACTGGGGCGACCTGTTCGACATCCCGCTCACCGCCCACTTCATCGGCGGCTGCGTCATCGGCGACTCCCCCGAGACGGGCGTCATCGACCCCTACCACCGCGTCTACGGCCACCCCGGCCTGCACATCGTGGACGGCTCCACGATCTCGGCCAACCTGGGCGTCAACCCGTCGCTGACGATCACCGCGCAGGCCGAGCGGGCCATGTCGCTGTGGCCGAACAAGGGCGAGGCCGACATCCGGCCCGACCTCGCCGCCCCGTACAGGCGGCTCACGCCCATCGCGCCGAAGAACCCGCTGGTCCCTGCGAGCGCCCCGGCCGCCTACCGCCTGCCCATCGTGGGGATCTCCTAGCCCGCCGCGGTGGGCACGATCTCCGGCGCGCCCCGGAGCAGGGCGTCGGCCTCCTGGTCGTCCTCGGACGACTGGGAGGCCCGCTCCGCCTCGATGCCCGTCCGGTAGTACTCGATCTCCCGGCCGGACTGCTCGGGCGTCCAGCCGAGCACGGGCGCGACGAGCTCCGCGGTCTCTTCGGCCGCCCCGAGGCCCCGGTCCCAGGTCTCGAACGAGATCCGGGTGCGCCGCGACAGGATGTCGTTGAGGTGCCGGGCGCCCTCGTGCGAGGCGGCGTAGACGACCTCGGCGCGCAGGTAGTCGTCGGCCCCGGTGAGCGGCCTGCCGAGGTCGGGCCGGTCGGCGATCAGCGCGAGGAGGTCGTCGATGAGGGTGCCGTAGCGGCGCAGCAGGTGCTCGATCCGCGCCACGTGCAGCCCCGAGGTGGTCGCCAGCCGGTACCGGGAGTTCCACAGTGCCTGGAAGCCCGCCCCGCCCACGAGGGTGACCCTGTCCGTGCAGGAGGCCGCGATCCTGCCGTCGAGGCCGTGCACGACGGCGTCCACGGCGTCCTTGGCCATCACCCGGTAGGTCGTGTACTTGCCTCCCGCGATCATCACCAGGCCGGGGACGGGATGGGCGACGACATGCTCGCGCGACAGCTTCGACGTCTCGTCGGACTCGCCGGAAAGGAGCGGCCTGAGCCCCGCGTAGACGCCCTCGACGTCGTCATGGGTGAGCGGGACCGTCAGGAAGGCGTTGACGTGGTCGAGCAGGTAGTCGATGTCGGCCTTCGACGCCGCCGGGTGGGCCTTGTCGAGCGCCCACGTGGTGTCCGTCGTGCCGATGATCCAGTGCCGCCCCCACGGGATGACGAACAGCACCGACTTCTCCGTGCGCAGGATGATCCCCGACGCGCTGTGGATCCGGTCGCGCGGCACCACGAGGTGGATGCCCTTCGACGCCCGGACGTGGATCTGGCCGCGTCCGCCGACCAGATCCTGGATGTCGTCGGTCCACACCCCTGTGGCGTTCACCACCTGCTTGGCGCGGACCTCCAGCTTGTCGCCCGACTCCAGGTCCCGCACCCGCACCCCGGTGACCCGCTCGCCCTCCCGCAGGAACCCCACGCACTGGGTCCGGGAGGCGATCTGCGCGCCGTACCCCGCGGCCGTGCGCAGGACCATCATCACGTACCGGGCGTCGTCGACCTGAGCGTCCCAGTACTGGACGGCGCCGGTGAACGACGACCGCTTCAGCGAGGGTGCGACCCGCTGCGCCTGCCTGCGGCTCAGGTGCCGGTGCGCCGGGACGCCCCGGGTGGCGCCCATCGAGAAGGACAGCGCGTCGTACAGCGCCACCCCCGCCCCGACGTAGGCCCGCTCCCACACGTGGTGCGTCATCGGGAACAGGAACGGCACCGGGCGGACGAGGTGCGGCGCGATCCGCTGGAGCAGGAGGCCCCGCTCGGTGAGCGCCTCGCGCACGAGGTCGAAGTTGTACTGCTCCAGGTACCGCAGCCCGCCGTGGATCAGCTTGGAGGACCGCGACGACGTCCCGGAAGCGAAGTCCCGCGCCTCCACGAGCGCCACCTTGAGCCCGCGGGTGACCGCGTCGAGCGCCACGCCCGCGCCGACGATCCCGCCGCCGACCACCACGACGTCGAACTCCTCGGCCGCCATCCGGCCCAGGGCGTGCTCGCGCTCCCCGGGTCCCATCTTCGACGCGCCCAGACCGCCCATGACGACTCCCCCGCCCCTCGGCTTCGCGTTGTCCGTTCCCACGCTACGGGCCGCCGCAACCTCGCCGACAGCACCCGGCCCCAAGAATTACTCACCGGTAACAGACCACTCTGATCTGTTGTCACGCCTTCGTCGCTCCGGTGTTCGGGCGCTTAAGAACCTCAGGCCCGGCTCGGGCGCCTGGGGGCGCCCGAGCCGGGCCTGAGGGCGCCCGAACACAGGGTGAGAGGGGCTCTTGGCACGCGAGACGTGCCGTTACTGGGGGGTGACCACGACCTGGACCCGCTGGAAGTCCTTCACCTCGGTGTAGCCGGAGGTGGCCATCGCCCGCTTGAGCGCCCCGATGAGGTTCATCGAGCCGTCCGCGACGTGCGACGGGCCGAACAGGATCTGCTCCAGCGTCCCGATCGTGCCGAGGTCCAGGCGGGTGCCGCGCGGCACGTCGCTGTGGTGGGCCTCGCTGCCCCAGTGGTAGCCGCGGCCGGGCGCCTCGGTGGCGCGGGCGATCGGCGAGCCGACCATGACCGCGTCCGCGCCGCACGCGACGGCCTTGGCGATGTCGCCGGAGGAGCGCATGCCGCCGTCGGCGATGACGTGCACGTACCGGCCGCCGGACTCGTCGAGGTAGTCCTTGCGGGCCGCCGCGACGTCCGCGACCGCCGTGGCCATCGGCACCGCCACGCCCAGCACGCCGCGCGTGGTGTGCGCCGAACCGCCGCCGAAGCCGACGAGGACGCCCGCCGCGCCGGTGCGCATCAGGTGCAGCGCCGCCTGGTAGGTCGCGCAGCCGCCGACGATGACGGGCACGTCGAGCTCGTAGATGAACTGCTTGAGGTTCAGCGGCTCGGCCCTGCCGGACACGTGCTCGGCCGAGACCGTCGTGCCGCGGATGACGAAGAGGTCGACGCCCGCGTCCACCACGGCCTTCGACAGCTTCGCCGTGCGCTGCGGAGACAGCGACGCCGCCACGGTGACGCCCGCGTCACGGATCTCGGCGATCCGCTGCCCGATCAGCTCCTCCTTGATCGGCGCGCTGTAGACCTCCTGGAGCCGGCGGGTGGCCCGCGCCTCGTCCAGTGAGGCGATCTCCGCGAGCAGCGGGTCGGGGTTCTCATACCGGGTCCACAGACCCTCCAGGTCGAGCACGCCCACGCCGCCGAACCTGCCGATCGCGATCGCGGTCGCGGGGCTGACGACGGAGTCCATCGGCGCGACCAGCAGCGGGATCTCGAACCGGTAGGCGTCGATCTGCCAGGCGACGCCGACCTCCTCGGGGTCGCGCGTCCGACGGGACGGGACGATGCCGATCTCGTCGAAGCCGTAAGCCCGGCGCCCGCTCTTGCCGCGCCCGATCTCCACCTCAGCAGCCACCATCTAGCCCTTCATATTCTGGTTGCAACCCCTCAGAGGGCCATCAAGTCGAACCCGGTGAGTCTATCGACCCTGGTAGTTCGGGGCTTCGACGGTCATCTGGATGTCGTGCGGGTGACTCTCCTTGAGGCCCGCCGACGTGATCTGCATGAGCCGGCCGCCCTCCTGCAGCTCGCCGATCGTGCGGCTGCCGGTGTACCACATGGCCTGGTGCAGGCCGCCGACGAGCTGGTGGGAGACCGCGGAGAGCGGGCCGCGGTAGGGCACCTGGCCCTCGATGCCCTCGGGGATCAGCTTGTCCTCGGCGGACACGTCGCCCTGGGCGTAGCGGTCCTTGGAGTAGGACTTGCCGCGCTCCCGGTTGCGCATCGCGCCGAGCGAGCCCATGCCGCGGTACATCTTGTACTGCTTGCCGTGCACGAAGACCAGGTCGCCGGGGGACTCGTCGACGCCCGCGAGCAGCGAGCCGAGCATCACCGTGGACGCGCCCGCGGCGATCGCCTTGCCGATGTCGCCGGAGTACTGGAGGCCGCCGTCGCCGATCACCGGGACCCCGGCCGGGGTGCACGCCCGCGCGGCCTCGTGGATCGCCGTGATCTGCGGCACGCCGACGCCCGCGACCACGCGCGTGGTGCAGATGGAGCCCGGCCCGACCCCCACCTTGACGGCGTCCGCGCCCGCGTCGACCAGCGCCTTGGCGCCCGCGTAGGTGGCCACGTTGCCGCCGATGACCTGGACCCGGGAGTTCGCCTTGATCTTGGCGATGGTGTCGAGCACGCCCTTGGAGTGCCCGTGCGCGGTGTCCACGATGACCGCGTCGACGCCCGCGTCGATGAGCGCCTGCGCCCGCTTGATCGACTCCTCGCCGACGCCGACGGCCGCCGCGACGACGAGCCGGCCCGCCTCGTCCTTGGTGGCGTTGGGGTAGCGCTCGGTCTTGGTGAAGTCCTTGACGGTGATGAGGCCCCGCAGGCGGCCCTCCCCGTCGATCAGCGGCAGCTTCTCGATCTTGTTCTGGGCCAGGAGCGCGAAGGCCTCCTCGCGTCCGACGTGCTCCGGCGCGGTGACCAGCGGCATGGCGGTCATGACCTCGGACACCGGGCGGGACATGTCGGTCTCGAACCGCATGTCGCGGTTGGTCACGATGCCCAGCAGGATGCCCCGCTCGTCGGTGACCGGGACACCGGAGATCCGGTAGCGCGCGCACAGCTCCTCGACGTCGGCGAGGGTGGCGAAGGGGGTACAGGTGACCGGGTTGGTGATCATGCCCGCCTCGGACCGCTTCACGGTGTCGACGTACTGGGCCTGTTCCTCCACCGACATGTTGCGGTGCAGCACGCCGATGCCGCCCTGGCGGGCCATCGCGATGGCCATCCGCTCCTCGGTGACGGTGTCCATCGCGGCCGACAGCAGGGGGATCTTGAGGGCGATGCCCTTGGAAAGCCTGGTCGTGGTGTCGGCGTCACCCGGTTGCATGTCGGAGAAGCCGGGGAGCAGGAGCACGTCGTCGAAGGTCAGCCCCACGGGAGCAAACTTCCCCCCGGGGGAAAAGACGGCGCTGTCCTGTGCGGGGTTCATGATCGGCCTTTCCTGCGGGGTTGGCGGCTTTTGATTACCCATCGTATGGGTAACACCCCGCGGGACCTGCGACTTCCCGGCATCCCCGCCCGCGCAGTAGTTTGGGACTGTGCACGACGAGACTCCGCTCGACCCGTTCGCCGGCGACCCGGAAGACCCGGCCGCCGCCCTCGGCGAGCTCGAAGAGATCGCTCCGCTGAGTTCGACGGAGCGCGACGACGTACTCGCCGACCTCGCCGACCTTGAGGTCTTCCGCACACTCCTTGAGCCGCTCGGTGTGCGCGGTCTCACCGTCGACTGCGAGGACTGCGGCCGCACCCACTACATCGACTGGGACCTGCTGCGGGGAAACCTGAAGCAGCTCCTCGAGGAAGGCCAGCCCCGCGTCCACGAGCCCGCTCTCGACCCCGATCCCGTCGACTACGTCACCTGGGAGTACGCCCGCGGCTACGTCGACGGCGTGATCGACAGCGAAGAGGGCAAGGGCTAGCCCTCACCTAGCCGTCTGCTGCTCCTAGGCCGTCTGCCGGGGTTCCTCCAGGGCCTCCATCGCCACGGCCATGGCGCGCAGCCGGGCGAGCGCACGGTGCTGCGCGACCCTGACGGCGCCGGCCGTCATGCCCAGGACCGTGCCGGTCTCCTCGGCCGAAAGGCCCCGGACCACCCTCAGCAGAACCAGTTCCCGCTGCTGGGCGGGCAGCCTGCCGAGCATCTCGCGCGCCTGCGCCGCCTCCAGGTACCGCACCACGGTCTCTTCCGGGCCGGGGCCGTCGTCGGGCCCGTCCGGGAGGTCCTCGGTCGGCACCGCGGTGCGCAGCGCGACCCGCAGCGCGTCGGCGATCTTGTGCGCGGCGATGCCGAACACGAACGACACGAACGGCCGTCCCATGTCGCGGTAGCGCGGCAGCGCGGAGAGCACCGCGATGCACACTTCCTGAGCGACGTCGTCCGCCGCGTGATACTGCCCCGACACCCTCCCCAGCCTGGCCCTGCAGTACCGCACCACCAGCGGGCGCACCTGCCCGATCAGCACCTCGGTGGCCAGCGGATCCCCCTGCACCGCGAGAGTGGCGAGTTCCCGCAGATCGAGTTCGCCTTCCCCGGTACGGGACGGCCCCGGCTCCAGCCGATGATCGGTCCCGACGATCGCAGCCTCCGTCACGAGAGCACTATGCCCACCACAAAGGTTCAAGTCTTCACAGAGAACGGCCACGAAATGGTCACAGTGAGAGACGCCACCCCCAAACCCCACCACAAAACCCAGAACCCCCCACAACACCTTCCCAATGCCCTCAGGCAATCGGCCCGGGAACGCCTTCGAACCCCCCGTTCCACCTCGCGGGCGCGAACAACAATTCAGAGGCCTTCCACCCACAGTGTCCCGCCCGAGCGGCTCCCCCGACCGGTCTCAGCCCACGCCCCACGGATGTTCCAGGTGCGCTGTCGGCCGGGCTCAGCCCGCGTGAGGGCGCTCCTGGGGCTGCCCCGTGGGCCCCCAAGGGCCGGAGGGGCGGCCCCCGGGCTCTCAAGGGCCCGAACAGCCGAAAGGCCGACCCGCTCGCCCTGGGGCTCGCGGGTCGGCCTTTCGGCCATAAAGCTAGTGGCCGTGGCCGTGGCCGTGGCCGGTGCCCGCGGCGGCGGGGGACTCTTCCTCGGGCTTCTCGACGACGAGCGCCTCGGTGGTGAGGAGCATGCCGGCGATGGACGCGGCGTTGGTGACGGCGGAGCGGGTGACCTTGACGGGGTCGATGACGCCCGCGGCCTTCAGGTCGCCGTACTCGCCCGTCGCGGCGTTGTAGCCGTGGCCGGCCGGCAGCTCCTGGATCTTGGAGACGACGACGTAGCCTTCCTGGCCGGCGTTCTCGGCGATCCAGCGGGCCGGCTCGACGAGGGAGCGGCGGAGCGCCTCGGCGCCCGTCGCCTCGTCGCCGGTCAGGCCGAGGGAGTCGAAGCCGTCCTTGGCCACGTGGGCGAGCGCGGAGCCACCGCCGGAGACGATGCCCTCCTCGATCGCGGCGCGGGTCGCGGAGATCGCGTCCTCAAGGCGGTGCTTCTTCTCCTTGAGCTCCACCTCGGTGGCCGCGCCGACGCGCAGCACGCACACGCCGCCCGCGAGCTTGGCGAGGCGCTCCTGGAGCTTCTCGCGGTCCCAGTCGGAGTCGCTGTTCTCGATCTCGACCTTGATCTGGCGGATGCGGTCGGAGATGTCCTGCGCGTCGCCAAGGCCGTCGACGATCGTGGTGCCGTCCTTGGTGACGGTGATGCGCCGGGCCTGGCCGAGCACCTCGAGGCCGACGGTGTCGAGCTTGAGGCCGATGGCCTCGGACACGACCTGGCCGCCGGTCAGGGTGGCGATGTCGCCCAGCATGGCCTTGCGGCGGTCGCCGAAGCCGGGGGCCTTCACCGCGACGGACAGGAACGTGCCGCGGATCTTGTTGGCGACGAGCAGGGCCAGCGCCTCGCCCTCGACGTCCTCGGCGATGACCAGCAGCGGCTTCTTGCTCTGCGCGACCTTCTCGGCCAGCGGCAGGAACTCGTTGACGCTGGAGATCTTGCCTTCGACGACGAGCACGTAGGCGTCCTCGAGGATCGCCTCCATGCGCTCGGGGTCGGTCACCATGTGCGGCGACAGGTAGCCCTTGTCGAACTGGAGGCCCTCGGTGAACTCCAGCTCCAGGCCGAAGGTGTGGGCCTCTTCGACGGTGATGACACCGTCCTTGCCGACCTTGTCGAACGCCTCGGCGATCAGCTCGCCGATCTTGGCGTCCTGCGCGGAGATCGTGCCGACGTGCGCGATCGCCTTCTTGTCGTCGACCTCGGTGGCCGACTTCAGCAGCAGGTCGGAGATGTGCTTGGCGGCGATGTCGATGCCGCGCTTGAGGCTCAGCGGGGAGGCCCCGGCGGCCACGTTGCGCAGGCCCTCGCGGACCAGCGCCTGCGCCAGGACGGTCGCCGTCGTGGTGCCGTCACCGGCGACGTCGTTGGTCTTGGTGGCGACTTCCTTGACGAGCTGGGCGCCCAGGTTCTCGTACGGGTTGTCCAGCTCGACCTCGCGGGCGATGGTCACGCCGTCGTTGGTGATGGTCGGCGCGCCGAACTTCTTGTCGATGACGACGTTGCGGCCGCGGGGGCCGATCGTCACCTTCACCGCGTCGGCGAGGGCGTTCACGCCGCGCTCGAGGGCACGCCGGGCGCCCTCGTCGAACTCCAGGATCTTGGCCATGTTCGCTGTTTCCCTCAGTCTGCCTGTCCGAAGCACACCGCCCCGGCCGCCCGGGTGGGGCCGCCGGGGCGGTGTGCGTGAGCCTTCTCACCGGGCCGGCACGCGGGTCGTTCGCGGACCCGGGCCGGCCGCGGGGCTCTTTCGAGCCTCGTGGCCCTTACTTGTCGATGATCGCCAGCACGTCGCGGGCGGACAGGACGAGGTACTCCTCGCCGTTGTACTTGACCTCGGTGCCGCCGTACTTGGAGTACAGGACGACGTCGCCCACGGCGACGTCCAGCGGGACGCGGGCGCCCTTGTCGTCGACACGGCCCGGCCCGACGGCCAGAACGGTGCCTTCCTGGGGCTTCTCCTTGGCGGTGTCCGGAATGACCAGACCGGAGGCAGTGGTGGTCTCGGCCTCGAGCGGCTGGACCACGATGCGGTCCTCGAGCGGCTTGAGGACAACCTTGGTGGCGGTCGACACGTCGAACCTCCCCTTCGGATGTGAAGTGTGCGTGTGTGCTTAGGAGGCGACCTCGACCGGCCTGTCGTCGCGGGTGCCAGACCGGGCTCGTCGCTCTGGCACTCTCGGTGGGAGAGTGCCAGTCAGTGACATTATTCCGTGCCTGTACGACAGTCAACCGGACGCTCTGTAATGGGAGCGGCTCTACCGTGGAGGGATGGAGATCGACGCCTTCGAGGCCTTGCTCACCCCGTCCGGGCAGGAGGTTCTTGCCCGGGCGATGGCCGCCGACACCTCGGAGGGCGCGCTGCTCTCGTCGGCGTCCCGGCTGCGCGGCGATCACCCTGCCGAACTCGTCGGCGCGGCGCTGACCCAGGTGCGGCTGCGGGCGCGGGCGGCGGCCAAGTTCGGGCCCGACGCGGCCCGCATGTACTTCACCCAGCACGGCCTTGAGCAGTCCACCCGCTCGGCCGTCGCCGCCTACCGGGCCGGCCGCTTCACCGGGCCGGTGCTGGAGCTGTGCTGCGGGATAGGCGCCGACCTGGCTTTCCGCGCCCGCGCCGGCGTGCCCGGCACCGGGGTCGACCTCGACCCGCTGACGGTCGCCGTGGCCCGCGCCAACCTGGACGCCTTCGGGGTCTCCGGCATCGCGTCAGTCCGGCGGGGAGACGCCCTCGACCAGGACATCTCGGGCTACACCGAGGTCTTCGCCGATCCGGGGCGGCGCACCGCGCGCGGACGCGTCTTCGACCCCAAGTCCTACGAGCCGCCCCTGGACGACCTCCTCGCCCTCGCCATGAAGGCCCCCGGCGCGTGCGTCAAGGTGGCCCCCGGAATCCCGTACGAAGCCATCCCGGAAGACGCCGCCACCGAGTGGATCTCCGAAGACGGCGATGTCAAGGAGGCCGCCCTGTGGCTCGGCGCCCTTGCCGAGGGAAGCCCGGTCCGCAAGGCGACCCTCCTGCGCGGCGGAGAGGTCCACAGCCTCGAGCCCGACCCGAGGACGACCGTCCCGCCCGTCCGCCCCTGGGGCCGCTACCTGTACGAGCCCGACGGGGCCGTCATTCGCGCGCACCTCGTCGGGGAGGCCGCCGCGCTCGTCGACGGCGGCCTGGCCGACCCCCGCATCGCCTACATCACCTCCGACGCCCTCGTCGCCACCCCCTACACCGCCGCCTACGAGATCCGCGAGGTCCTCCCCTTCTCCGTCAAGCGCCTCAAGGCCGCGCTGCGCGCCCACGACGTGGGCGCGCTCACCCTGAAGAAGCGGGGCTTCGCCGCCGATCTCGACCGGCTCCGGCGCGACCTGCGCACCACCGGATCCCGCCCCGGAACGGTCGTGCTGACCCGAATCGGCGACGCACCCGTCGCGCTCATCTGCGGGCGCGCCTGAAACTGCGGTTCAGGATCAGGCAAACAATTCGGCGGATAAATGGAATCACTTTTCCCGGGCCGGTGAAGAATTCCCCGTTCCGGCCCGCGGAGCCGTTCGACCACCCCTCCCCCATTACCTGCCACACCCCCCTGAAACGACGGCCGACCGGCCCTCCGAACAGGCACAACAACGGCCCGAAACCAAGAGATCAGGCCAATCTCGCGAAGCGGATGATCTCCCTCTTGATCAGTGCTCTCCGGCGCATTCCCGCGCCGTCTGATCGCTTTGTGATCAAGGACTAAAGTGAGCACTTCACATCAATGCACGAGTCCTTCGGGGTATTCAGGGGGCACGGGCGTGAGAAGGGGCATGCGTTGGAAACGAATCACAACTTCCTGCAGACGGGGGGTCAACCGGTCTCGGACCGGATGCGGGAGTTGCTCGCCCGGGCGGCGCAAGACCATGTGTACGAATCACGGTCACAGGGCCAGGTCCTGGACGAGATCCGGCAGCGGCTCGAAGGCATGGAGTGGCTGCTGCGCGAAGTCCGGGAACGCGAACTCACCAGCCTCACCGGCCAGCTCGACGGCGTTCGCGGCCAGGTCGAGGAGCTGACGGGCAAGGCGCCCGGCTGGGCCGAAGGCCTGGGCGAGCACCTCGAAGCCGTCGGCGAGCGGATCAAACCCGTCAGCGAACTCCCGGCGCTGTGGGCCGACGTCGGCGTCGTCGCCGAGAACGTCGACGAGAGCCTCACCCGGCTCCAGAACGTCATGGACTCCGCGCAGCACATCGCGGACGCCACCGCCGCGGCGTCCCAGCGCATGGAGGACATGACCAAGCGCCTCGACAAGCTCCAGGGCGCGATGGAGGCCGCCTCCGTCCGGTTCAACCGGCTCGACAAATCCCTCGCGGAGCTGGGCCACCGGTCGGAGAAGCTGGAGCACACCGTCACGGGCATCACCGCCCGGGTCGAGCAGTCGCTGTCCGACATGGCCGAACGGGTCGACCAGGGCCTGGACTCCCTCGGCAGCCGCGTCGAAGGCCTCGGCGGACGGCTGGAGGGCCTCGACGGCAGGCTCGAAGGCCTCACCGGCAAGATCAACGGCTTCGACAGCCGCTTCGACGCGCTCGGCGAGCGGCTCAGCCAGCTTCCCGCCGCGCTGGAGATCAACGAGATCCACCGCAAGCTCGCCGAACTGTCGCAGCGCCCGCACCTGGACTACAGCGAGCGGTTCGACGAGCTGGAAAGGCAGGTCAGCACCGTCACCGACCCGCTCATCGTGGAGCTGCGCAGCCGGCCCGACCGCGGCGAGATCGAGGACACCGTGTCCAAGATCGTGGAAAGCGCGTACAGCGGCCTCAGCAAGCGGCTCGAGGAGACCGGACGGGACGTCCAGGACGACGTCAAGCGGCGGCTCGAAGGCGCGCAGGACGACGTGTCCCGCAAGTTCGAGCACGTCCGCGAGGACATCTCCAAGCGCTTCGAGGACATCCACCTCGACGTCGCCAAACGCGTCGAAGGCGTCTTCGAGGAGGTCGTCAAGCGCTCCGACGCCGTCCACGACGAGGTCACCAAACGGACCGAGGCGGTGCACGAGGAGGTCGCCAAGCGCTCGGAGAGCATGCAGACCGAGATCAGCAAACGCGTCGAAGGCGTCCAGGCCGAGGTCGGCAACCGCGTCGGCGCCGTCCACGAGGACGTGCTGAAACGGCTCGTCACCCTTGAGGAGACCATGCTCGCCCTCGCCGAAGCGCTGCTCCGGCCCCGCAGGGACGGGAAAGAGTAAGCGCGCCTGACGCCCGTGGCCTTACGGAGGGAGCGTTCCGACGCCCCTCCGTAAGGCCACGTGCGCGATCCCGCGAGTACTACGTTCAGCTTCCGCAAAATCACTCCTCTCCACCTTCGGAATCCGTTTACATGGACCCCGTGAGCACCACCGACACCGCAGCCCGCGCCGTCAGGGCCCTGCCCCTGGGCAAACCGCCCAGTGCGGCCACCCTGCGCTGGGTGTGCGAGTGCCTCGGCGCCGGCAGCACCGTGCGGCTCCAGCGCCCGCTCACCGGCGGAACGAGCCGCACCAACCACACGCTGCTCGTCGAGACCCGCTCCGGCAGCCTCCACCGCCTCGTCCTGCGCCGCTGGACCGACTGGGACCCCGAATACCCGCCGGAACGCGAGATCGCCGCGCTGCTGCTCCTCGCCGCGTGCGAGATCCCCACCCCCCAGCTCATCGCCGCGGACCCGTCAGGCGGGCGCTGTGACGCCCCGGCGCTGCTCATCACCCGGCTGCCCGGCCACCCGCCGCGGCCGCTGCCCGAGGACCTCTCCGAGTACCTCATCCAGCTCGCCGCCGCCCTCGTCACCCTCCACGACGTCAGGGGCGCCACCACCATGCCGCCCTACACCCCCTACAACCGCCTCCTCACCCGGCAGCCGCCACTGCACTCCCGCAACCCGGGCCTGTGGGACAAGGCGCAGGAGATCGTCTCCGAGCCCCCGCCCGACTTCGTCCCCCACTTCATCCACCGCGACTACCACCCCGACAACTCCCTGTGGGCCAACGGCCGCCTCCAGGGGGTCGTCGACTGGGACAAGGCGTCCTACGGCCCGATCGGCGTCGACGTCGCGCACATGCGCTGGAACCTCGTCGCCCGCTACGGCCCGGAGGCCGCCGACGCCTTCTCCGCGGCCTTCGAACAGGTCCGCGGCAACTACGACCACCACCCGTACTGGGACGTCCGCTGCGTGGTCGACCTCCTCCCCGAGAACCCCGCCGCGCCCTTGCCGGCGCCCCGGGTGGAACTCCTCGAAGAGCACCTCCAGCACTGCCTGAGCCTGCTGTAGGCCCTCTCACGCCGACGCGGTGAGCTCCCTTCGACGCGGAAGGGAGTCCACCGCTTTCCGCCATTCCCCGGAAATGCGAAAAGGCCCCGAACCGAAGTTCGGGGCCTTTCCCAAGTGTATTGCGGCGGTGTCCTACTCTCCCACACAGTCTCCCGTGCAGTACCATCGGCGCTGGAGGGCTTAACTTCCGGGTTCGAGATGGGACCGGGTGTTTCCCCTCCGCCATAACCGCCGCAAGCCTCAGCTCGCAGACAAAGTCATGCGAAAGCATTATTCATATTGTGTTGCGGTTCAGCCGGCTGTTTTCCGGGAACCGCACAGGGACGCGAGCACACACAGCATGTCATAGGTGATG